>JBNMJQ010000049.1:0-2296 GCA_050873865.1 Agathobacter sp. | reverse complement strand
CTTGATATAGCTGCTCTGCTCTTTATCGGATACCAGAATACCATCCGGCGAAGCGGAAATGACCACATCATGTAATCCCATCGCCAGCACAGGCACATCCATTTCATTGACGATGTGCACATCCGAACAGGTCTCATTTAAAACACCTTTTCCGACAACAGATTCTTCCATCGCCTCTGTCAGTGTGTTCCATGTACCGAGATCTTTCCACTGTCCGGCAAAACGCTGCACCTGGATCTTATCCTCTTTCTCTACAACCGCATAATCAAAAGAAATTTTTGTCAAAGTCTCATATTTATCAAATAAATCCTGATAATCTGTAAATTCAATCAGTTCATGTGCCTTCTCAAGCACATATTTCAGCTTGTACGCAAAAACACCGCCATTCCAAAGAGCACCACGCTTTATATATTCCGCTGCCACATCTGCCGTCGGTTTCTCCTTGAATGTTTCAACCATGGAGGTATGATCAGCAGTTTTTGGAATGATATAGCCGTATTTTTCACTTGGATAAGTCGGCTCGATTCCCATCAGTACCAGATTAGCTTCCCCCTTGTCCGCCTGCTCTGACAGATCCTTCAGAGCAGCAAAATAGTCATCCTCTACATAAGGATCGACTGGGCAGACTACCACCGATTCCTCCGGGCTGACTTTCATTTCATCGACAAGATAAGCTGTTGCTAACGCAATCGCCGGAAAGGTGTCTCTTCTGCATGGCTCTATGGAAATCCCCACGCCATCCCCAAGCTGGTTATGGATCGCTGAAACCTGTGTCTTGGAAGTCGCGATCGTGACGGTTGCATCCGCATCTACCGTCTTGATCTGCCGATAGACCCGCTGTACCATAGACTCATAAGAGCCGTCTTCTTTCTTAAATATTTTAATAAACTGTTTGCTTCTCACATCATTGGAAAGCGGCCACAGGCGCTTCCCTGATCCGCCTGATAATAATACAATGTTCATCGTTTTTCCTGTTCCCTCATATAAATACAATTAGTTTAGCACGGATAAGGCGAACGGACAACTATTTCCATGCTCCACGCGAAACACACCAGCTTTCCAATCAATTGCTCCATAAATGCCTCCGCATATAAAAAAGCCATGCATTCGTATCCGGATTGTCCGATGCAAACCGCATCAGCTTGTCCACATATCCCTGCTCCTTTGCAATCTGTACACTGATCGGGTAAACCAGTTCAAATACCAGACAAACATGTCCTACCAGATTGTCAACCGGCGTATGCTTCAGGCTGCGGAGCACCGTGTGCTTCTCCATAAAGCATTTTTTCACAGAATCCGATACTGCTGCCTGTTTCAGTTCCGCAGTCGATACATTATAAATATCTTCAAGCGGTGTATCACAATTCACCCGGAAAATATCAATCTTATCTGCGTCACGTAATATATTGCAATAGGCAGTTTTCTCCGCAGACATCCCTTCCGGGATTCTGTATTTGTTATGATTTTCAATGCTGACTTTGAGAAGTTCCTGTTCCTCCGGTGTAAAATCTCCGAATTGTGCAAGAAGACCGTCCTCAAACAGAATTGTTATCCCCAGCTCTGCATGATCTATCGACTCGCTATCCACAAAAGTGCCATATCTTTTCACCTGCTCAAAACGACCTATGTCATGAAGCATCCCCATTGTCCACGCAAGATCCTCGTCAACGGATATATCCGTAACTGTTTTGGCAATGCGCTCCGCAAGCGCCGCCACACGATACGTATGATCGATCTTCAGTCTGATCTTCGGATCAGATGCATTATATTGATTTGTATACTCTGCAAATGTTTGCTTGACTCTTGTTCGGTTCATCAGTTATTTCAACAGCTCCTGCAGTCTTTTTACCTCGGCTTCCAACTCAGCAGCTCTTTTAACTGCATCATTTGCTCTTTGCCGCTCCTTTTCTGTATTCTCCCGTTCAAGTTCTATCCCTTCCCGTTTTCCGGCATTATATTCCGTAAGAAGGCATCTCTCATAGTCTTCCCTTGCTTCACACTGCATACGGATTTTTTCATCTTCACTCAGTTTTTTCATTGTCACTACCATATTCTCAAATACCTCCTCGCCTCTTGCTAACTGCTCAAGTTCTTCCAGAGTCTCTGCCTTGAATATACCCGCCCATTTCAAAATCTTTTTATCTGTTTCAGACTGGTCTTTTGCTTTCTCAAGCTGTGTCAGGTCAAGTACTTTAATACATAATTTATCTGAATATAAAAATCCATCTTCTACATCTAAAATCTGATATTTTGCCATAAACTTTGGATGTTCTTCAAATAATGTAAAATCTAAAAT
>JBNMJQ010000048.1:0-3073 GCA_050873865.1 Agathobacter sp. | reverse complement strand
TGAAAAACTTCGTGCCGGTGAACTTGATGGAACAGATGAACTTTTTACTATGCTTAAAGAAAAGTATGTTAAATTATGTGAGATTATAAAGAAATATAATTAATGTAAAAAGAGGTTAGAATATGTATTACGTACCAGATGATACAGAACTGTGTGGCTATTACGAATGCGCTGACTGTGGCAGCAGATTTTTAGATCTTCGGGTCGGACCGACACTGGTGTGACCCTATTGCGGGGAAGAAGCAGATATGGAGATCGGACCGGATGAGGAGATGCCGAAGGTTGTTGAAACCGCAAAGCTGCTTCAGGTTGTAAGCGGCGAGGAGGAAGTTGAAAAAATGGATACACTGCTGTCACTTGCCATAACCGGAGGGGACTATGAATGGATATAAATCCCCTATGCAAGCAACAATTTAGGAGAACTCAATTACCACTTGATAGCATTTTGCGATTGTTTTCTTATAATGGAATTAAATCTGAACGATCGTCGGGTTACAAATAGAAAAAAGGAGAAAACAAGTATGTTTAGTATGCAGGATATTGGTAAGAGAATTTTTACCCTTAGAAAAGAGCACAACATGACGCAGGTTGAACTAGCTGATTGTCTGGGAATCAGCTATCAGGCGGTATCGAGCTGGGAGCGGGGCAACAGCATGCCGGATATTTCCAAAATACCGGAGATCGCAAAGCTTTTCCATATTTCAATCGATGAACTGATTGGCGAATCAAAGGTCGTAAATGCCATCCTCGAAGGCGCAGACAAAGAGGAAATGAAGGCTGCTAACCTGTCAGAGGCTGAGATCGAAGAAGCAATCCCAATCCTGAAGCCGTCACAGATTACAGCAGTTATGGAGAGTGTGGACAAGCAGCAATTTACGAGTATGAACTTATTGCCATATATGGAAGCAGAGGATGTAAAAGAACTCGCATTGAATCTGATCGCGCAAGGAAAATCTTGTGAGGACTGCTTACCATTTATGGAGGAAGCCGATGTAAAAGAGGTTGCGCTCGGACTGCTTGAGCAAGGGAAAACCTGTGAGGACTGCTTACCGTTTATGAAGGAAGCCGATGTAAAAGAGGTTGCGCTTGGACTGCTTGAGCAAGGAAAAAACTGTGAGGACTGTTTGCCGTTTATGAAGGAAGCCGATGTGAAAGAGATTGCTCTTGCCTTGGCTAAAAGTGGAGAAGAGTATGAGAGCTGCCTTCCGTTCATGGCGCAGGCGGATGTGAAGGAACTTGTTGGAGTATTGCTGGATGAAGGGAAAGATTGCACTTCATGTCTGCCGTTTCTGGGCGCACAGGGAGTAAAAGAGTTAATGAGCAGATATGCGCGGGGATAAGTTTTGAAGTAAAACGTGTTAAGCATGATTAACAGGAGGTTTCGGATGGCTGAGTACGACGAGCATGTAATTCGCAAAAGAATCCGTGTATACGGCGATGTGCAGGGCGTTGGATTCCGCTACCGCGCGGAGCATGCCGCCGGCTTAGCCGGAGCAACCGGATGGGTACAAAACGAGCCGGACGGTTCCGTTCTAATGGAGATTCAGGGAACCGAAAAGCAGATTGATGAAGTCTTTGTAATGATCAACCGCGGCACACATATCACGATCACCGGGATGGACGCAAAATGCATCCCGGTGGAAGAAAACGAGTATGGTTTCAGAAGGAGATAAAAATGAGTCTTGTTAAGGGAATCCACCATGTATCTATGAAATGCTGCAGTGAAGAAGAATATCGTAAGACGGTCGCGTTTTACCGCGATATCCTTGGACTTGCGGTAGCGCGGGAATGGCAGGACGGGATTATGCTGGACACGGGAGCGGGAATAATCGAGATATTCAACAATGGAGAGGAGCCGCTTGAGAAAGGAACCATCCGCCATTTCGCTTTCGCCACGGATGATGTAGATGCATGTGTGGGCGCGGTAGCTGCTGCGGGCTATGAAGTCTTTATAGCACCAAAGGATATTGTTATTTCCTCCCAGCCACCATACCCGGCGCGGATCGCATTCTGCAAAGGACCGCTCGGTGAAGAAATCGAGTTTTTCTGCACAAAATAGAACCTTCTGCCGCCTGTGACGATGCTTTCTGCCCGCAGGCGGCTTTTCTATTCTCAATTCACAAAACCATAGCAACGAGCAGCATAACACATAGCAATGCGCATACATATCCTGCCACATTCCACCAACTATATGGCAACTATCGGTTGCAACCGTCATTTTTATGCATAAATGTCATGCGACAGACATTTAATGAATAATAACGGATATATTTAGGAGTAAAAACCGTGATGAAGCGATTTATCACTTATCTATTTACATATGAGAATGGGATAAAAGGAAAAAATATCGGATTTATCAGAACGGATCAAAGAGATGATACGATCGATATGGAAATACATGTGCAGGGCATGGGGCGGTATCAGGGACCGGCACAGGTGTATCTGCTCGTTAAAGGCGATGGGTTACAGGGAATACCGATTGGCGAGTTTTCGCTCGGACAAGGGCGTGGCACCGCAAGGATCAGGATCCAGAAAAATTCCTTTGGGGAAAACGCATTCGATGACGCAGATATCGTAGGGGTAGGAGTGCGGTTCGGGGGACAGTATTATGCGGCGAGCAGTTGGAAGGATACGATAGAGGATGGATTTACGACCGGAACTTTTCAGGTATGGCAGCCGGAACCAACGCCGGAACAGCCACCGAAAGACACGCGCCCAACCACACCACCGGAACCAACGTCGGAAAGCACGCGCCCGAGCATGCAGCCTGAGCCAACGCTGGAAAACGCGCGTCCGGTCACGCAGCCTGAGCAGCCGCCAGAAAACGCACGCCCAGCCACACAACCGGAGCCGGACGTGACAGAAGAACCGTCCCCGGTGCAGAGTGAGTTCGTGCGTCTTGCGACGGAACGCCTGCAGGCAGAGAGGGCGGAAGACGGCGGATGGGATCAGCCAACGCAGATGAAGAACTCCGCAGAGCCAGCCACACCGGAGATGCCAGCTGCACCGGAAAAGTCAGCCGCACCGGAGAAGCCAGTCACTCCGCAGCAGTCTGCCGCACCAGGTCAGGAAC
>JBNMJQ010000047.1:0-3148 GCA_050873865.1 Agathobacter sp. | reverse complement strand
TCTTGACGCTATCTTCCATCAAAAAAAATCCACTGATCACCGGTACTCTCCTGATGACCGCCGCCGGTGTCTTAAGCCGAATCATTGGCTTCTTCTATAGAATATTCCTCTCCCGCACGATTGGTGCAGAAGCACTTGGAATCTATCAGCTGATTGGGCCTGTTTTCAGCCTCTGCTTTGCGCTGACCGCCTCCTCGATCCAGACATCCATCTCCAAATTTGTCGGCGATGCGATCGGTGGCTGTAAGGACTCCCTCTGCGGCGAGAAAAAAGCGCGTGCCTATCTCATCCTCGGACTCGTTCTCTCCTGCGGTCTGTCCATCTTCACCGGAATCTTCATGTACTTTAATGCCGACTTGATCGCTGTGCGTTTTCTCGGTGAGGCGCGCTGTGCCCCGCTTCTTGTGCTTTTAACCTACTCGCTGCTTCCATGCTGTATCCACGCCTGCATCAACGGTTACTATTACGGCAAAAAGAATGCTTTCGTCCCATCTCTCTGTCAGCTCATCGAACAGATTGCGCGCGTTGGAAGCGTCTGGATCATTTTCCAGATCACCACTGAAAAAGGCATTCCTCTTACTGCCTTCCACGCTGTCTGCGGTCTTGTGATCGGTGAAGCGGCAGGACTTCTTGTATCCATGAGTGCCCTGCTGCGCGAGAAACGCCTGCCGCAAGGGACGCAAGCCCGAGTTTATGAAGACAACTCCACGCCAAGCGGTCATGAAGGCCTACGCGAAAACCTCCCTAATCACAGGCATCGTAATTCGCTCCTTGTATACAACCGCACCATGACCCACGCCTTCCTTGCGATGGTCATTCCCCTGACGATCAACCGTCTGTCCGTTGCTTTCAGCACCAGCCTCGAAAACCTTCTGATTCCGCAGAAGCTGCAGCTCTACGGATATACGCAGACAGATGCGCTCAGCATCTACGGCATCTTAAGCGGTATGACCCTCTCCATCATCCTGTTTCCGTGCGTGCTGACAAACTCATTGTCCGTCCTGCTTCTTCCGGCAATCTCCGAAGCAAGGGGACGCTCCAATGAAAATCAGATCCGCCGCACAACGAAAAAAGCAATCCAGCTTGGACTGCTTCTTGGCTTTGCTTTCACGATTCTGTTTTTACTCACAGGGGATATGATCGGCAACAAACTTTTCCACAATGCGCTTGCCGGACACTTCATCTGCCGCCTCGCCTGGCTTTGCCCTCTGATGTACATCACAAGCCTGCTAAACAGTATCCTGCACGGACTCGGTCGCCCGAAGCAGGTGCTTTTTGTTAATCTGCTCGCGTGCCTGATCCGCATCGGAATGATATGGTTTCTTGTGCCGGCGTATGGAATCGGTGCTTATCTGTGGGGACTGTTATTGTCGCAGGTGTTTGCGTCGGTGGCATGTATGTGGTTGTTGCGGGAATTTTTGTAATTTCTGCACAATCAAAGTACCAAAATAATACAAATTTACTTTGTTTTATCATGGCGAAGAACATCGCTGACTTCACAATCTAATATGAAACATAGCGTATCTAAAGTTTCCGTTGTAAAAGGCAATCCTTTTTTGATGCGATGTATGGTGTTGGCAGACATTCCCTGTTTATAAATAAGATTGTATTCTGTTATTCCTTTTTTTCGCATTGTCTCAAATAATGGATCATATGAAATCATATAGACAATTACCTCCGTTCAAGGATAATCTAGCATGATTAATTCATTGACTATGCTCAATTTATTGACTATAATGTGAAATAAGGAGTACAGAAGAAACCCGTACTCTAAAACATAATGATAAAGGAGATTATAGGAATGAAGAAAAAGTTATTAGCAGGAATAATGGCCGCTGCGCTGGCAGTTACCGCAGGCGCATTTAATGTACCAACCGTGCAGGCCGCAGAGACACAAAGCAAGTATTACACGACCGGAACTCTGATCGATGAGAATAATTATACGGAACTGTGTGTTGGAGATGTCCCATATGTATCCGCTGGTGTATATCTGACAGCCGATGACAGTGCTGTAGATGTCAGTAAGTTATCCTTTGTTTCTGAGACTGAGATGGTTGAAGACTGGGAGTACCCGGCCGAACTTTGTGCCTATCTTCCAGACAAAGACGTTAATGAGAATGCAACGACTTTTAGCGGAAAGATTCCAGAAGCAGCATTCGGACAGTATGTTGGAAAAATTTATGCACTCTACGTTGATGAGGGTAACGGAAATCTGACACTGGTAGACAATAAAGCTTATAGTGAAAGAACCATACATAGCTGGGGTGGAACCAAAAATATTACATTCGAGAGTAATGGAGACGGCAAGACAGTTACTGCCTATTCTATTTGGAAGAATGGCACAACAAATGCCAAGATTCCTTCAAGTATCAAAGTCGCAGGAACAACTTATAAAGTAACTTCCGTTGGTTCTTACGCACTTGAGAATAAGGACATCAAGTCCGTTACGATACCTTCATCGGTTACCGAAATCGGTGAAAAGGCATTCTACAAGGCAAGCAAATTAAAGACAATTACTATTCAGGGAAATGTTAAAAGTATTGGGAAGAAGGCATTTGCTGGAATTAACAAAAAAGCAGTCATCAAGATTAAAGCTTCTAATTCCAATTACAAGAAGATTGTGAAGTTGATCAAGAAGTCAGGTGCACCAAAGACCGTAACCTACAAACGTGTAAAATAAAATAGTTTTACTATAATTATTAAGCATTGACTTTATCCATGAGTGATAAAGCCAATGCTTTTTATTTTCGTGCATTGTATTGATATTTTTGTTCGTCAATCACTACGTGAGAGAGGCATCCCATTCAAAATCACCGAAGGATCTCCACCCCATGAAACCGTCTCTGCTTTGCTGGAGGCAGAAAGGATTGCAAAAGACCCTAACGTTAAGGGATACCATGACGTGGACTAAATATTGATCTTCTCAAAGAGATTATTTCCAAATTATCCAAGGGTGAAACCCTAGATCCAAAGTATAAGGATCATCCCTTAGCTATTTCGTTTGTAAAAAAAGCCGGAAAGCAAACGCTTCCCGGCTTAAATTCATATATCCGCAACCAGATTATACTCTTGAAAGGTACTCACCTGTTCTTGTATCGATCTTGATCACATCATCCTGCTCTACGAACAGAGGTACATATACAACTGC
>JBNMJQ010000046.1:0-3779 GCA_050873865.1 Agathobacter sp. | reverse complement strand
GAAAAGAGATTATCCGTATTATCGAATTTATGTGAGAAACTATGTTGTTTATTATGTAGTGATTGATAATATAATGGAAATCCGACGTTTAATATATGGTTCGAGAGATATTGACAACATTTTGTAATACTGTATGGAAAAGTAATATGATTTAGAAAAAGGTTATTGATAGAGCGATGATTGCTTGTGAGAACAGCGGACACAGTGTTTCCAACGATTTTCCCGAGGTCAGCAAAATCGTAGAAGCGTTGAAAAAACGCTTGGTCTTAACAGGATATTATTGAACTGGGTTCAAGGGACGCTTCGCTTTTAAAAGAAAAAGGACCATCCAAGTGGATGATCCTTTTTCTTTTATGAATGCAGGAGATGGGACTTGAACCCACACGATATTGCTACCACAGGCACCTGAAGCCTGCGCGTCTGCCAATTCCGCCACTCCTGCGAACATATGATATTGTATCGAATTTTCGTAAATATGTCAATAGAAAAAACAATTTTAAAAAAATTAAAAAAAATGAAAATAACGGTTGACAATTGTTGTATCGTTTGCTATTATAACAGAGTCGCTGACAGACATGCGACAGACACGCGGAAGTGTCGGAACTGGCAGACGAGCAAGACTAAGGATCTTGTGATCATTGCGATCGTGTGGGTTCAAGTCCCATCTTCCGCATTACTTCAAAGTGCGAGAAGCCTTGATATTTCAAGGTTTCTCGTATTTTTTTGTTATTAATTCAAGCATATTTTGCGATACCTTGCGATCCTAAGAAATATCATTGAGCAGCACCTACCAGCATTGTCATATAAACTATTTATTAAAATGTCGAATCATTTTTGCCCAATTATGTACTTCATGGATCTGTATTTCATTTCCCATAATCTCGTATATAATCGTATAATTATGATAATAGATTTCTCTAATGGATTTATCATTCGTCCACTTTGCCTGTGTTCCTCTCTCCCAGTCAAATTCCAATGATTCCCCTAAGTCAATCAATTTATCAACAAAATTTGCTGCTCGATCTGCATCGTCCTCTGCAATATAGTTCTCTATATCATCAAGATCTTTTAATGCAGGTCGTGTCCATCGAACTCTCATGCAAACACCTTATCCTTCTCATGCTTTCTGGAAAAATGCGCTCTAACATCTTCTGTTGTCAAAGTTCCCTCTTCTGCTGCAGATTTTCTGCTCTGTTCTAGCTTAACTAATTTATATAAACTTTCCAAAACCTCAAATTCATCCTGTACGTCATCGGACACATTCAAAAGCTCATTCATAACCATCTGCTTTGCTGTACTCATAGGCTATATGCTCCTTTCACTTTTTCTATATTATACGTGCTATTCTCTCAAAAATCTATAACAATTTATTCCTTCTTTTATGCATTGAATGCTTGCATATTGTCTTGCATTGTAGTTGCAGTCGTATGCAGTGTTGTAGTTCTCCCTCTTCCGTGGAAACATCCGGATCGATATGTACCTCGTTCTTCTCTGCTTCTTCCTTCTGTTTCTTAATTTCCTCTGCTTCCGCTGCTCCGTCAGCACCTTCGATACCGGTTCCGGTTCCACTGTCCGTCTGCCGGATCTCGCTCATGCCCTGCACGTAGCCGGAATGCAGCTTCCATACCTTAAGGTTTGTGAAACGGATGGTGTCAAAGCGAAGCTTCTGTGTCCATACATCCTCGATCTGTGGAAGCACATGCTCACAGCACGCTCCACACATCGCATGTGCGCCAAACTGTGTCAGTCCGGTCTGCTTTACGACGTTAAGCCCGCTCTCTCCTACATTTCCATCGTAATTCTTTGCATCGATGGTACCGTTTTTGAAAGTGACCTTGATGGTGTAGTTGATAGTTGCACTCGGACCATAGGTAATATCAGTACCAGGTGTAAATGAACCACAGTTATGCTCATCGCCACAAGGTCCCATGATAGGATTGCCCTTGGCATCTGTTCCGGTCTGCTTATCATTTCCCGGACAGCTTCCTCCATGTCCATGTGCTCCTGCATGATATCCGCTTCCTTTACCAAACTGTCCCTTGGTGTAGGAATATCCACTTCCAAGAACACCGCTGTCATTGCTCTTTACCGTAGCAGATGACTTCTGACTGCTGGTGTAAGTACCGTTCTTACTGAAGGATGCACTGGATCCACATTCGATCGCATTTGATTTTGATCCGCCACTCATGGTGACTGTTATCACAGCATCGCCGACATCATAGATCCTCTTGTATCCGTCAGAGTCCGCGATACGCCATGCAGTTCCGTCCGGGCTTCCTCCAATCTGCTCCATTTCTTTCGCCCAGGAAAAAGCCTGATCGAGTGCGTTGTTATAAGCATCTACGCTCCAGTTGGTCTCTGCCGTAGCCTTTGTTCTCTGTGTACCTTTATCAAATCCTTTACCCGCACAAGGAGTTCCCGGTTTACCAGGATCAAACTTTCCTACATCTGCCGGCTCCGGTGTGCTGTTGCTGATCGTTCCGGTCCATGTAGCTTCAAACTTCGTTGCTGCGGTATGTTCTTTAATGGAAGTGTTATAGCTGCTTGCACCTGTCGGATTGATCGCATTGTTCTTCTCTACCGTGATCGTTTTCTCGGATTTCTTATCCTGATTATTCGAAACAAATGTCTCTGTCGTACTTCCACCTGCCGCAAGACTCTTCAGCGTATCTCCCTTCTTATACTCACAATCCACTTTCTTGAAGATGGACTTGTAGGTACGGGTACTGCGGTAGGAGTTCTTGTTTCCTCCCACTTCATCCAGGTTGTAGTCATCGTAGACTGCCTGCATATTGACGATGAATTCGGAGCCGCCGGTTGCAAAGTAGAGGGATCGGGTGCTCGGGGTACCTGCCATAGCTTCAAACGTCTCGTTATAGACGGAACCTTCCTTCAGCTCGGCGTATGCTTCCGGTGTGGACTCATAGGTGCCGGAAAGGTTGACATCCTTATCATCTTCAGGGGTACTTTCCTTACCGATGTACTGTGCGATGACGCTATTTGTCTCGGTATAGTCACCATTTCCCATATCGGAAGCCTTAACAGTCTTACCCTTTACCTGCTTACCACTGAGCACGTTTGTCCAAATGGCACTTGCGCCGGAACCGCTCTTTTTATAGATATAGACCTTTGCTTTCCAGTTGACATACTTAGAACTCTTTGCTGAGATCTTGAAACCATCGGTACGAGCTTTGGAATTGGAAATGCGCCAGATCAGACAGTTATTTGTCTGCAGGTCTTTGCCACCGATCTGTTTTGCAGAAACAAGCTTATTATAATTCTGCTCATCTCCCTTCTCGCTTCCCTTATTCGTATCATCATACTGATTCAGTGCGGCGGCGTATTTCTTCTGCTGACTTGTACTGCCGCCCTTGATCTCCTTCACGGTCTTACTGCTCTTACCATCCAGTGTCTTTACCGTCTTGCCGGTGCCATCCTCAAACACTATCTTTACATAGTATTTATTGGAACTGAGCATCTTTGCAAAAAGCGCTTTGGAATCCTTATCATTATCCGGTGTCAGTTTTACATAGACATCATCAGTGACCGTAGAGTTATCACCGGTCACATCTACCGTTGCACTTTGGAAAGTATCCTTGATGTTCTTACCATTGGTAGACGGAGCCTTTTTGTTTGCCTTGGTGGAATAGATCGCAAGGTTGAACTTCACGCTATCCTGTTCTGTAACATCTTTCCATGCATATCCATCGATTGCGTAGGTTACATAATTCAATTCCTTTGTACTTGTTGAATTTGCTCCATATGAAGAAGCTTTCATT
>JBNMJQ010000045.1:0-4689 GCA_050873865.1 Agathobacter sp. | reverse complement strand
GCTCTATCCCGTTCAAAGCAAGAAAAACCAACATTGCATGCGTTCCAATCCTCTTATTTCCATCTATCATACAATGGTTTTTAATCAACCCATATCCTAATCTTGCTGCTTTCGCCTGTATCGTAGGATACAATTCATCCCCTCCAAAAGACTGAAAAGGAGTTTCTAAAGCTGAATCCAGTAAATTGTAATCTCTGACTCCTTCGCTTCCACCAGTCTGCTGAATCAATTGAGTGTGAAGCATAAGAATCTGCTTTTTACTCAATTTTTTCATTTAGCCAGTACCTCATATGCTTCCTTATTCTGCTCCATAAGCTGCTTTGAAATACTTAACACATCTTCATCAGATGCAGTAAAATCCTTATCTGCTTTACTAAAGTCTATAACAAGATATCTTGGTACATTATTCTTCAAAATTACTGCTGAACCGCATTCGTCCACTAATCTTGCTACTTTAGAAAAATTCTGGTTAGCGTCTGAAATAGACACCATTGTTTTTGTATCTATAGTCATTTGAGCACCTCCGTAATTTATTTGCTATAGTATACACAAATTTTAGGATAAATACAACCTATTTCCCTGCAAAAAGAAAAGCAGATACATGACAACCGCCACACACCTGCTTTTCTGCATTATACTTCTGACCAACTTATGGCAGAAAAAATCAACTTTTTAACACTGATACCGTATCCACACTGCATCACTGTTGAATTTCTTCACATCAATCAATTTTAACCTTGTCACATCGTGCTGCATTGCAAGCCCGTCAAACACTGCCGGCATGCCGCCTCGCCATCAATTCCGGCTCCGACTAACAGGCTGATTTCATCGAGAAGTCCAGCCTCAAGAAAAGCCGTATTGATCTTCGGACCGCCAACAATGCCCATACGCTCTACGCCAAATTCTGCTGCAAGAATTTCTACTGCACGAGCCAGATCTACATGCTCTTTTCCACAGGCAATCCAGGAAATATTCTGTCCATCGAGGTAATCCAGATATTCCTTTGATACATTCTCGCTGGTTACGATCAGATACGGTTTTGTCATGCCAGATGCATCCGGCCATAGAAGTTTTCCGTTTGTATCGATGATAACTTCGTAGCCTGTGGCATCTGCTTTCTTGGAAAAGCCCTCTTTTCCATAGCTTTCTGTATTTTTTGCATGAAATTCGCCCGGTTCTGCCATCTCTAACTCTGCTGTCACGCGTCCACTTACGGTAGTTGGTACATTGATCTCATCCAGAGATGTATAATAATCGTTTACTCCCGGTAATTTGGATGTCATGGCACAGTCAATTCTTCCATCTATGGAAATCATCATGTGACAGATGATATATGGTTTTTTCATGTCAATCCTCATTTCTGCACACATTCTTCGTTCATAACAGGTTTGTGCCAGGTGCGCACAGACACAAATCCCGCATTACATCTTTCCACCATATACAGGGAAGCCGCTGCTTGCTCCGTAGTTTTCAATCTTCTTGAAGTTCTTAAGTGTTTCCATATCCTCTGCACTGATTGTAAAATCAACCTTCGCGTTGCTTTCCATATGCTCCGGATTTGCGGTCTTTGGAAATGAGATTGCACCAAGCTGCAATGTATAACGGATGCAAAGCTGCGGAACGGTCACTCCATACTTGTCAGCGATTGCCTTGATTTCCGGCTGATTAAGAATCTCGCCATGAGCGATTGGTGAATATGCCTCGATCGCGATATTGCTCTTCTGGCAGAACTCGATCAGTTCTAATGGTGTGTTGCTGATATGGCAGAGCACCTGATTGACCATAGGTTTTACCTTTGCGGTCTCCATAAGGCTCTCAAGATCTTCAATCTGGAAATTTGACACACCGATTGCTTTGAGTTTTCCTTCATTATAAGCTTCTTCAAGAGCTTTCCATGCCTGACGGTTACCTTCTTTGTATCTGTTTTCACTCTGATTTACCTCTACCCATGGCTGTGGAGAATGAATAATCATCATATCTAGATAATCGAGTCCCATCTTCTTTAATGTCTCATCAATTCCGGCTTTTGCTTCCTCATAAGTTTTGTGCTCAGCAGCAACTTTCGATACGACAAAAAGCTCCTCTCTTGGCACGCCACAGGTACGGATTCCTTCACCGACACCGCGCTCATTTCCGTATGCCTGAGCGGTATCAATATGTCGGTAGCCAAGCTTTACTGCTGCCTTTACCGCATCTGCTGCCTTGTCATCCTCAATAAACCAGGTTCCAAGTCCAAGCTGCGGAATCTTCACTCCATTATTTAATGTAATTGTCTCGTTATACATAGATTGTCTCCTCTTTAAAAAATATCATCTATAACTTACGTAAACAGAAATCGGTACTATTTCTTCTCATCCAAAAGTACAACGCCCTGCGCCGGATTCTGATTGATCGCACCGACAATCGGATGCGGCACATACATTTCTTCCAGATATGCAATGTCATCCGCTGTCAGTTTTACTTGAAGCGCACCTGCGGCATCATCCAGATAGGAAGCCTTCGTTGCTCCGATGATCGGTGAAGCAATGCCTTTTGCCCACTGCCATGCGATCGCAATCTGTGACATCTTGCAGCTGTATTTTTCTGCCAGTTCATGAACACGGGATACAATTTTCATATCCTGCTCTTCCATCCTGTCGTATTTGCCCATAGCGACACGATCCGTCCTGCTTCTGAGTGTATCGGTGTTCCATGTCGGGCGCGTCAGATGTCCTGCTGCAAGCGGGCTGTACGGCATAAGTGAGACACCCATCTGCTTACAGATCGGGATAAGTTCTCTCTCATCCTCACGATAAAGCAAATTGTAATGATTCTCCATCGTGCTAAACGGTGTCCATCCGTGCTCCTTCGCCGCAAGCTGCATATTGTAGAACTGGTATCCGTACATCGCAGAAGCTCCGATTGCGCGTACTTTACCGGACGTAACCAGCCCGTTTAATGCCTCCATTGTCTCCTCGATCGGTGTATCAAAATCAAAACGATGGATGATGTATAAGTCAAGATAATCCGTTCCAAGTCTTTGTAACGTACCGTCAATTTCCCGGTTGATTGCTTCTTTCGACAGGCGTCCGTCATTGAAATAAACCTTGGAAGCAATCACAACCTGATCTCTCGCCACATTGTTTTTGATTGCCTTGCCAAGATATTCCTCACTCGTTCCGCCCGAATAACAGTTTGCTGTATCGAAGAAATTGATTCCAAGATCCAAAGCATGTTTGATCACTTTCTCACTCTCTGTTTCATCGAGTGTCCAATCATGCATCAGACCTGCCTGACCAAAGCTCATACAACCGATACAAAGCTTTGAAACCTCGATATCTGTGTTACCAAGTTTTGTGTATTCCATGTAAATGTCTCCTGTTTGATTACTACCATGTAACTGCTTAACTCTAGTTTCTAATACATCTTCTATTCGTATCTGCCAACAAAATATCTACCTGATTTTATTGTTACCCAAAAAACTATATAAGCTTTCCATACTCTTCATCCGTCACCGGCTCGCACCATTCATTAGAAGTCTCCTCGCCCGGCACTTCTACTGCAAGATGACTAAACCAGCTGTCCGGAGCAGCTCCGTGCCAATGCTTTACCTCTGCCGGAATATTGATGCAGTCGCCCGGCTTCATCTCGATTGGATCCTTGCCCTCTTCCTGATAGTAGCCGCGTCCTGCCACACAGATGATCATCTGACCACCGCCGCTTTTTGCATGATGAATGTGCCAGTTGTTGCGGCATCCCGGCTCAAAGGTAACATTGAAGATACCAACCTGACTTGTTGATACCGGAGCAAGATAGCTTTGTCCGATAAAGTACTGTGCAAATCCATCATTCGGCTGACCGATCGGGAATACCATCTCCTTGGCATGCGCACGCATTGCCTCGTCCTCATACGGCAGATCTCCCTCGTTTACACTCCATACCTCTTTTGCCAGATTAAATACTGCCCATGCCTTCGGCCATCCTGCGTAGAATGCAACATGTGTGATGATTGCAGCAATCTCCTTCTGGCTAACACCGTGGTCCTTGGCATTCTGCAGATGGAATTTGAGGGAAGAGTCTGTGATTCCCTGTGCCATTAAAGTAACCACCGTAATAATGCTTCTTGTCTTTACATCGATATCCTGATTATTCCAGTTCTCACCGAATAATACATCGTCATTAAAATGTGCGAACTCCGGTGCGAATTCGCCCAAAGCGTTACGTCCTGCTGTCTGTGTAATCTTTGCCATAATCTATTATCCTCCTGTTTCTACTCAATGCACCGTGCGTCCCGGCATTTCGATGCATCGCCTGCCATCTTCGTGTGATTTTCATCGATACCATTATAAGGTTGCTACCCAGTTCTCGATCTGCTGCTTGTTGGCATTGTTAAGAAGCTTTCCTTCTACGATCGTTGCCCCTGGTGCAGACGGCTCAAGCTCCTTCACCGTATTGCCGAATCCACTTCCGCCGGATGTTGCAAAAAGCACGATTTTCTTACCTGTGAAATCATATTTCTCCAGAAATGTATTAATGATTGTCGGTGCTACATACCACCAGATCGGGAAACCTGCATCTGTCAAGACTGGGACAAAAAAAATTTTATTTTTTTCTGTACCTATTTTATCAAACCATTACTGATTTTTAAAGTACAGAATAGTTTATCACTATTAACCTTTTCGTTACTACTCATAAAAGCCAGCGGCTTAT
>JBNMJQ010000044.1:0-5513 GCA_050873865.1 Agathobacter sp. | reverse complement strand
TTGAACTTGAAGAGAGCGACAGCACGGTATTATGCGTTGATTATGCATTAAACGGCATCGGCTCGAACAGTTGCGGACCTGTGGTATTGGATCAATATCGATTTCGTGAGAATGAATTCCGATTCCAATTGAAACTGGTTCCATATGTAAAGCGGTAATATAAAACAGTTGATAACAAAGTAAACAGATAGGGATAAAGGAGAAGTTCTAATGGAAGAAAAAAGATATTTGAAATGGTACAACAAAATGGGGTATGGTTCCGGTGACATTGCGGGGAATGTGGTATATGCGTTTCTGACATCATTTGTTATGGTGTATCTGACGGATACGATCGGGCTGGCATCTGGAATTGTCGGAACGTTGATCGCTCTTTCCAAATTGTTTGATGGGTTTACCGACATCTTTTTTGGCTCGATGATCGATAAAACACATAGCAGATTGGGAAAGGCGAGACCGTGGATGTTGTATGGTTACATAGGCTGCGCGGTAACATTGGTGGCATGTTTTGCAATCCCGACCAGTCTTGGAAAGACAGCGCAATACGCATGGTTCTTTATCGCATATACGCTTCTGAACGGTGTGTTTTATACCGCAAATAATATTGCATATTCTGCATTGACATCACTTGTTACAAAAAACAGCAAGGAACGTGTGCAGATGGGGTCTTATCGTTTCATTTTTGCCTTTTCTACCAGCCTTTTGATTCAGGCAATTACGGTTGGATTTGTGGAAAAATGCGGTGGAGATGCGGCAGCATGGCGCCTTGTCGCAATCATATACGCGGCAATCGGTCTGATTGTCAATACAATTTCCGCTTTGTCTGTGAAAGAACTTCCGGAAGAGGAATTAAATGAGGGGGGGCAGGCAGGCGAAGCAGAAAAATACGGACTTGTTCAGGCTTTCAAATTATTGGTAAAGAATAAATTTTATTTGATGATCTGTGGCACCTATATTCTGCAGCAGCTTTACAGCGCGATGATCGGTGCCGGCATCTACTATATGACATGGGTATTAAAAAATAAGAATTTATTTGGACAGTTTGCATGGGCAGTCAACATTCCACTTATTATTGCGTTGATCTTTACACCGACATTGGTTGGAAAGTGGAATGGAATGTATAAATTGAATGTGAGAGGTTATATGCTTGCAACGGTTGGCAGAGCACTCGTTGTTGTTGCTGGATATATGGGAAGCGTTCCATTGATGATACTTTTTACAGCAGTTGCGGCTTTGGGACAGGGACCGTGGCAGGGCGATATGAATGCGGTCATTGCATCCTGCTCGGAGTATACTTATTTGACGCAGGGAAAACATGTAGACGGAACAATGTATTCCTGCACTTCACTCGGAATCAAAATCGGTGGAGGAATCGGAACGGCTGTTGTTGGATGGCTGCTGGAGTTCAGCGGATATGTCGGAACGAATGCAACACAGCCGCAATCGGCACTTAGTATGATGCAGTTTATCTATTTATGGCTGCCGTTTGTCTTTGATCTGCTTATTACGATTGTTCTCTCGCAGATGAATGTGGAAGAAACAAATGCAAATATAAGAAAAGCGAGAGGCATGAGTGTGGAGCGCGCAGAGGAACTTTTTGAAAAAGCGTCTCTCTAATCGTACTTTAAAGAAAACAAAAGCATGGAATTCTGGAATGGAAAATACAAAATCTGTCTTGTAATAAAATGAAGCTGTGCATATAATAGAAGAAAATCATCAAGCGCTGTCGCGAAAGCGGCAGCGTTTTCGATATGAAAGGAATGGAAATGATGCGTTACAGACCGGATTATTATAAAGAATTTACATGTATTGCGGACAAGTGCCCGATCACCTGCTGTCAGGAGTGGAAGATTGCGGTGGACGAGGAGACTTCACGCAAGTGGAAGACGATGACGCCGCCGGAAACTTTGCGGAGACATCGCACGCATCTGAGTGATTACACGATGAAAAAAGAGGGAGGGCGTGTAATCCGGCTGGAGGAGGATCATCGCTGTCCGTTTCTTGCCGATGATAAATTGTGCTGCCTTGTTTCGGCATATGGGGATTCGGTGTTGTCGGAGACCTGTACGGTTTTTCCAAGAGAAGTGCATATTTTTGCAGGGCATGAGGAAGAGACTTTGATGCCTTGCTGCCCGGCGGTTGTAGACTTGTGGAATGAGCGAAAAGCGATTGCATTTCCGGAGATTTCATGGGAGACAGAAGGCAGGCAAAAAGAATTATTTTTGATAAGAAGTAAGCTTCTTGAACTGCTTGATGATACGTCGGTATCACTCGCAGAACTTTTAAAAGAAGCATTTTATATTTTACTGGAACTTGAGAAACAGGATGCGCTTACGGAAAGCCTCATTGAAGATTATTTTTCGAAGGAGAGCATCGCAAAGCTTCGGGATGCGATCGAGGATGTGTCGGTCGATGCGCTTGACACGATGGATGAATGCAATGAATTATTGCAGGATCTGGCGGTCAACTATCGCAAGGAAGGTTTGTATCGCAGGTATCTGGATCTGGTGATCAAACAGGCGGAAACGTTGTCGGAAACTTACGAGGAAGAGATGATGCGGGATTCATTGCAGCAGTTTGCAGATACGTTTGCTGCGTATGAGCCACTGATGCGAAAATTCCTGCAGAATGAAATCTATTCGGATCTGCTTGTGCCGGACGGATCGCTTGACAGCATGATCGTGGCATTGCAGTGGATCGCGATGGAGTATGCGGTGATCCGGCATGCAATCTTTTTATCTTGTGATCATTCGTCAATCCGGTACGAGACCGTTCGTGATTATCTTGTAGTCATCACTCGTATGACCGGTTACGATGAGGAAGATATATACGAGTATCTGGAGAACAGCTTTGAGTCGTTGTTGTGGGAGTGGGGATACTTTGCGTTGATTGTCGGAAATGCGAGGTAATGCAAATCGACCAGATGGCGTCTTAAAGAAAACTTAAGTTGTATTCCGTAGCGGATATGTTACAATGTGGCAAAGAAAAATGTGTCAGTTCTATTGTTAAAAGGGCTGATAGGCAAAGGAGATATTCACACATGAAAAAGATAACTTATGTTTTAATATTCGCTTTATTGGTACCGTATTTGTTTGTGACGCAACCGACCGTGACAAGTGCGAAGACCACATACCGCGGTGCTTACTCAAATCTCGTTGATGCGCAGTCCCAGAAAGAGGTTCGTAAGGCCTTGTTAGACGCGGGTCTTTCCAAGAAAAATGTGGATGCATGGCTTTCTGATGTCAAGACCTATAACAAGACGATCAAGAACACCGGCCTTGTAAAAAAAGGATTTAAGAAGCTGGGAACAAAGAATCCGCAGTACGATGAAACAAAGATCATGGAGCTTTGGAACAAAAAGAATCCAATGTTTATCGGGTACAACTGCAGAATTACCGCTTTTGATCTTATGAGTGACAAGATCAGTGTAAAAAAAGATGCGAAAGTGAATGCAGCAAATCTGTTTATGGATAAGGATGCATTAAAGAACGCTCCGGTCAAAAAATTTACGAAAGCGCAGCAGAAGAAATTCGATACATTATATTCTACTGTCAATACAGCCTATACCACAGAAGTCAGCACACATGTCAAAAAGCAGCAGAAGGTATGGAAGTTAAACGAAGTCAGAGTTTCCAAAAAAACAAAGGCATCGCTGATCACCGTTGTCCTGCATTCCAGCTTCGGCAAAAAAGAGAACGAGCTGTTTGTCGGACATGCGGGAGTGCTTGTGCCGACAAAGGACAAAAAGCTTTTGTTCATTGAAAAGCTGTCCTTTTCCCTGCCTTATCAGGTGCTAAAGTTTGACAACCGAAAGCAGCTTAATCATTATCTGATGGGGATGTATGATACTTCGTGGGGACAGGAGGAGGCAAAGCCTTTTATCATGGAAAACACAAATCTGATGAAAGATTATCGTGTGATCCGCAAAGATAAGTAGTCTCAAGAAGTTCTTAAGAATTTAAGTTAGAATCTTAAAGATATCTTACTTTTTCAAACACAACCTGTTCACAACTGATTGATAATCTATTTGTATCAAAACGAAAGGAAAAAAGGGAATGAACTTAAAAAACAAGGCGGCAGCGCAGGGCGCTTTACTATTGGCCGCGATACTGATGATCGGCTACGGAGCCGTGCGGGGAGAGGCCGCGGCAGTCCTCTCCAAAGCAATAAAATTATGTCTGGAGTGTGTCGGAATTGGATAAGAAAAAACATAAAATATCAGCTGTTCTAGCTCGCTGGAGAGGCTTCATTCAGGCGGTCGCGACCCTCGCCACAAATATACATCTGCCGAACTTCTTGAAAGGAGAGATTTACAGAGGGGATGCAAAGACGGTCTGTGTGCCGGGACTGAACTGTTATTCCTGTCCGGCTGCATCCGGGGCGTGCCCGATTGGTGCCTTGCAGGCGGTCATCGGCTCATCCAAGTTTAAATTTTCGTATTACATTACAGGATTTTTAATTCTGCTAGGTGTACTGCTCGGACGATTTATCTGCGGATTTCTGTGTCCGTTCGGTTGGTTCCAGGAGCTGCTGCACAAGATTCCATTTAAGAAATTTTCAACGAAAAAGCTTAAGCCGCTTCGCTATATAAAATATGGTGTGTTGTTGATTTTTGTTATCTTACTACCCCTTCTGGTGACAAATTCACTGGGAATGGGAAATCCGTTTTTCTGTAAGTATCTTTGCCCGCAGGGAGTGTTGGAAGGCGCGATTCCGCTTTCGATTGCCAATGCAAGTATCAGAGCGGCTCTTGGTAAACTGTTTACATGGAAATTCGGCATACTTATTACTTTTGTAATCCTAAGCCTTATGTTTTATCGCCCATTCTGTAAATGGATCTGTCCGCTCGGTGCAATCTATGCGCTTTGCAATAAGGTATCTTTTCTGCAGATGAAGGTGGATGAGGATAAATGTGTATCTTGCGGCAAATGTGAGAGAGCCTGCAAGATGGACGTGGATGTCACAAAGCATCCGAACCATACGGAATGTATCCGCTGTGGCATGTGTATCAAGGAATGTCCGACGGAAGCAATTCACTATCAATATGGATTTGGAACAGGTAAAACAAATTTGAAAGAAAATAAAGGAGAATAAAATGAAGAAATTAACAGTGATGCTGCTTATTGCAGCGATGGTACTCGGAGTAAGTGCGTGCGGAAATTCTGCTAACAAGAAAAATACAGCAACAGAGTCGCAGATGTCAACGCAGGAAGCAGAAGATCTGGATGCAAAGATTAATGAACTGACACAGAAAGAGAACAGTATTCTTGAAAACCATAAGGCTTTATGGGAGAAGGTATTTAACAGCATTGACAAATCAACTGTCGAGGATGCGACAACTAGCAATTACGGAGATTTTTTGGCAAACGCTTTAGACAAAATTAAGGATCAGTTTACAGATGATGAACTTAAGTCTTTGAAGGAAGATGTTGAAGAAATCAAAAAGCTTGAGGATGAGCTTCAGCCACTTCTTGAGAAGCAGAGTGCGAATGCATCAAATGAGGATTCCGGCAATG
>JBNMJQ010000043.1:0-5704 GCA_050873865.1 Agathobacter sp. | reverse complement strand
ATGTCGATCCTGTTTTGATTGTTGGTTGTGGTGACTTAACAATACTACTTGTAGGACTTGGTTTCCACTGCTTTTTGATTTAGGAAAAAAACTGCGCCACAGCCTTGGCAGGCCATCGCGCAGCGATTTTGTTCAATTTGAATTTAGCGCAAGCGTTTTCACGCTTACGTTAAATTTGCCGTCATGATTATAGCATCGAGCCAATAATTATGTAAATACAATGTTTATGGGGAAATTATGGAATGGTTCAGAAGATTGCGGTAGATTGCGTAATCTTCGTCTTTAAACACATTAAAGATAACCTTCATCCGGCTCTTGGCTTTGGTCAAGTACGCCCGCACCGTTTCTAATGCGATCTCTGCCGCGCTCTCATTCGGAAAAGAGAATACCCCTGTCGAAATGCAGCAGAATGCAATACTTCCTACACCATTTTTCTCGGCAAGCTCAAGGCAGGAACGGTAGCAGGATGCCAGCAGTTCTTCATGTCTCTTTTGCAGACGACCAGACACGATCGGTCCTACAGTATGGATCACATATTTACAAGGCAGATTGAATGCCGGAGTGATCTTTGCCTGACCGGTCGGCTCCTCATGCCCCTGCGCCAGCATCATGTTATTACAGCAGAGCCGCAACTCGATCCCTGCCTTTGAGTGGATGATATTGTCCACGCAGTTGTGCAGAGCGCGGAAGCAGCCGCACATCTGGCTGTTGGCAGCATTGACAATCGCATCTACCTTAAGTGCAGTAATATCCCCCTGCCAGAGATAGATGCGATTGTCCAGCTTCGTTGGGGAAAGCTCCGCAAGATCGGTAATGCCGCTTCTTTTATTCTCCTCCGTCAGGTATTCATCCTGAATCTTTTGAAATTCATCGCTGATCGCATTTGGCATACGCACATTCATCAGTGCGCGGAGCAGATCCTTCTGCTCCTGCTCATCATCCAAAATCCGATAGCTTTTATAGTGAATGTCCTCGTCCAATAATTTTTGGATCAACCAAATTCTTTGTTCTTCGTGTGTCATCTCTGTAACACCCTCCCGATATTAACGTTAGTCCTGTATCGCGCCATTTAACGCCGCAAGCACTTCCCCGATATCCGCGGCAACTCCGATCGATCTTTCCCGGATCTCCTTCGGCAGATACGCCTCATCCTTATTGATGCAGACATAAAACGCATTTCTCCACTTATTCGCATACTGCCAGAACGTGTATTTGATAATACCCGGCGTATTGTAGCCGACACCCAGCTCCAGAAAAACGATTCTTTTTCCGCTGTGCGCCCGCATAAACGCCTCATACCGGTCGGCAGCCGCCTGCCAGCCCGCATCCTCGACAAACGTATCGTCGGCTCTTAGGTTCATGCTCATTGGTCTGCCGCATTTCGGGCATCTTGGAACCAGCTCGGATGGAACTTTCTGTTTAATGGCAGCGCCCTCCGGCTTGACGAGGCAGCCGTTTTCAATGGAAAAGCCCTGACTTAACACCATCTTCCTTATAACATCTTCATTATCATAAGTTTTTGGATGGCACGGCTTGCTGCATTGGAACAGCCCATAATCACCCTGCGTGTAAAACAGCCGGTTCTTCTCAAATCCCGCCTTCTGGAAGCAGTGATCGACATTGGTTGTCAGCACAAAATAATCTTTGTTCTCCACCAGCTGATGCAGGCTCTGATAGACGTTTTTCGGTGGATTCATATACCGGTTGATAAAGATGTACCGGCTCCAGTACGCCCAATGCTCCTCCAACGTCTCATACGGATAAAAGCCTCCCGAATACATATCCAAAAAATCGTATTTTTCTGCGAAATCCCCAAAATATTGTGTAAACCGCTCTCCATTATAAAGAAAGCCTGCGGATGTGGAAAGTCCTGCTCCCACACCGATCACAACCGCATCCGCCGCATCTATCTTTTCCCTGATCCTGGAAATATCACTCATACAAAATCCCTTCTTTCGACTGCATGTACCGGGCAATGCTCATAGCAGGCACCACAGTGCAGGCAGTGATTTTGCCCGATCTCAAACGGTGTGCCCTCTGTGATGCATCTCTGCGGACAGTTTGCCACACAGGTGCCGCACCCGATGCACGCATCCGTTATGTAATAGCCATGCTTTTTTATTGTAACATTTCCGAGGCGATATGTATCGCGGCAGAAGTTCTTTCCTCTCGCCGTAAAAAAGTAAAGTGCGTCCGGCTCATAATGAATGGCGCTGATATTTCGTATCTGCGGCGCGCCATCCTCATCCACGGTTGCAAACGCAAGCACGCTGACAAGCTGCATTTTCTTTAAACATGTCTGTAAATCCATCAAATGTACCACCGTTGATCTTCAATGTGTTTCCCTTAAAGCACACGTCACTGTAGCCGCCATCTATCGCATTCATGTTATTGATTGTTACATTTGCAGACTTACTGTATTGGTAGACCGCTGATGTTTTAGCCTTCCCAATTATTTGAATATTGTTCAGTGTAACTGTATTGGATGAAACAACCCATACACCATAATCGGCCTCAGATACATCAAAAGTTATGTCCTCAACTGTCATTTTAGCATTATTGGATTGACAGCTCAAACACATATATGTCGATTTCATCGTTCCCGGTCCCTGTACCGACAGGGAACCTGTAGCAAGAGTAATGATTCCACAATCTCCTGTTCCATGACCGGACAAAGTTTTTCCGTTCATGTTCAGCGTGATGTTACTTTTACTCATAACACTGATTGGCGAGCCGCTTTCAACAGTACACTCTGCATCATTCAACATAGTAATAGTGGCAGTTTTCCCATCTGCGGCGGAAAAAGCCTCCTCTAATGTGGCATAGTACAGAGTTTCCCCGTTAATTGTGACGCTTGCTTCATCCGTGGATTGCTGTTCAGTCTTTCCAGCACTATCATTTGCCTGCACTGCAATTTCTGAATCATTTTCCTCTGCCCCTGCCTGAATCGGTGCCATGCCAAACACCATGCAGGCAGATAGCAGTACCGCCAAACCTCTTTTTATCCGGCTTATCTTTTTTCTCATAGACTGCCTCCTTTCTTATCATTCCCTGCCAGCTTCATCAGTTCTCTTTGTGCTGACTGTATCTGCGGCTCAAAGAGTGCCTTCTCACCGAATATCATATAGTTATTAATCGCCAGTATGGACAGATGTACATACGGTTCGACTTCCTGTGGTGTGCATCCGAGTATCCTTGCTATCTGCTCCGTATAGTACGGATATCTGCTTGCCAGCTTTACCAAGGATGGCTTAATCTTGTCTCCGTATTCCTGTGATACACATACACTTACCAGAAAACGCATAGTTGGCGATAACTGTGCCGCCATCTCTCCCAGATGATTCATCATGTGCTTGATATCACCGATATCTTCAAGTGCCATACCAAATGCACTTTTCTCTATCATGTCGATAGCTGCCTCTGCACAGGCAATGATAATCTGTTCCTTGGTATCAAAATAATAGAAGATACCACCACTGTTTAATCCTGCTGCTGTGCACAAATCCTTTGTCGAAGTATCGGTAAGTCCTTTTTCCACAAAGGTTTTCAATGCAATCTCAATCAGCTCCTTTTTCTTTTCCTCCCTTTTTGATGTGTTCATTCTAGTTTATCCTATCTCATAAATAATATTTTAACATTCAAATTGTATCATATTGTCATTCAAAAATCAAGCAGTCAGTTTGTTGCAATTACATAAAGACGGTTATATATGGATGTATTCCAAATATAACCGTCTTATATCTTTATTTACTCCTTGCCATCTTTCTCCATCCACCCCGGCTTTCTGGAGAATCCAATGTGGTATGTAACCTTTTCCATTGTAAGCTCATGCTCCCCAATCACATATCTGCCGATTGTGGTGTCCTTTCCCATAATGATTCCCTTGGGATAGTCATTCAGGCATCTGTTTAACAGTTCTACCTGTTTTTCTCTTGAACTGTCAGACAAGGGATTGTTCGGGTTCACACTTCCTACTGATACGAGTTTGACATATTTTATTTCTTCATATGTCATTTTCTCGCTATTCATTGGCACCTGCCTTACGTGCAGGTAGTGGCATGTTCTTTACGGTAACCTTCTGAGCTGCTGAATCTGTTGAAAGACCACTCATGATGTCATTGTACTCCTGCTTCTTGCGGGTGAGCTCAAGTGATAATGTTTCCACATCATACTGTCTTACTACCGCATTGTTCTGTGAGATGACAAGGGACTTATAGTAGCTCTGATCTGATTCATATTTCTTTGCTTCGATTGCCTTATCATCGTACTCTAAGAGTGCGAACATCTCTGATAATGTTTCGTTGGCGGCAGCCTCCTTCTTTAATGCGTCGATATCCTCTGAGGTATTGTTGTCTGCAATCATTCTAATGATATCCCTTACCTGTGTCTGGAATTTCTGCCATGAATTGCTCACAAGCTCCGATGCTATAGATATCTTATTGTTGTCCTCATCCGACAGATTATCTGCATTTAACGCAAGAACTACCTTGGCATTGTACTGGTTAAGCTGCGATGAACCAATTCTCTGCAGCTGGCTAATGTTCTCGTCAAGACCATCCTGTGCTGCACGCAGTCTTCTTTCAAGCTGATCAATCTCAGCTCTTACCGTCTTTAATTTCTCTGCCTTTGTTTTTTCTTCTTCGGAAAGTTCTTTGCCATCTGCATCCCTGACCTCTGAGCTGATAAGTGACGGTGCCACATTGGCTGCCATCATATCAAGCACTCTTGCCAGCCCTTCCGGTGTGCCATGATTGGTTGCTGTGACGGATACATTATGACCTGCTTGCGGAGATTCTGGTTTGAGATGGATAATGCCTGCAGAGGTGCATACAATAAATCTTCAATCCGCATAAACTCCCCGGTGAGGTAATGCTTGTCTGCTTCTGTGGTTTTGGTTTTGTTTGATTTCATCCATGTATTTCAAAAATCTGCTGACATATCTGGTGTAGCTTTCGATTGTTGATTTCGATTTTTCTTTCTCTGTCAGGTGTCTCACAAATGCGTTTAAGTGCTCATTCATTTTCATCTACTCCCCTCGTACCATTACATTGTTACACAATTACACATGTCATTATTATAAAAATGCCACATTTGTATAACAATGTACTGTAGCGGTGGTAATAATGCAGAATCAGTAAAAAGGACGCACAATATTTACCTTTCCTCTCTGTCACGTTTCCTTGTGCTCTGTCTGCCATATGCCTTCATTCCATGGTATTTCTTTCTGGCTTCCAGTTCCTCTAAGAATTCATCATATACACTCATCTTATAATGGATCTTTCTTGTCATAAGCAGGCTGTTTGCAAAGTTATCCCGATTACAGCCGAAAGCTTTATACAGGTGTGGTTCTGTCTTTACCACACCATCTTCCACCTGCTCTTTTCTTCTGCCTAAAATATAATCGGCAGCACTTTTTAGCTGTGCCACCGATTTACAATAGCTGTAGTTCACATTTACATTGCCGTATACATCGCCCATATCCGTACCTCTCTTTCCTCTTTATGCTTATTTTTATACTTGTTTATGGTTTCCAGCACAAGCTGGTCAATCACCTCTGCCTTTATGCTGTGCGAACAGCATTTCTTTTCAGCCCCATCATGGCTGTTGTTATAATTGCCACAGTTATAGCAGGCTGGAGTTGTTCTGACACTTCCATCCGGCAGTCCTCTCCAGTTTCTTCCGGCACGCTTTCCCTCATTACGAT
>JBNMJQ010000042.1:0-7148 GCA_050873865.1 Agathobacter sp. | reverse complement strand
GATAGACCGCTGTATTGAAGAAAATGTGCTTCGTGACTTTTTGATCGAACATCGTTCGGAGGTGGTAAAAGTGACAAGACTTGATTATACATTTGAACAGCAGATTCTTCTGGAGCGTGAGGATGCGAGAGAAGAAGGACGCGAAGAAGGACGTAAAGAAGGACGCGAAGAAGGACGTAAAGAAGGACGCCAAGAAGGACGTAAAGAAGGACGTGAAGAAGGAAACGAACAAGGGCAGGAGCAATTAAGTTCCATGCTTTCCTGGCTCATTGCAAACGGAAGAAATGATGATGTCGCAAGAGCCGTGAATGATAAGGCTGCGCGGACTGAGCTATACAAAGAATATAGTAAGGTTGCTCCTGATAAATAATAACTGAAAGAATGGTATAGGCTTGAAAGGCAGCATTTTGAATTGTGATTTGATTCAGATGCTGCCTTTTTCCCAGATGGTAGATTTTTTGTGGAGAGTCTGCTATACTTTATCTAATCAAAGCGTGAAAAATGAAAATTAGAGGGAGAAGAAAATGTTTTGTACAAAATGTGGAAAAGAATACAAAGAGGGACAGCGATTCTGCACCGGATGTGGCAATAAATTGGATCCAACGTTTATGCCCCAGCAGCAGACGCTAACCGAACAGCCAGCTACTCCGGCACAAACCGGACAACCGGTGGTACTGCCACCGACAAATGGGAGACAGACCGTGCAACCACAATTTAGCGCGCAGCCGCAACAGCCACCGCAGGATAATAAGAATAACCGTAAGCTCCTTATCATTATCCTTGTGGTTATTTTTGTAGCACTGATCGGATGTAGCGTTTTGGCGTATGTGTTGTTAAACGGTAACAAATCAAATGTTGCTGACAAAGACAGAGACACCGAAGAAACGCACGAGGAGACAGAAAGCCCCAAAGACGATTCAAAGGTGGAGGACACAGAGCCGGAAACAATGACGGAAGAATCGGAGACGGCTACGGAGAAAATGCCAGTAACTGAGGAAACGGAGACGCAGGAGCCACCATATACGGCAGACGAGGCAGAGTGGAAACAGGCGTACTATGATTTCGTTATCGGAAATGAGGATTTGCAGTATATTTATCAGGATGAACGGGATCAGGTGAATTTCTATCTGGTTTACATTGACGACAATGATGTCCCGGAGCTATATATGGATAGCCTGAATGGTTCCATTGGTGATATGGTGGCAACGTATCATGGTGCTGTTGACTATATGATGTATATTGGACCATATGGGGCTTGCGAATATGTGGAGGGCTCTGGACGTTTTGCCAATTCGGATGGCAGGATGGGTTATTACACAGACACAATATACAAGATTGAGAATGGTGTAATCTCAATCGCGGATGGTGGAACCTGGACGGAGGATATTAATCCGGATAATCCGGATGAACTGCTCTATACTTATTCATGGAATGGGGAGTCGGTTGACGAATCTACCTATTATACCTATAAGAATCAGGCATACGATTACGCACAGAGCAGGTATTGCAATTCGACCTCACAGGCTATGACATTTGATGAACTGATTGCTTACCTGAATTCGGAAAACTCTAGTGCAAGTGCAGAAACTGAAACAACAGATGCAATTACCATGCTTTCGAATGAGTATTATTATGTTGATCTTGATGGTGACGGAAACGAGGAGAAAATCTACTGCGAAGTCTATACGGACTTTGAGGACGAATATGGATGTGAAGTGTACGTCTATGTTAATGATACCTGTGTAATTGACGTTTATCGGGATAGTGCAATCGGCGTGGAACTTTCAATACATGATTTTGAAAATCATGATTCGTGGAAAGAAATCTGCCTGTCATTCCACTCTGACAGCGATTGCTTTGATGCAATATTGGCTTACCGTATCGAGAATGAAGTAGCCGACATATATTTTGATGAAGAATATGATGACTTGCTTATTGGGCGTGGCGGCCTCGATCCGGTCCAGCCGGGAGATGGAACGGTGTGTCTGGATCAGGAGTATTACACTCAGTATCTAGGACAGGGATATGCACATCGTATATTCCGTGTTGAAGATCAGAAATGGGTACAGATTCCAACGAACATATATGATGTGACTGCTGAATGGCAGGAACAGGAATACCATGCACTTATTGATTTGCCGGTACTAGCAGATGTTGCAAGCACAGAACCGGTTGCAACGATTCAGACGGGTGAGCTTTTCCATGTGCAGAAGCTCTATACGGAGACGGAGGAGGGCATTTTGTCTGGTGATATCTGTTATATCTATGTGATCTCAGAAAATGGAACTTCTGGATGGATCAAAATTCCGGAGGAAGAATTTTTTGAGGAAAATGAGTGGAGAGCGTGGGGCTGATTGGAATAGCTGATAAAGATTAAGAAAAATAAGATATAAAATATGGAGCAATATAGTTTTACTTACTTTGTAAGGAGGATATGCAAAATGTTCATGAGTGACCGGATCTAAGCATCATTTTGATGCGATAAATTACAATTTCATAGAATGTGAAGGTGACTGATGAAACATAGAAGCATTATATATTATCTTGTAGCACCATTGTCTGCCCTGTTTTCAACCATTTTTGCAATGTCGCTTCAACCGATCATTGATTATGGGCTTGACAGGCAGATGGAAAAATTTCTTTGGGCGGTCATAGCGGCAGTCGTTTTCTGCCTGCTGGATATTTTGTTTAGCTTTTTGACGGAATATTACACGATGGCGACAAAGACGGATTGTGTGCGGTCGCTTCGTATCCGGTGCATGGATTTGATCCTGCAAGGCAGGTATGAGGAGTATGCAAAAAACGCAAGCACCTATTACACCTCGCTTTTGACTGTAAATGCGGAACAGATCGGACAGAAGTATTATGAGAGCGGGATGCGGATATACCGTTATCTGTTTAGTCTTGCTATTTCGATTGTGGCGATTGGGTATGCAGGCTGGGAGATACTGCTGTATGTGGTCATATTTTCCCTGATATCCGTTTATCTTCCGAAGCTGTTTCAAAGGCAGTCCATCGCTGCGGAGAAGGAATATGCCGACCAGAGCAAAGCACATATCAGCTTTGTGCAGGAGACATTTCAGAATTTTGTCCCGATTCGTGTTTTTCACCTTTGGGGGAAAAGGGGCAGAATGTACCGGACAAAATGCGAGGCACTGGCAATTGCCGACAGGAAACGGAATTGCAAGACCTTTCTGCTTGACAGCATGGCTTCAGGGATCGGAGAACTAAGCTATGTGATGATCATTATTTTTGCGATGATCCTTGTGATCCGGGGCAAGCTGACAGTGGGATATATTATGTCGGTAAGCCAGATCCTGGGGGGCATTATGTTTCCGTTTGAGATTCTGCCGGGCTGCATTTTAGAACGCAGATCCGGAAAAGTGCTAAAAGATACTTTGGAGACCGAGTGCCGCGCTCTTGCGGGAACGCGCCAGCAGGAGAGAAAACTAAGACAGGAACCACAGTTTCTGGAATGCAGGCATGTGTCCTTGGGCTATGATGGAAAAGAGATCCTGCATGACGTGTCCTTCCGGTTTGACCTTGCCAAAAAATACGCGATCATCGGGAAAAGCGGTTCCGGAAAGAGTACGCTTGCAAAAGGAATCTGTGGTTTCCTTGCCCCGATGACCGGAGCGTGCATGATTGATGGAATAAAAATCGGTGATGTAAGCTATGATGAGCTGTTTCAGTATCTGATCTATCAGGAACAGAGCGAGGCACTGTTTGATGGGACACTTGTGGAGAACATCGATTTGATGGGAAAACTGTCAAAGAAAAAAATGGGTCAGATCATAAAGACCGTGCGGTTGGATGAAGAATTCGACCGGCGCCTGGAGAAACAACAGAAATTTTCCGGAGGGGAAGTCCAGAGAATTCTGCTGGCGAGGGCGTTTTCCACGGAGGCAAAGCTGATGGTGCTGGACGAATGTCTTTCCGCACTGGACAATGAGAATGCCAGACTGATTGAGGCAAATGTCCTGCGTCAGAAAGAGAAGGGCATCATTATGATCACGCATCGCATATACGAGGAAAACATGCGGATGTACGATTGTGTGCTTGTGATGGAGAACGGAAGGCTTGTAGAATACGGAAGCTGGGATGAACTTCAGCAGAAATCACGTTTTTTGATGAAAAATTCTTGCGAATAATGCTTGATTTCCGGTAAGAAGAATGGTAAAATAACTTACAGTAACATGGTAATCGTAGTTGAGAGAGGGCATACGTCCTCTCTCAATTCACGTTTATCGGGACTTGGTGGTAAATGCTTCCGGCATGGGAGAACCGGGCGGAGGCTGCAATTGCCGGGATTATATATGGAAAAGAGGTGCAGGAGATGTCAAAAGCAAGTGAATACGAAGCAAAGACGGAAAAACTGATATTGCCGATCTTGGAGCGTCTTTCCTTTGAACTGGTGGATGTTGAGTATGTAAAAGAAGGAAGTGTCTGGTATTTAAGAGCTTATATCGACAAAGAAGGCGGAATCACGGTAAATGATTGTGAGACAGTCGCAAGGGAGATGAACACGCTTCTGGACGAGGCGGACTTCATTCCGGATTCGTACACGTTTGAAGTAAGCTCGCCGGGACTTGGTAGACCACTTAAGAAGGAAAAGGATTATGTCCGCAATATGGGTAAGAAGATTGAGATCCGTACCTACCGATCCATCAACCACAGCAAAGATTTTTGCGGGTTCCTAAAGGCATACGATGCCACAAGTGTGACAATCGAAACTGAGGAGGGCGAAGAGCTTACTTTTGAAAAAGCGGACGTTGCCCTGATCCGTCAGGCAATCGATTTTTAAAAATGTAACCACAAACTTAACGTAAGATAACAACAAAATAGGAGGATAAAAGAAAATGAACAATGAATTGTTAGAAGCGTTAACCATATTAGAGCAGGAGAAGAACATCAGCAAAGAGACTCTTTTGGAGGCTATTGAGAATTCGCTTGTAACAGCATGCAAGAACCATTTCGGCAAGTCCGAAAATGTAAAGGTCGTAATCGACCCGGACACCTGTGAGTACCATTGCTATCAGGAAAAGACCGTTGTTGAGGAGGTGACAGATCCGGTTATGGAAATCTCACTTCCGAAGGCCCAGATGATTAACACCAAGTATGAACTTGGAGATGTTGTACAGGTTGAGGTTATGTCCAAGGAGTTTGGACGAATTGCAACGCAGAATGCCAAGAATGTCATTTTGCAGAAGATTCGTGAAGAAGAGCGTAAGGTTATTTTTGACGAATACAATAGTAAAGAGAAAGATGTTGTTACCGGTGTCGTACAAAGATACGTCAACAAGGATATTAACAAGAATGTCAGCATCAACTTAGGTAAAGCAGATGCACTTTTGACAGAAAATGAGCAGATCAAAGGCGAGGTATTTAAGCCAACCGAGCGTGTAAAGGTTTATATCCTGGAAGTAAAGCCAACCTCTAAGGGACCAAAGATTTTAGTTTCCAGAACACACCCGGAGCTTGTTAAGCGCTTGTTCGAGTCTGAGGTCGCTGAGGTTCGTGAGGGTATCGTAGAGATTAAGGCAATCTCACGAGAAGCGGGAAGCAGAACCAAGATTGCAGTATGGTCAAATGATCCGGATGTAGATCCGGTGGGAGCTTGTGTCGGAATGAACGGCGCACGTGTCAATGCGATCGTAAATGAGCTGCGCGGTGAGAAGATTGATATCATTACATGGGATGAGAATCCGGCGATCCTGATCCAGAATGCACTCAGCCCGGCAAAGGTTATTTCAGTTATCGCCGATGCAGATGAGAAGTCCGCAAAGGTTGTTGTTCCGGATTATCAGTTGTCACTTGCAATTGGTAAGGAAGGACAGAATGCAAGACTTGCAGCAAGACTTACCGGATTTAAGATTGACATTAAGAGCGAGACTCAGGCACGTGAAGCTGGTGACTTCTTAGACTACGAGAACGAATATGAGGATGAGGAATACTACGATGAGGATGAGTATTCCGACGAGTACGAAGAAGGAGAAAGCACTGAGGCCGATGAATAAAAAAGATCCGTTACGCAAATGCGTCGGATGCGGTGAGCCCAGATCAAAGAAAGAACTGATCCGGGTGATCAAGACTCCGGAAGACGCAGTTGTTCTTGATTCGACAGGGAAAAAGAACGGAAGAGGGGCTTATATCTGTCCAAATCCGGAATGCCTTAAGAAAGCAAAAAAATCAAAAGGCCTGGAGCGGTCTCTTAAGATCTCAATCCCGGAAGAAATTTATGCTTCACTGGAAAAGGAGATGAGTACACTTGAAAAATAGAGTGTTATCCATGATAGGAATCGCGGCCAAGTCAGGAAATGTGGTGAGTGGTGAGTTTTCTACAGAAAAAGCTGTCAAGACAGGAAAAGCGTGGCTTGTCATTGTCTCAGAGGAGGCATCGGACAACACAAGAAAGAAGTTTTCGAACATGACAGAGTTTTATGAGGTTCCAATGTACGCGTTTGGAACAAAAGAAGAACTTGGACACTGCATTGGCAAAGAATTTCGTGCATCGCTTGCAGTTGTCGATGAACGTCTGGCAAATGCAATCGTAGAGAAAATCAGTGCATACACCGCAGAGTCAAAACTGAATAATGGAGGAAACAATTAAATGGCAAAAATGAGAGTTCATGAACTTGCAAAAGAATTAGATATAAAATCACAGGATATCATCGACCTGTTAAGCAATACCGAATATGCAGTAAAGAGTGCGTCCAGTGGTCTTGAGGACGAGGCACAGGCAAAGATCAGAAGCAAATTCGCAAAGTCTGCGCCAAAGGCAGAGCCTCCGAAGACGGAAGCACCAAAGGCAGAAACACCAAAGACAGAAACTGCAAAGCCGGCACCAAAGCAGGAGGGGGCTGCGCAGGAGAAAGAAAGACCAAAGAAAAAATCAAGCATTTCCGCGGTTTTTAATGCACAGTACAGCAAACAGCAGCAGAGACGTCCGGGACAGGGCGGCAATGGTCAGAGACCGGGACAGCAGAACCGCGGACCGAGAAGAGATGCGGCACCGGCAAGACCGGAGAATCATATTATCCGTCCAAGACCGGTTGGTGAGCGGGCAATGCGTCCGATCAGCGAGCGCACTGCAGGAAATAATGACGATTTTGTAATGGAAACAAAGCCAGGCGCACAGAATAATATAG
>JBNMJQ010000041.1:0-8243 GCA_050873865.1 Agathobacter sp. | reverse complement strand
TTGTTATGCCGGTCGCAGTTTTCGTACTGATTTTCGTATTTGACTGGAGATTGGGACTTTGTTGTCTGGTTCCGCTTGCGATCAGCGTATTTTTCTTAAAACAGATGATGGGCGGTGACAATTCCCATTTCATGGAAGGCTACATGAAGGCACTGGAGAACATGAACAAGGAAGCCGTTGAGTACATCCGGGGAATCCCGGTCGTGAAGGTGTTCCAGCAGACCGTCTATTCCTTTAAGAATTTCCATCTGGCAATCGAGGAGTACGAAAAATATGCATCCGGCTATGCACTAAAATGCCGCATTACATTGACCGGCTTTAATGTGGCGTTAAACGGCACGTTTATTCTGCTTATACCGGTGGCGGGGATGATTCTTGCGGGAGTGAGCGGTCAGGCAGCCTATCAGGATGTCCTATTAGATTTTTTGTTTTACAGTCTGTTTACACCGGTCTGCACCACGATGATGAACCGCATCATGTTTGCAAGCGAACAGCTTATGGCGGCAAAGAGTGCGGTCAACCGCATTGAGGAAGTGTTACAGGAAGAGGTGCTTCCGGAAAAAGCGCAGACAAAGCAGCCGAAGGATGCTTCGGTATCATTTGAAAATGTATCCTTCCGCTATCCGGATACGGACGCAAAGGCGCTCGATCAGATCACGTTTGAGGTGCCGGAGGGCAAGACGGTTGCACTTGTAGGGGCTTCCGGAAGCGGAAAATCCACAGCGGCAAAGCTGATCCCGCGTTTCTATGATGTCACGGACGGAGCGGTTCGTGTCGGCGGCGTTGACGTAAGGGACACCGACAAAAAGGTGCTTATGGATCAGATCGCGTTTGTATTCCAGAATACGAAGCTGTTTAAGGATACGCTGCTTGAAAATATCCGTGCGGCAAAGCCACAGGCAACCCGCGAGGAGGTAATGCGCGCGGCGGAGGCAGCACAGTGTAAGGAGATCGTTGACCGCCTGCCGCAGGGCTTGTACACGCTCGTGGGAAATGGCGGAACCTATCTGTCCGGCGGCGAGAGCCAGCGGATCGCACTGGCGAGGGCAATTTTAAAGGATGCTCCGATCATCATATTGGATGAGGCGACCGCCTTCGCGGATGCGGAAAACGAGCATCAGATCCAGCTTGCCTTTGAGGAGCTGACAAAAGGGAAAACGGTTCTTATGATCGCGCACCGGCTTTCCACAATACAGAATGCCGACCAGATTCTGGTGTTTGACGGAGGCAGGATCATTGAGCGGGGAACCCATGAAACACTGCTTGCGGCAGACGGAAAGTATGCGGCAATGTGGAAGGATTACCAGACATCTATTCAGTGGAAAGTGGGAAAGGAGGCATAGTGATGATTAAATTTCTTCAGAATAAATATGCATTGAGCAGGCAGGGAGCAAAAGATCTGTGGAAGGGCATTTTGTATTCAACGCTTGCGTATATCAGCCTGATGCTTCCGGTTGCACTGTTAGCTTGTGTGCTTCACACATTTCTTCTTCCACTGTTCGGGGAGGAGACAAAAGAGAACAATCTGTTTTTTTATGTGGTAATCGGAATCGTGATCCTTGCAGTGATCTTTTTCATACACTATCTGCAATATACGGTCATATACATAGGAACCTATGAGGAGAGCGAGCGGCGCAGACTCGCACTTGCGGAAAAGCTGAGGGTATTGCCGTTACGGTTCTTTCAGGAGCGTGACCTTTCGGATCTTACCGGCACGATCATGGGAGACTGCGCAGGCTTCGAACACGCATTTTCACATACGGTTCCGCAGTTCTGGGGATCGGTGATATCGACGGTGATCGTGTGCGTGGCACTTTTAATCTATGATTGGCGTATGGGAATCGCGCTCTTATGGGTAGCGCCGGTCGCGTTTGCAATCGTCCTGCTGTCCAAGAAATTGCAGGAAAAGCAGGGGAAAAAGCATATCGCTGCAAGACTTGCGCTGGCAGACGGAATACAGGAGTGTCTGGAGACCGTGCAGGATATCAAGGCATGCAACCAGGAGGAGCGCTACCTTGCCAAGCTCGATGAGAAGATGGATGCGGCAGAGAAGGCGCAGATTTCCTCCGAGATGGTATCTGCAAGCCTTGTGACGACCGGACAGATGTTTCTGCGGCTGGGACTGGCAACAGTCATCGTGGTTGGAAATGCACTGCTGATGAGGGAGCAGACGACACTATTTGCCTATATCCTCTTTCTGATCGCGGCATCCAGAATCTATGATCCACTATCCGGCGCGATGGTAAACATGGCAGAGTTATTTTCTGTGAATCTGCAGGTAAAGCGGCTGAAGGACATCCAGAACTACAAGACAGAGCACAAGCAGAAAACATATCAGACCAACGGCTACGATATTGAATTTGACCATGTACAATTTGCGTATGAACCGCAAAAGCCGGTGTTAAAGGATGTGACCTTTACGGCAAAGCAGGGACAGGTAACCGCGCTCGTAGGTCCGTCCGGCGGCGGTAAGAGCACAGTGGCAAATCTTGCGGCGGGCTTCTATGACGTAAACAAAGGCACGATACGTCTGGGCGGCACGGACATTGCACTGGTCGACTCGGTTGCCATGATGAAAGATATTTCCATGGTATTCCAGAACGTTGTACTGTTTAACAATACGGTGATGGAAAACATCCGGATCGGGCGTAAAAATGCGACAGATGAAGAAGTGATTGAAGCGGCAAGGGCAGCACATTGCAATGAATTTATCGAGAAAATGCCGGAGGGCTACCAGACGGTGATCGGTGAGAATGGCTCGACGCTCTCCGGCGGTGAATGCCAGCGCTTATCGATCGCACGAGCACTGCTAAAGGATGCGCCTGTGATCCTTTTGGATGAGGCGACCGCTTCACTTGACGTGGACAATGAGACGGAGATACAGAAAGCAATTTCAAAGCTGATAAAGGGAAAGACAGTTCTTGTGATCGCCCACAGGATGCGGACGGTTGAGAATGCAGACCAGATTGTTGTGCTTGACAAGGGCGTTGTCGCAGAAAGCGGAACCCATGAGCAGCTTATGAAACGGGACGGACTTTATGCAAGGCTTGTAAAGCTGCAGACGGCATCTGCCGAGTGGAAGCTGAACGCATAGGCGAATATGCACAGATGAAGGTGGAAAAGTTACAAAAAATGACATACAACTTTGACACAATTTAATCATACGGGCGAAAAACACACTTAATAAAATAAGGTTTTTTGAAAAATGGCACATGAAATTGTTTCTATGTGCCACTTTTGTTAAGTAAATATAAAAAATAGAATAAACAATTTAATTATAAATGACATAAAGATAAATAATTAGACAATTCGATAAGAAAAATGGATTTACAGCAAAAAACGGTTGTAGTAAAATTTATCTCAAGTTAGAAAGCTGTTGGCAAATATCACAGACGAAAGGATGACTGCAATATGAAAGAACAGTGGAACGAAAGCACAGCCGTTGCGAAGGGATTGTATGATCCGAGATTTGAACATGATAACTGCGGTATCGGAGCCGTTGTCAATATCAAGGGCATTAAGACACATGATACGGTTGAGAATGCGTTAAAGATTGTTGAGAACTTAAAGCACAGAGCCGGAAAGGATGCTGACGGAAAGACCGGAGATGGTGTAGGTATTTTATTGCAGATCTCCCACAAGTTTTTCTCAAAGGTAACAAAGCCACTCGGAATCGAGCTTGGCGAGGAGAGAGACTACGGTGTCGGGCAGTTCTTCTTCCCACAGTCTGAGATGAAGCTCAACCAGGCAAAGAAGATGTTCGAGGTTATTGTCGAAAAAGAGGGCATGGAGTTCCTTGGCTGGAGAGAGGTGCCGACACATCCGGATAAGCTTTCCGACAAGGCAAGAGCATGTATGCCGTGCATCATGCAGGCATTTGTAAAGCGACCGGAAAATGTCGAAAAGGGACTTGACTTTGACCGCAAGCTCTATGTCGCAAGACGTGTGTTTGAACAGTCCAACGACGGAAGCTATGTGGTTTCCCTATCCAGCAGGACAATCGTATACAAGGGCATGTTTCTGGTAGAACAGCTCCGTCAGTTCTTCTCAGACCTGCAGGATGCTGATTACGAGTCCGCGATTGCGACCGTACACTCCAGATTCTCAACCAACACGAATCCGAGCTGGGAGAGGGCACATCCGAACCGCTTCATCGTACATAACGGCGAGATCAACACCATCCGCGGTAATGCAGACAAGATGCTTGCCCGAGAGGAGACGATGTCTTCCAGCAAGCTGGCAGGAGAGTTCCAGAAGGTGCTTCCGGTTGTAAATACGGAGGGCTCTGACTCTGCGATGCTTGACAATACATTGGAATTTCTGGTTATGAGTGGAATGGATCTTCCGCTTGCAGTCATGATCATGATCCCGGAACCATGGGCAAATAATTCAATCATGTTCCAGAAGAAAAAGGATTTTTACCAATATTATGCAACGATGATGGAGCCGTGGGATGGACCGGCATCCATCCTGTTTTCCGATGGTGATCTGATGGGGGCCGTGCTTGACCGCAACGGTCTGCGCCCATCCCGCTACTACATCACCGACGACGATTACCTGATCCTCTCCTCCGAGGTAGGTGTCCTTGACATTGACCCGACCAAGATCGTGACAAAGGACCGCCTGCGTCCGGGCAAGATGCTTCTTGTGGATACTGTAAACGGCAGGGTGATCGATGATGAGGAGTTAAAGGAGCGTTACGCAGGAAAGCGACCATATGGTGAGTGGCTTGACAGCAATATTGTTATGCTCCATGACCTTAAGATACCGAATCAGAGAGTGCCGGAGTATACCAAGGAAGAGCGCCAGCGTATGCAGAAGGCATTCGGATATACCTATGAGTCCTTAAAGGATTCCATCCTGCCGATGGCAAAGAATGGTGTGGAGGGAACCGCAGCGATGGGAACCGATACCCCGCTTGCAGCGCTTTCCGGCAACCGTGAGCCACTGTTTAACTACTTTAAGCAGCTGTTTGCACAGGTTACCAATCCGCCAATCGATTCTATCCGTGAGGAGGTCGTTACCTCAACGACCGTCTATGTCGGTTCCGCGGGCAACCTCCTCGAGGAAAAGCCGGAAAACTGTAAGGTACTCCGGATTAACAACCCGATCCTTACGAACACTGACCTGATGAAGATCCGTTCTATGAAGGTAGAGGGCTTTAAGGTAGCAACAATTTCAATCGTATATTATAAGAACACAAGCCTTGAAAAAGCAATCGACCGCATGTACATCGAGGCAGACCGTGCGTTCCGAGACGGCGCGAACATCCTGATCCTGTCCGACCGCGGCGTTGACGACAACCATGTTGCAATTCCGTCGCTGCTTGCAGTTTCCGCGTTACAGCAGTATCTGGTAAAGACCAAAAAGCGTACCTCGCTTTCCCTGATCCTGGAATCCGGAGAGCCGCGGGAGGTACATCATTTTGCAACATTGCTCGGCTTCGGTGCAACCGCGATCAATCCGTATCTGGCGCAGGATACCGTAAAACAGCTTATTGATGAGCATATGCTTGACAAGGATTATTATGCGGCAATTGATGATTACAACAAAGCAATCATCACCGGCATTGTCAAGATTGCAGCCAAGATGGGTATTTCCACAATCCAGTCTTATCAGGGATCAAAGATCTTTGAGGCGATCGGTATTGATAAGGAAGTTATTGACAAATATTTTACCAACACGGTGAGCCGTATCGGTGGAATCAAGTTAAAGGATATTGAAAATGATGTAAATACGCTCCATTCCGCAGCCTATGATCCGCTTGGACTTTCCACGGATCTGACACTTGACAGTCAGGGCCGCCATAAGATGAGAAGCAATGCTGACCGGCATTTATACAATCCGGCAACCATTCATCTGCTTCAGCAGTCCACACAGCGCGGTGACTATGAACTGTTCAAACAGTACACAAATCTGGTGGACGAGGAGCAAAAGACTACCAACCTTCGCGGACTTATGGACTTTAACTACCCCAAAAAGCCGATCAAGCTGGAGGAGGTAGAGAGTGTGGATTCTATCGTCACCCGTTTCAAGACCGGCGCGATGTCCTATGGCTCTATCTCTAAGGAAGCACATGAGACACTTGCAATCGCAATGAACCGCCTGCACGGCAAGTCAAACACCGGTGAAGGTGGTGAGGATAAGGATCGTCTGACAATTGGTGCGGACGGACTGAACCGCTGCTCCGCGATCAAACAGGTCGCATCCGGACGTTTCGGTGTGACAAGCCGTTACCTCACCAGCGCACAGGAGATCCAGATCAAGATGGCACAGGGCGCAAAACCGGGCGAGGGCGGACACCTTCCGGGCAAGAAGGTGTACCCGTGGATCGCAAAGACAAGACTTTCCACGCCGGGTGTATCACTGATTTCTCCGCCTCCGCACCATGATATCTATTCCATCGAGGATTTGGAGCAGCTGATCTTTGACTTGAAGAACGCAAACCGTGATGCCCGCATTTCCGTAAAACTAGTATCTGAGGCTGGCGTCGGAACCGTCGCAGCAGGTGTTGCAAAGGCCGGTGCACAGGTTGTGCTGATCTCCGGATATGACGGAGGTACCGGTGCAGCGCCAAGCTCATCCATCCACAATGCGGGACTTCCTTGGGAGCTTGGACTTGCGGAGACACATCAGACACTTATTATGAACGGATTGCGTAATAAAGTACGCATCGAGACAGACGGAAAGCTGATGAGCGGACGTGATGTAGCGATTGCAGCATGCCTTGGTGCGGAGGAGTTCGGATTTGCAACCGCTCCGCTTGTAACGATGGGCTGCGTGATGATGCGTGTCTGCAACCTTGACACATGTCCGGCAGGTATCGCAACCCAGAACCCGGAGCTTCGCAAGCGTTTTGCAGGCAAGCCGGAATATGTAGAGAACTTCATGAAATTTATCGCAGAAGAGCTGCGTGAATACATGGCAAAGCTCGGTGTCAGAAGCGTGGATGAATTGGTGGGAAGAAGTGACCTGTTAAAGGTGCGTGAGGATCTGTCCGAGCGCGAGGCAAAGATTGACCTTTCAAACATTTTAAATAACCCATTTGCAGGCAAGAAAGAGAGTGTGATCTTCGATCCGAAGCAGGTATACGATTTCGAGCTGGATAAGACAAAGGATATCCAGGTGATTCTCACACAGCTTGCACCGGCGCTTGAAAAGAAGCAGAAACGTGTCATCGAGACGGAAGTAACCAACACGAACCGTTCACTCGGAACGATATTTGGCTCCGAGATCACAAAGAAATACGACGATACGCTGGAGGAGGATACCTACATCATCAAGTGTACCGGGGCAGGTGGACAGAGCTTTGGCGCGTTTATCCCGAAGGGACTTACGCTCGAGCTGACCGGAGACTCCAACGACTATTTTGGCAAGGGACTGTCCGGCGGCAAGCTGATCGTATATCCACCGACAGGCGTTAAATACAAGAAGGATGAGAACATTATCATTGGAAACGTAGCGCTTTATGGTGCGACAAGCGGAAAGGCATTTATCAACGGTGTTGCTGGTGAGCGTTTCTGCGTAAGAAATTCCGGTGCAACTGCGGTCGTTGAGGGCGTCGGCGATCACGGATGCGAGTACATGACCGGTGGACGTGTTGTAGTGCTCGGCAAGACCGGAAAGAACTTTGCGGCTGGAATGAGCGGCGGTATCGCATATGTTTTGGATGAGGATAATGACCTTTACATGAGAACCAATAAGTCGATGGTATTTACAGAGGAAGTGACCAACAAGTACGATGTGCTTGAACTGAAAGAGATGATCAAGGAGCATGTGACCCTGACCAACTCTGAGAAGGGAAAGGAAGTTCTTGACCACTTCAGCGAGTATCTTCCGAAGTTTAAAAAGGTAATACCATATGATTATAACCGTATGCAGATGGCAATCGTGCAGATGGAAGAAAAGGGCCTCAATGCGGAACAGGCACAGATTGAAGCATTTTATGCGAGCACCAGAGAGTAAGGAGGGGAACTAAGATGGGAAAACCAACCGGATTTTTAGATTATGAAAGAGTGGATGCAACATCCATCGCTCCACAGGAGCGTATCAAAAATTACAACGAGTTCCATGTGTTCCTCTCTAAGGAAAATCAGCAGAAGCAGGCGGCACGCTGTATGGATTGCGGTGTTCCGTTCTGTCAGTCCGGTGCAACACTTGCCGGAATGACTTCGGGCTGCCCGTTGCACAATCTGGTGCCGGAGTGGAACGACTTAGTTTATACCGGCAATTGGGAACAGGCA
>JBNMJQ010000040.1:0-8798 GCA_050873865.1 Agathobacter sp. | reverse complement strand
TCCATCTGAGCGATCGGCATTGGTGTACGAACACCTGCAACTACGTCCTCGCCCTGTGCATTGATAAGGAACTCACCCATAAGCTTGTTCTCTCCTGTTGCAGGGTCACGGGTAAATGCAACACCTGTACCGGATTCATTATTTAAGTTACCAAATACCATCGGCATTACGTTAACAGCGGTTCCCCAAGAATATGGGATATCGTTGTCACGACGATATACGTTTGCACGTGGGTTGTCCCATGAACGGAATACAGCCTCGATAGCAAGCTTTAACTGCTCAACAGGATCTGAAGGGAAGTCTGTTCCTAACTGGTTCTTGTACTCAGCCTTGAACTGCTCAGCAAGCTCCTTAAGATCAGCAGCGGTAAGCTCAACGTCATACTTAACGCCTCTATCCTCTTTCATCTTGTCGATAAGCTGCTCGAAGTACTTCTTACCAACTTCCATAACTACGTCTGAGAACATCTGGATGAATCTTCTATAAGAGTCATATACGAATCTCTCAAATGCAGGATCTGGGTTACCAGCGATCATAGCTGCTACTACTTCGTCGTTAAGACCAAGATTAAGGATTGTATCCATCATACCAGGCATTGAAGCACGTGCTCCGGAACGAACAGAAACAAGAAGTGGATTCTTAAGATCACCAAACTTCTTACCATTCTCCTTTTCCATCCAAGCTACACCTTCCATAGCCTGTGCCATAATTTCGTCGTTAATCTTGCGTCCATCCTCATAATACTGAGTACATGCCTCAGTTGTGATGGTAAATCCCTGTGGTACCGGAAGACCGATTTCAGTCATCTCAGCCAGGTTGGCACCCTTTCCACCGAGAAGGTTACGCATGGTCATATTACCTTCTTTGAAGGTATAAACCCACTTGTTTGCCATTTGACAATTCCTCCTATATAAAAATATATTTGCTGAACAGGTCACCCCATTCATTGACATGTTTCGATGCGCACCTATATTTGCGCGCACACATTTATAATATCATAATTTTCGCAAAAGGCAACCAAAAAATGGACAAAATCTGTTCACAGATTGCTCCGTGAACAGATTTAAAAGCCGCATCCTAGTCGTCGCTTACCTCAATCTCTTTGATGTTAAATTCATTGCCCCGCAAAAGGAACGTATGCTCGCTTCCGCAATACGGGCAGATTTTGGCATATTGGATGGTCGGATACTCCTGCTTGCAGTCCTCGCAGAAGGAAACTGCGTCCATTTTTTCGATGCGGAGCTCTGCATTTTCCATGACAGGCTCCTTTTTTCTCGCCCAGTTCCAGCAGTCAACCAGATACTCCGGTATGACTGCGGAAACCTCGCCAAGTTCGATCGTGACAGCGGAAATATGCTTGACATCATTCTCCTCCGCCACCTTTTTTACATCTTTTACAACGTAGAATACTACACCAAGTTCGTGCATGATTCCCCCTTAGTTCTTTTTGTGTAATAAAATCTTTCCGGCACGCTTTATCTGGTAAGGGATGATTGCCTTAAATTTATCCTCGGCAACCACCATCTTAGAGCATTCCGGATGATCACGGTGGAGGGCGATCGCATCAAATGCACACTTTGTCGTACATACGCCGCAGCCGATACACTTATTCGGATCAACGATCGTAGCACCACAGCCTAAGCAGCGGGCAGTCTCGATCTTAACCTGGGCCTCGGTCAGCGTGCGGTGCGCATCCTTAAAGGAGTTTGCCGGAACAGTATCATCCACGCCAGCTTCCTGACGGGAAGAATTGTCGTAGCTTGGCACAGAAATATTGTACTTGTCAAGTTCTGTAAACTCCCAACGGTTACGTCCAATCTTCATGTGTGCATCATGCACATAGCGGTGCAGGGATTCTGCAGCAATCTTTCCTGCTGCGATTGCATCAATCGCAAACTTTGGTCCTGTATACACATCACCGCCGACAAAGATATCCGGCTGGGTGGTCTGGTATGTAAGCTTGTCAGCAACAACTGCCGGTCCGTTGAACTCAAGCTTCTCGTTCGTTACAAGATCTCCCCAAACAGAAGCCTGTCCGACTGCGAAGATCACACGGTCACATTCGATGGTAATCGTCTCATTCTCATCGTAGGTCGGTGCGAAACGTCCCTCTGCATTCTTAACAGATAAGCATCTCTTAAATACGATTCCGGAAACCTTGCCGTCCGTTACGAGGACTTCCTTCGGTCCCCATCCGCACTTGATCTTAACGCCGTCCTCTGCTGCCTCTAATACTTCTTCCTTGGAAGCCGGCATATCAGCCTCAGACTCTAAACAAAGCTGGGTGATCTCGGAAGCACCGTTTCTTGAAGAAACTCTTGCAGCATCGATTGCAACATTTCCACCACCGATTACAACTACACGTCCGGTGTATTCAACACCGCCGCAGTTTGCCTCATGCAGATAATCGATCGCGGTAAAGGTTCCCTCTGCGTTGTCATTCGGGATTCCCGGGCGACGACCTGCGCTGCATCCGATTGCAATATAAAATGCCTTATACCCCTGCTTGCGGAGGAAATCGATCGTGATGTCTTTTCCAACTTCAATGCCGGTCTTGATCTCGACGCCCATCTGACGCATAACATCGATCTCGGCATCAATCACATTCTTCTCAAGCTTGTAAGATGGGATACCATAGCGGAGCATACCGCCGGCATACTCATTCTTTTCAAATACGGTTGGACGATAACCTTTTTCTGCAAGATAGAATGCTGCAGTAAGTCCTGCCGGACCTCCACCGATAATCGCGATCTTCTCGTCAAAGTGATCCATGTGGATGCTTGCCGGAATGACTGTCGGCGGAATATATCTTGTCTCAGCGTTTAGATCCTGCTCAGCGATAAACTTCTTAACTGCATCGATTGCGATAGCCTGATCGATGGTCGCTCTCGTACATGCATCCTCGCAGCGTCTGTTACATACGCGTCCACAGATTGCCGGGAATGGGTTCTGCTTCTTGATAAGAGCAAGTGCATCCTGGTATCTGCCCTGGGAAGCCAGCTTTAAGTAACCCTGGACAGCGATATGTGCCGGACATGCGGTCTTACATGGAGCTGTACCGGTCTTGTGGGTGTTGATGCGGTTGTTGTCGCGGTAATTGTAATCCCACTTGTCCTCGCCCCACTTGGTTGCATCCGGAAGCTCCTGTCTCGGATACTGGATCTCCTTGCCTTCCTTGTCACACAGCTTCTGTCCAAGTCTGGTAGCACCAGCCGGACAATACTCTACACAGCGGCCGCAGGCAACACACTTCTCCTTGTCAACGTGTGCAACATACGCAGAACGTGACATATTCGGAGTGTTGAACAACTGTGAGGTACGCAGCGCATTACAGATTTCCACGTTACAGTTACAGATACCAAAGATCTTGTTCTCACCATCAATATTGGTGATCTGGTGTACAAAACCATTCTCCTCGGCTCTCTGTAAAATTGCAAGCGCTTCCTCTTTAGTAATGTCGTGTCCCTTACCGGTTTCACGGCAGTAGTCCGCGAAATCGCCGACACCGATACACCATCCGAAATCGTCATCTGCGCAGCCGTCACCGATCGCTTTTCTGGAAGCACGGCAGGAGCAGCGTCCAACACCGATCTTTCCTTCATACTTGCTTAACCAATAAGACAGCTTCTCGATATCAATCGCTTCATTCTCCATAGAGATTGCCTTCTCAACCGGAATAACATGCATTCCGACACCGGCGCCTCCCGGAGGAACCATCTGTGTAATTCCGGCAAGCGGAATAAATGTCATACGCTCAAAGAAAGATGCTACATCCGGATGATCCTTCAGACGCGGATTACTCTTATCCGGAAGTTCTTCCATGTTAAACAGCTCGGCAGACCCCGGCACAAACATCGGAAGTGTATATCTTCTCTCAGACTGTGGAGCGGTACGACCATTGTGATCGTAGTGGTATCCGTAATCGTACTCCAAAAGTCCGATATAGCTCATCTCATCCAAAAGCTTCTGGAATCCCTCTGTTCCAAGCTTTTCCACCTTATCCGGATTCATTTTGCAAAGTTCATCAAACGTGTAATGTACACGTTTTTTCATGGTCAGCCCAACCTCTGCCATCTCCTCGGTGACGATCTCAGCAAGTCCCCAATACTCCGGGTCCTCGACCTTTACTCCACCAAAAATGTGTCCGGCTACATCCGTGATTTTTCTTCCAAGCTTGATGATCTTGTCGCTTGGAGCCTTATCATTCTTGTGATTTGCAGCCCATTTCGAATAGTCTTCGAAATTTGTGTACTTGTCCTCTCTCATTTTATACTCCTTTAAATAAATATTAGTTACTTGCGTAACTGTTTCAAGACTCCGGCTTCATCCCCTCAAAGTGAAGTTCACGCAGTCCTTCTACCTCATCACATACCGGCTTGAGATTGCACACGTTGCAATCCATCTTCAGATCCTTTAGCATATGGTCAATCGTCTCTGTGATCGATTCACTCTGTGCCAGCAGATCCTTCAATGCCGGGTAATTAAACGCCGGATCGGTAATGTAGATCAGCTTTACCGCCCGGACTGCCTCCTGCTTTTCAAATGCCTGTATCATGGCACTTCCGACCTTTCCGAAAGTGATGCCCTCATTAAGGGCTTCCTTTGATACACGGACACTCTCCTTATTCTTTGAAGCAGAAATCCGCATCATAAATCCTTCCGGATAAAAGTGATAACGGACATATTCCAGCTTGCGGATGGCATTGTAGAGTGCGTTGCCCGTACCCATCCTGTCATCCTCCACACGAACCAGCGCAATACGCGCATAAGGCAGATCCTTGTCGATCACGTTTAGATCCTTCCCGCAGACAATAATCTCGTTCTGTGGTACAAGATCGGCATTGTCCGTAAGGATTGTTGCTCCCAGCCCCGGATTTAAGTCCGAGCCGAGCTCATACGCCAGCTCACTCCGAAGCACCATATTGCGCTCCGAGGTAAGCGTCCACGGGACATCTGCCGTCAAAGTCGCATGACCGCCGCACGCCGCTGCCAGTTCTATGGTCTTTTCCATAATCTCGTCGTATAGTTTCATAATTACAGATGCTTGTCTCTCTTTATCTTGTCATAATGCTTTAGGAACAGCGGCTCAAGCGCTGCCAAAAGCTTCATGTCCAGATTGAAAAAGTAGACAATAAAGCTTAACACAAACAGGCATACAAATACAATCGCCAAAATAAGAATTACATGTAAAAATGTTGCCATCGCTGCCTCCTTTTAGCCCTTTGCCATTCCTTTTTGTCTCGCAAACTCCGCTGCGCCAAGTGCTCCGATCAGCTGTGGATCGACTGGAAGATCGATTACCTTAAGATTTAAAACTTTCTCGATTGCCTCTTTTAAGCCTGCATTCTTTGCACATCCGCCGGTAAGCGTAATGGAATCCACAGCGCCTGCTTTCTTTGACATGACAAAGCACCTCTTTGCCACAGATAGCTCGATTCCTGCCGCAATCTCGTCCATCGGCTTGCCTTCTCCGACTAAGGAGATAACCTCAGACTCCGCAAAAACCGTGCACTGTGCTGTGATCGGGATTACATTTTTTGCCTTTAAGGAAAGCTTCGAGAACTCATCCAGATCCATCTCAAAAGCTCTTGCCATTGCCTCGAAAAACCGTCCGGTTCCAGCAGCACACTTGTCATTCATCGCAAAATTAAGCACCGTCCCATCCGTGTCGACCGCGATACCCTTTACGTCCTGCCCTCCGATATCGATGATCGCCTTTACAGCCGGGTTTGCCACATGCACACCCATCGCATGGCAGCTGATCTCGGAAATATTCTCATCCGCGAACGGAACTTTATTTCTTCCGTATCCTGTACCAACCAGATATGCCAGATTCTTTGCACTTTCAAGTTCCGGCACCTGCTCTGCCGCAAGCTTTAACGACTCCTCACAGCTTAACACTGCATTGATGCGGCTACGGAGCGTCACATCCGCTACCATCTTTCCCGTCTCATCGATGATGACACACTTTGTATAGGTACTGCCTGAATCGCATCCACCAAAATACCTCATTTATTTATCCTCCTAAGTGTCTTTCTCTTAATCCGTCCTATCCTACCAGGAATGCTCATCCGGCAGAATTTCAAGAGACGGGTCGATCGGCTCCTCTCTCATGACCGAGCGCATATAACGGTTGACCTGATCACGCACACCCTGTCTGGAAACGATACGTGGATCAAACAGATCGTGATTTACCCACATCAGCTTGATGCCGCGCTCTCTTGCCTTCTCCTCAAACTGTCCGTGCATACCATCGAGTGCCTTGCAGCTCATGTGCTCCCAAAGAATGACCATATCCGCATTGAACTCCTCGCAGAACTCCCAGAGTTCATCGAGAAGAACCTTGTAGCCGCCGTGTGTACGGTTACGCATGATCATATTCTCGGTCAGCCATGCCATATCATAGATTGCCTGCTTGCGGTTCTCCGGAGTATCCTCCTCCGCGATCATCTTGGTGGACACCATGGAAAGCATGTCCGTAAGCGGAACAATGCCCCAGCAATTTAACAGCCATACAAGGAAATCCATGTAGAAGTGCGACTGTACGCCCCATACAATCGCGCGGTGGCGATATTCCTTCGCTGCGCGCTTCTTTGCCTTATAGGCCTGCTCTGCAAGTGCAGAGATCTTGCGGTCTGTCTCAACAAACGCCGGGATCTTGCCACAGATTGCCATGTAATTTGTCTCCGTGTAAAGTGCAAGGTTGGAACCGAACACCTGCGGATAGTCCGTCTTGTTCATATCAAGCCAGTCCATGCGGTGACGGGTCGATTCGTTTACACGCTTTGCACATTCAAAGTAATACTTCCAATCCCATTTCTCCCCGGTATGTTCCTCGATAAATGCAATCGCATTGCGCACCTCCTGCGCCGCATATTCCTGAACGTCATCCTCCCTGTGCCGGAGTGGTGCTGCCAGCTGGAATACCGGGATGCCGTCCTCAAGCTCCAGACGCTTTGAAATAACGCCATTCCCCATCAGAGAACCATCACAGGTCGTATTACACTGTACTGCACATGCCCCAAGTACCGGATAATCGTCGTCAATGGATACGCCTGCCTCTGCCTCCGGCATCGGGCATACGTCTCCGGACAATCCATATTCCTGTGCGACATCAATATAATGGAGTGCCGCATTCTGATTCAACAGTACCGATACATAGGTTGCCGGGGTCTCACGGCTGAGTCCCTTGACATTCGGGAATCCCATGAGGATCGCGGTCATCTCATTCTCATCCACCAGACATACCTTCTTGGAAAATTCCGTATCATTTCCAAGTCTTCTGTCCCCGCGGAACAAATTGTCCAGAAGCTTTGCAACATCCTCGATAATCAGATCCTGCTCCAGATGGCAGATGCGCAGATATTCCCCTCGAAGTCCCTGTGTATGCCGGTCTACCATCATCGGAACCGCAAAATAATTGACCATCCAGCGGTACCGGAACAGTCCCTTGATATTGCGCGGTTTCATAAGGAATAGGGATAATGTCTTCATGATCCACAGCCATCTCGTATAATCATACCAGGTGTCCTTTAAGCCTCTCCACTCTCGTCTCTTCCTGACCTTTCCATGGGAGTAAAAATCGCCCAATCGGTCTTTTCCGATCTCTTTTGCCATTATTTTGCACCCCCTTGGATTTTCTTGATCTCAATGCTTTCCACAAAAGCCTGCACTCTTGTACGCATCTGTCCGGAGCTTCCTATGGAATACGGACGATCGACCGCCAGCACCGGATATTTGTAATCATCGCGGAGCACTACGGTTCCCACCATGCGCTCGTAAGCCCACGGGTCGCAGAACTTGATCTGTTCATAGATCACACCATCCGCGTGATATTCCCTTGCAAGATCCGCCACATACTTGCGGCGCTCCTGGATCTTCGCCTGATTCATGTATCTCGGGCACTGTCCGCGGTACATATACTGTCTGCAGATCTGTGTCAGCGCATCCTCGTCATCCGTCAGAGTAATCTCATTTCTCCCTGGAAATGAGCCAAGGCAGAATCGGTCAGCACATACATAAGCGCCGGACTCTTCCACCAGACGGATCACATCGACATCGTCCACCTCAGATCCTACAAACACGACTCTTGCACGATATTTGTTCTTCTCATCCGGTTCTCTCGTCTTAAGTTCCTCCAAGGTCTCCTTCAGCTTGTCGATCAGAAGGTACTTCGGAGCGACATAGGTTGCCAGTGTAAGAATATGGTATTCATATCCGGTGATGCGTGGATTCTCCTCCTTACGGTATTCACCGATCTGGCGGATCAGGCGGCAGACCTCATTGTGTTCTGCGACCGCCTCACGGATTGCCTTGTCTGAAATATCAACATCAAAGCTCTCATGAAGTGGTGTCAGGATATGGTTCTTACACTGTAAGACATAGAGATTCAGTCCGTTGTCATCCGCCTTCATCGGAATTTCCATGTACTGATAAAAATAGTTCTCCTTGCCCTTTCCCATAGTCTTAAGCAGTTCCATATTCTCCACACAACGGTTCATCATGGAGCAGCCATCCGGCGTGATGATGCAGTCAGTAAAATTGTAACCACCCTCTATCGCACGCTCCAACAAAGCTCTGGTATATTCACACAAAAAGCTTGTCATGTAATAGGTTGCCATCTCCATCGAGCCAGTGCGCGGTGCACGCAGACGCACCGAAAAAAGCCCCGGCAGGTTCAAAAGCGGTTCCGGGATATTCTCGCAGACCGTCGCAACGCACTTTTTACCCTCTGCCTGTGCCTGCCTCACAAGTTCATTGTTGGCATCCTCAAGAAGCTTCTCAAAATAATACAAATG
>JBNMJQ010000039.1:0-10128 GCA_050873865.1 Agathobacter sp. | reverse complement strand
TCATGCCGATAATCGCATTCATCGGGGTTCGGATCTCATGTGACATATTGGAAAGAAACGTGCTCTTCATCCGGTTCTCATAGTCCGCATTGTTGCGCTCTTCCATCATGTTCTTTGCACGTTTTACAATCAGAAACAAAACGCTGCTTATGATCACATACTCGATGGTAAAGCCAAGTGCATATGCGATAAAGATATGTGTGCGCGACATTCCCATAGCCACGACCTCGTATTTGCCTGCGGAGTTGATATACAGTGCGACCAGCATAAAGATATAGGAAAATACACTGGTTTCCACAATCAGATATGGTTCAAAATACAGGCAGCTTAAAACGGGAACCAGAATATAGGTGATATAGATTCCGATATGGTTGCTCGTCCCGAGAATTCCTATAAATATCGCTGCCATCCCAAGCATGTAGTATTTTAGGGCACCATCCGGCAGAATGTACCGCAGCACACTTGGACTTATTGAAAGCAGAAGCCCTGCGATAAATACAGTTCTCGTATATTCCGTGCCAAATTCAAACACTCCATAATGGGAGCATACCACCATGATCAGAATCGGAACCGCACACACGGCAAAGATCCGTGTCATCATCCGGTTGACTTGTTTTGTGTTCTTTTCAAGCATATCGTTTCCTCAATTAACCTGGTGCGCGATCATCTGGATCAGCCCGCACCAACTGTAAACAGCCTCCCGTACAAACACGAGAGGCTGTCTGTTTACCTTATATCTGATTATATCAATGACTTTGTTACCGCTTCTCCGGCAGAAATTTTCTAGTCCTATTGTACCATATTTAACACTACATCACAACATTTAAATTCTAAAGAATATGTATCAAAAGCATGCACGTTGCAGTTCCAAGCAGGATGCTGATAAGGGTATTGTGCTTCCACTTGTAAGAGGCTGCGGTAGCGATCACGCCGGCGATCTCCGGTATCCCGGTATGTACCCAGTCCGTCCGCACATCCTTCAAGCAATATACGATCAGAACCGCCATGATTGCCTGCGGAAGCAGCTTTCCCAACCGCTCCAGCCAGCCCGGCATCCCGTGTTCGCCCCGAAAGGCAAGAAACGGCAATGCGCGCAGGAAAAATGTGATTGCCGCCGACAATGCAATCGCAGCAGCGATATATCCGTACCTACTCATGTGCCGCTCCCTTCTGCCCTGTCATGGCAATCAGAATTCCGGACGTGACAAGCAGTGCTGGAAGCATGAAGGAGGACGCGCCAAAGATAAACAGGCACACAATCCCCACTGCAAGTCCGATAAGCGCCGGTCTGTGCGAGGTATTTTTCTCCCACTGATCGATAAAGATGATCACAAACAGCGCCGTCATACAGAAGTCGATCCCCTCCATATCATACGGGATCAACTGTCCGAGCACGCCGCCAAGCACGGCTCCGAGCATCCAGTAGCCGCGCGAAAACAGTGCGACATAAAACATCATGTCCTGCCGCTCCTTTTTCGGCATATCCGCCTCCAGGGTCGTGTTTATCGCAAATGTCTCATCCGTCATCGTGTGGATCATATACCATTTGCGTTTTCCCATCGTTTTAAAATCATCCAGAAATGCAAGGCTGTAAAAGCTCTGTCTGCTGTTCATCAAAAAAGCGGTCAGTGCGATCGTCACAAGCGATGCCCCGCCGCTTAAGAATGTGATAAGAACGAACTGAAAAGCCCCTGTGTAGACCGTCATGCTGACAAGCAGTGACAGATACCATGCAAACCCGGACTCCTCCATCATGATCCCATACGCCATTGCCACAAAGATATAACTGCACATGATCGGCAATGATTTGATAAATGCTTGTTTCTTCATACTTGTACTCTCTTTTGTATCTCTATTTCTTTAAAAACTGTATGATGATGTCGTAATTCTCCGGCTGATGTGGGAATGTACAGTCTGTACAGACCTTGATCGTCCTTCCGTTCTTCTCCATGTAGCTTGGCTTGCCCGGACAATGCTCCCTGTTGTACAGCGGGCAGTAACAGAACAGGCAGTTAAAATCCGAGAGTCCCTTATGGCACGGAAAATACTTACATGCCCGGTTTTCAAAAAAGCGATACGAATTTTCCATATCCGCTTACTTCCTTTCCTTATGGTATTGTGCTGCGATCTCGACAATATGCGCTGCAAATGCCGGATTGGACGGATAATAAAGATGCGGGAAGCCGATAAACCACCGCACATTTTTGTTCACACACGCATAGGTTCTTCCCGTGACCGGCTTTAAAGCCATGCAGTCCGTTCCGTTTGCCTCGCTGTCAAAATAGTGGAACTCGTGCCCGCGGATATGTCCGTTCTCCGGCAGGAAAGCAGGCTCCTTCTCGGACAGCTCGATGTAGCCGAACCGAACCAGCTTGCCGGTATCATAGCATTTTGCATCCAGCACCCCAGCCATAGGATACGCCTTTCCATCCCGTGTTTCAAGAGATGTGTGCAGATACATGAACCCGCCGCACTCCGCAACGACCGGCATACCATCCTGTATCGCGTGCCTGATCTCACACAGCATACTGCTGTTTGCACTAAGCTGTGCGGCGTACAGCTCCGGGTAGCCGCCTCCAAGCAGGAGGGCATCACAGCCGTCCGGAAGCACACTATCGTGGATCGGCGAGAAAAAGGCAAGCGTTGCTCCCGCCTCCTGTAATAGACGCAGATTATCCTCATAATAAAAGCAGAATGCCTCATCTTTCGCCACCGCGATAACCGGGCGTTCTTTCCCCATTCCGGCAGACACGGCTTCTCCCAGACCGCCATCCAATGCTTCTGCACCTTGCGCGATCTTTGTGATTGCAGAAAGTGAGACTGTCTTTTGCAGCTCATCCGCAGTCTGCTTTAACTGCTGCTTTATATCTTCGATCTCGTCCGGCAGCTTCAATCCGAGGTGCCTGCTTTCCAGTTGAAGCTCCTTCTGTTCCGGGAAGTAGCCCACCACCTCAATGTGCAGCTCCTCCTCCATGACCGGCTTTAAGGTCTCGTAATAGCCCTTTGACATCCGGTTGAGCAGAACTCCTTTGATCAGGTGTTCCTTATCATACTTAAGAAAGCCTGCGATCGCCGCGATAACCGAGCGTCCCATTCCCTTTGCATCCACGACCAGAAGGATCGGTGTCCTTGTGATGGATGCCAGATGGTAGGCGGAACCCTCCTTTCGGATTCCGCCAAGCCCGTCGTACAGCCCCATCACACCTTCTAAAACCGCAAAGTCCTGCGGCGTATGATTCTGCAAAAAAAGCCGCTTCGTCTCCTCCTCGCCTGTAAAGAAAGTATCAAGGTTTTTGGAGGAAATATCAAGTATTTTTTTGTGGAACATCGGATCGATATAATCCGGGCCACATTTGTATGCGACCACCTGCTCTCCTGCATCCTTTAACGCCTGTAAGAGCGCACAGGTGATCGTTGTCTTTCCACTTCCGCTTTTTAGCGCGGCAATCATGATTCGATTACGCTTCATTATTCTAAATCCTTTTTATTGTTCGCAAAATGTAAAGGTGCATACCCATACCGGATTCTCCGCCTGCATCAGATGATACCTGCCTGCCACCTTCGTCCGGCTGACCTGCATCTGTACCATCTCCTCATGCTCCACCGGATACTGCGTAAGCAGCTCCTGTATCTTACAGATTGTCTCCACCGTGATCGCATTGAGCACCACACGCATCCTTGGATTGATCCCATACAAAGTCTGTAAGATTTCTTCCAAATTGCCGCCGCTGCCTCCGATGAACGCATGTGTCGCCATTGGAAGTTCCAAAAGTCCGTCCGGGGCATCTGCCCGGATGACCTTAATATTCTCAAGTCCAAAGCGAACTTTGTTCTCCTCGATCAATGAGACAGCCTCCGGCTTCTTTTCTATGGCAAACACCGTTACATCATCGGATAAGCCCGCCATCTCCATCGCGATCGATCCGGTTCCGCTTCCGATGTCATACACCACCGCGCCCTTGTAAAGCCTAAGCTTACAGATGCTGACCTCGCGTACCTCCTCCTTGGTCATCGGAACCTTACCACGGATAAATGCTTCATCCGCCCATCCATGCGTAAGTGCCTTCGGTTTTGCGTTTGGATTTTTGATCAGGCAGATATAAAGACCTTCCCCGGTGACCTTCTGGCACGCTTCGGGTGTCAGTGTCTTAATCTCCTGCTGTGGGTAAGAGAGCTGATAACCTGCAACGACCTCACAATCGTTCAGTCCGTGCGCGCACAAAAGCATGCCGAGCTTTCTAACATCCTTCGCACCCGACATCAGCAGAAATACCTTCTGCTCCTGCCGGATCTTCTCTGCCAGATTTGGAAGTTCCTTTCCATGGATGCTGTATATCGCCGCATCCTGATAGCTTTCCTTCGTGCATGCCGCAAAATATGCCACCGAGGAAATTCCAGGCAGTACACAGATAGAGGCCCGAAGCCGCTCTGCGGTCACTTCATTCTGTAACGCCTGACAGAGTGCCTGACAGCCGCTGTAGAATCCGCTGTCCCCGGAAAACAGGATGACAACATTTTTCATATCCGTACAGACTTCCGTCTCCTGCAGTTCCATCAGATACGGAATGATCCGGTCAGCAGAATAAAAAGGTCTTTTCTCCAGCCGCGGCTGATATGGTTCGATGAGTCTGGCTGCTCCAAGTAAAATGTCTGCACTCTCGATTGCCTCAGCCACCTCTCTCGTAAGGTTATCCCTGCTTCCCATGCCAACGCCTGCCAACACGATATGAAATTGTTGCTGCACCATAATCTCTACGCCGCAGATGCGTTCTAGGTTCTTGCATACCTCTGTAAAGGAGCTGCCTCCCGTCTCCTCTGCCCGTCCGATGACATAGACCGGGATATCTGCATTCTTTGCCGCTTCCAGCTTCTCCTGAAAACCTCCGGCTCTTCCGCTTTGCTTGGTAACCAGACATCCAATCTGGTACTGCCGGATCATCGCCTCGTTCATCTCAGCGGTAAACGGCCCCTGTAACGCAAGAATCTGTTTTCCGGCAATCCCCTGCTCCATGCAGATGCCGATACTTTCAAGTCCCGGAAGCACACGCACATACAGCCTGTCCTTCAGTTCGTTTACCCCTGCATACACCGGAAGCTCCTTGCTTCCCGTTGTCAGCAGGATATTGCCCGGAATCTGCTTTAGCGCGTCCGCACACTCCTCATTGCTCTCAAAATAAGTGATATTTTCATAGCCGCTCTCCCTGCCAAATTCCCGCCGCAGGCGAAAATACGAAATGTCAATTCCCGAAATGGCAGCCTTTATGTTATCCGTTACCACCTTTGCATACGGGTGGGTAGCATCCACGACCGCCGCGTAGTCCTTCTCCTGTAAAAATGCATGAATCTCTTTCCTATCCATTCTCCCACAGTGGACATTTACAAGCGGATGCTCCTTCAACACAATCTCTCCATATTCCGTTGCAACACATACCGTATGCATAATGCCCGAAGCCGCTAAGCACTCAGAAAGTTTTCTGCCCTCCGTTGTCCCTGCAAATATCAGTATTTCCTTCAATGTCGTACCCTCTCTTTGTAATCAGCTTTCCATCTAATATCTCAGAGCCGGAATTACCTATAAACACGGTCGTAAACATGTTGACCTCGGTATCCCGCAGTTCCTCTAATGTAAAGGTTGCGGCTTTCGTTCCCTCTCTTCCGATGTTCTCCACATAACCGCAGGGTCTCTGTGGTTCTATCACACGAAAAAGAATATCACAGGCGCGTTTCAGATAATCCTTGCGCTTGTGGCTCGAAGGGTTGTAGATCGCAATAGCAAAATCTCCCTGCGCCGCCGCAAGCAGCCGTCGCTCAATCTTTTCCCACGGTGTGAGCAGATCGCTTAAGCTGATCACACAGAAATCATGGTTCAGAGGTGCACCAAGGACAGCCGCCCCGCTTGTCGCCGCCGTGATTCCAGGGATAACCATAAGTTCTGTATCCGGATATTCCTTTCCGACCTCAAACATCAAAGACGCAAGCCCATATACCCCGGCATCACCGCTGCAGATAAGCGCTACCTGTTTTCCCTTTTTAGCTTCCGCAAAGCACAATCGGCAACGCTCGGTCTCCTGCCGCATCGGTGTCGTTATCATCTCTTTTCCTGCGAAGCGCTCTCCTAACAGCTTCACATAGACAGTGTAGCCGACAATGACATCTGCCTGATCCAAGGCATAAAGTGCCTCCTGCGTCATCATCGATTCTTTTCCCGGACCAATTCCTACAATATATATCTTATTCTTCAAATGACACACTCCATTCCCTTCCCGCGATTGCGATCGTCATACCATCCCTTGCGCACTTTGGCAACACAAGTACTGCGTCTTCTCCGCACGCCCGTAATGCAGCCCTCTCGCACACATTATCCACGCCGACCTGTTCCTGCACAAATTCCGAAGCATGGAAGCTTCCTGTAACCGCGCTAAGTTTCTCCGCCGTGTAGGTCAAAAACGGGATGTTTTCTTTCCTGCTCCAATCCAGAAAACAGGCTTCGTCCTTTTTCCGGTCGATCGATGCGAGTGCCGCTACACATTCCTTTGCGATCCCCGCTTCGCCAAGCTTCTCCTCGATAAACTCTGCGACCGGCTGTGGTTCCTTTCCCCGCTTACAGCCCATTCCGATCGCATAAGTCTTCGGACACAGCCACAGCCTTGCGCTGCCGTCTGCCGGCTTCTCCTCTGCGATCAGAACATCCACCGGTGCCTCCGGCGGATACGGAATAATCACAACTTCTTCCGGTATCCTTGTCCCGGCAGCTAAGTGCCCGGATGCAACCGACATGGTGATCTGCTCATCGGCAAGAACCTTTGCCGATACCTTTGCAAGTCCATCCTTGTTGACCACAAACAGGCAGTTTTTCTTTGCGAACAGGTCAATCGCCAGCCTGCCGTTTAGATCCGTTGCGGTCGTGATGACCGCCGTTGCCCCAAGCCGTGCTTCCACCTGTCTGGCAAGTTCATTCGCACCGCCCAGATGTCCGGAGAGGATCGGTATGACATAGGCACCCGTCTCGTCCATGACAAGTACCGGGCTGTCGCTTCGCTTATCTAGGATAAAAGGCGCGATCGCCCTCACAGCAATCCCACATGCACCGATGAAAATAAGACCGTTTTTCTCCCGCATCTGCGCACCTGTCCAGTCTGCAAGGCTCTCTGTGATCCATTGGATCTCTCCGTGATCCCCGCTGTTTTTCAGCTGTGAACACTTCGTATAGAGTTGTAGCTGCTCTGTCTGCATTCGCTCTGCAAGACGCAGGGAAAGCTGCATCCCACGCTCCGTAAAACTGACAACACTTAGCTTCATCTTTCCGTTTCCTTAGCCTTCCTGTACTCCGTTGAAAAATCCGGTGCGTACAATCTGGATTTCCTGTAATTCTGATGAGCGATCACGTCCCCCACCAGAACCAACGCCGTCTTTGTGATCCCGTGCGCCCTTGCGACCTCCGGAAGTGTCTTTACTGTACATACATACGCTTCCTCCTCCGGCCATGTTGCCTTATAGACAAGTGCAGCCGGTGTTTCTTCCCGGTATCCTCCGGCGATCAGTCTCCTGCTTAGCTCCTCAAGCATCCCGGTGCTTAAGTAGATCGCCATTGATGCCTGATGCGCCGCAAAACTCTCGATGCTTTCCTTTTGCGGAACCTTCGTCTTTCCCTCCATCCGAGTGATGATCAAAGACTGTGAGATACCCGGCAATGTATATTCCAGATTCATCGCGGCGGCTGCTCCGAAGCACGCGCTGACTCCCGGACAGCTCTCGTAGGCAATTCCAAGCCGCTCCAGCTCATCCATCTGCTCGCGCACCGCACCGTATATGCTCGGGTCCCCCGTGTGCAGGCGGACGGTGGTTTGTCCCCCTTCTTCCGCTTCCTTTATGACTGCGATCACCTCATCCAGCGTCATCTTTGCGCTGTTATGGATTTCACAGCTTTGCTTCGCATATTCAAGCAGCTGCGGATTCACCAATGATCCCGCATAGATGATCACATCCGCTTTTTCAAGCAATCTCATTCCCCGGACGGTGATCAGATCTGCTGCTCCTGTTCCTGCTCCAACAAAGTAAACCATTCTTCTGCCCCCCTGCTCTTTGCCAACTCTCCAAACTCATTTGCATACATGATACAATCAATCTGCATTTTCTGCTTTGCACGCTTCTGCAGATAGTAACAGATGCGTTCCATCGTGTAATCCATGACTGCCTGCAGCAGCCCGGATTCCTTTAGAATGCGCACCGCCTCTTCCGTCGTGACGCACTCCATAATTTTTTCCAGAGTCGCAGAATCCGCGCCGAATTTTGCAGCAAACGCCGTAAGCAGCTCCATCCTGCAATCGCCCTCCGAAGAGTGCGTATTCATGATCCCGCCGGAAAGCTTGACCAGCTTTCCGATATGTCCGGTCAGAAGCAGCCTCTGAAAGCCCAGCTCCACCGCCATATCGATCGTTGCCCCGATAAAATTGCTGCACTTTACACTCCGGTCGAGATCGTACCCATAAGTGTTTTTCATATAGTCGAGTCCGTAATTTCCGGGTGCAACCGCAACATAGTCAAAGCCTAACGATCTTCTCTGCCGCAATTCTACCCGGATGGTATCCAGGATTGCCTGATTGCTCATTGGCTCCACGATCCCACTGGTTCCAAGAATCGAAATTCCGCCTACGATCCCAAGCCTCGGATTGAAGGTCTGCGCTGCAAGCGCTTCCCCGTCCGGCACCGAGATCACGACCGTAAGCTGCCCTCTGTAATCAAACAGCTTGCATACTTCAAGAACCTCTTTCGTAATCATCTCTCTTGGCACATGGTTGATTGCAGCATTCCCAACCGGCTGGTCGAGCCCCGGCTTTGTTACCCGCCCGACACCGGCTCCCCCATCGATTATGATCTTTGCCTGCCCGTCTGTTTTTGCTATATCGGCTTTCTCCAATGACACCGTTGCATAGATGAACGTCCCGGTCGTAATGTCCGGATCATCCCCTCCGTCCTTTTGCACGGCACAGCTTACGCAGTTTTCCTTCCTGCTGATTTCTAAGATCTTTGCTGCAAAAGTGATCCCTTTCGGTGTCAGGATCGTAATTTCCTCTTTGTAATTTCCTGACAGCAGCATGTATGCCGCCGCCTTTGACGCTGCCGCAGCGCAGCTTCCCGTTGTAAAACCATAACGCATGTCTTTGCTTCCTTAATCTCTTCCCAGCTCATAAATGATCGCGTTGCAGATCGCCGCCGCAACATTGCTTCCGCCTTTTCTTCCGCGGTTGATGATATGCGGCACATCAGTCTTTAAGATCAGTTCTTTCGCGGTCTCAACATTCACAAATCCAACCGGAACACCGATGATAAACGCCGGAATATAGGTCTGATCCTGTATCATCTCATACAGGCGGATCAGCGCCGTCGGCGCATTGCCGATTGCAAAGATGACAGGCTTTGCGCGTTTCGCCGCCATCTCCATGCTGACTGCTGCGCGCGTAATGCCCCGCTCCTTTGCCAGCTTTGCGACCGTCTCATCTGCCATATAACAGTGAACCTCCCCTCCATAGCGGGCGAGCATCTTTTTGTTGATGCCAGCAAGCGCCATATTGGTGTCGGTCACGATATCCGCTCCCTGCAAGATCAGCTCTTTTGCGGTCTGCACTGCGTGCTCTGAATAAGTGAGCGTATTTACATAATCAAAATCTGCACTGGTGTGGATGACGCGCTTTGTGATGAGCGCTTCCTCCTCCGGCAGCTCGACTCCACGGCTTTTTAGCTCCTCCGTAATGATCTCAAAGCTTCTCTTTTCAATTTCTTCCGGTCGTAACTGTTCGATTTCTTTCAATCCATTCACCTATCTCTGATAACAGCCTTTCATTTTCGTTTCTGGTCCGGATTGCGATCCGGTAATATCCCTTTCCAAGTCCCCGGAAATTGGAACAATCACGGATCAGAAATCCCTTTTGTAACAGTCCCTCATACAGCGGTATCTCACTGTACAGCAGGATAAAATCTGCCTCGCCCATAAAAGCCTTCAGTCCCAATTCCCGCAGGCCGTCTGATAAGAACTTCCGCTCCGTCCGCACATAAGCCACCGATTCATTTAAATACTTTTTCTGCCCGGTGCAGGCGATCCCCGCCTGCTGCGCAAAGGTTGAGATATTC
>JBNMJQ010000038.1:0-12422 GCA_050873865.1 Agathobacter sp. | reverse complement strand
TCTCAAAATAATACAAATGCTTTAAATCTTTCATATAGTTTCCTTTTCGTTTGTATAGTCACACAATTGTCAGTTAATTGCCAATTTATAGCTTTCTCCGCATGACCTATCTATTTCAGAATGCCAATCCCGGTAAGTGCCTGTTCTACTCCCTGCACAATTGTGGCATCCGCAGGCAGATAAAAAACGTTCTCTCCCTTAAGGTCAAACTCCGCAAGAGCCATATCCGATGGGATATAGCTTAGAACAGGAATATTACCGGTGTCCATGATTTTCTTGATTGTCTCCGGAACGACACCATTCTCCGCCGGAATACGATTCGCGATCACACCGACTCTTTCATACATGACAAGTTCATCCGCTACGGATTTGATTGTTTTTATGACCTGTGTTCCTTTTTTACTTGAATCCGTGATTAAAAACAGATGTGTTACCTTCTCCATCACGCGGCGGTTGATCTGCTCAATCCCTGCCTCGCCATCAATCACAACATAATCAAAATTGTCCGATAGGATTCCGATAACTTCTTTCAGATACGAATTGATTTTACAGTAGCAGCCTGCAGCCTCCGGACGCCCAATCGCGATAAAGCTGAATCCGTCCGTCTCCACAAGTGCGTCAAAGATCCGATATCTTGCCTCTCCAAGCAGTTCGATTGCAGCCTTTGAATTGCCATCCTCCACGGTAGCGATTACATCCTTGCGGATATCATCGATCGTAGTCTGCACTTCAATTCCGAGCGCTGTTGACAATCCCACCGCCGGATCTGCATCAATGGCAAGGATCTTCTTGTCCGGGAAATGCTCCGTCAAAAGACGCACCATGGTCGCCGCGACCGAAGTCTTTCCCACCCCGCCTTTGCCTGCAACAGCAAGAATCTTAGGTGAATTGTTATTCATTTGTTTTCCCTCTTATTTATCCCTCATACTCACACCGCAGATATAATCTGCATGTATAAAAAGTATAACATATATCCCCCCTGCGAGGATATTGTAAAACATGCACAAATTACCATTTCGTTTTTGTCCAATATAACGGCTGACAAGATTCACCGCGTTGTACTTTTCTATAAAAAATTAAAAAGGCAGGACCTCACACCCCTTTGGTGTAGCGTCCTGCCTTCTGTCTCATTCAGATTGCATTTTAATTAAAATTCAAACTTCTTTGCAAAGTATGCCTCAAGATCCTCGATCTTTACACGCTCTTGCTGCATGGTATCGCGGTCACGAACGGTAACTGCATGATCTTCCTCAGAATCAAAATCGTAGGTGATGCAGAATGGTGTACCGATCTCATCCTGGCGGCGATAGCGCTTTCCGATTGTTCCTCTGTCATCAAACTCACAGTTGTAGGTCTTAGACAACTGTGTAAAGATCTTCTCAGCGCCTTCGTTAAGCTTCTTGGAAAGCGGAAGCACACCAATCTTAACCGGTGCAAGTGCCGGATGGAAGTGGAATACAGTACGAACGTCGCCACCCTCAAGTTCTTCCTCGTCGTAAGCTGCGCAGAGGAATGCCAATACGACACGGTCTGCACCAAGTGAAGGCTCGATGACATACGGAATATATTTTTCATTCTTGGTATCATCAAAGTAAGACATATCCTGACCTGATGTATTCTGATGCTGGGTAAGATCGTAATCGGTACGGTCTGCAATACCCCAAAGCTCGCCCCATCCAAATGGGAATAAGAACTCGATATCGGTTGTTCCCTTTGAGTAGAAGCAAAGCTCCTCCGGAGAGTGATCACGGAGTCTCATCTCATCTTCCTTGATGCCGAGGGAAAGCAGCCAATCACGGCAGAAGCCTCTCCAATACTGGAACCAGTCCAGATCGGTTCCCGGCTCGCAGAAAAACTCAAGTTCCATCTGTTCAAACTCTCTGGTACGGAATGTAAAGTTACCCGGTGTAATCTCATTACGGAAAGACTTTCCGATCTGGCCGATACCAAACGGGATCTTCTTTCTGGAAGTACGCTGTACATTCTTGAAGTTGACAAAGATACCCTGTGCGGTCTCCGGACGGAGATATACTGTATTCTTTGCATCCTCGGTAACACCCTGGAAGGTCTTAAACATCAGGTTGAACTGACGGATATCTGTAAAGTTGTGCTTGCCACAGGATGGGCAGCATACATGATGTTCCTCAATGAAGTTTACCATCTGTTCATTGCTCCAGCCATCAACAGAACCGCCAAGATCGATGGAATTTTCGTCTGCATAATCCTCGATCAGCTTGTCTGCACGGAAACGCTCATGACACTCCTTGCAATCCATAAGAGGATCGGAAAAGCCTCCGAGATGTCCGGATGCCACCCAGGTCTGCGGGTTCATAAGAATTGCACAGTCCACGCCGACGTTGTATGGGTTCTCCTGAATGAACTTCTTCCACCATGCACGTTTTACATTGTTCTTCAGCTCAACACCGAGGTTACCATAATCCCATGTATTCGCAAGACCTCCATAAATCTCAGATCCCGGATATACAAAACCTCTCGCTTTTGCTACCTGAACAATTTTGTCCATTGACTTTTCCATAACACTTTTCCTCGCCTTCTTATTATTTGTATATGATATATGTGTATTTGTTGGAATAACTGCTGTTTACAGATGAAGCAGAGTCGTCCTCCTGCTGCTCATCCTCATCGAAAACAAACACCACTTCGGTGTCTTCTTCGTCTAGCAGCAGATCGTCCTCACCAACGCTTCCTTCATCCGCATCGCTTGGGCTCTCCGTCATGGCATCGACCACTTCCGTCTGGGTATCCTCCACCTCAGTATCATCTGCCACCACACTGTCATCCATTGTATTCTCATTTGAAATAGATACCGTGCTGTTATCAAGCATTGCTACGTTCTGTGCAGAAATATAACGCACTTTCCCATTCACATGCACATTGGTGTTTGCCTTGATGATGACTACCTTGTAGCCATCTCCGTTTAAAAAGGCAGATGCATCACATATTTTTCTTTCTCCGTCACTAATCTCTGCAAATTCACCATCAAATGTATATCCGGCGGCAAGTGCCTCCGCAAGACTCCCGGAGAATAATTCGATTTCATTAAAAGCTGTATAATCAGAAACGGATGCATATCGGATTGACAGCTTTGCCTGTCCTTCCTCAAATGTAAGATCCTGCAGGGAAACGGAATTCTTTCCGTGCTCTGCGGTATATTCATCAATTGTCTCTTCCACGAATGACTTCAGGCCATTTTCATCATAAGTTGCAGGATCAAAGGATTCAATATCTGTCGATAACACGGTTCCGTCCTTCTCGATAAATACAGTACTGTCAACAGCCTCATACTTATCCCCGCAACCGCTCAGAAGTCCTACAGCAAACGCAAGGACAACAAAAACAGTGGTAAACCTCTTCATATTCTGTTCCTCGTTTCATTTAAGAATCCATGCTATTATACACTTTTCGCCTTACTGCTTCAAGTCAAAAATGTCGCCCCGTCGGCAATTATCTGCAATGATTTGAAGGTATGCCGCACATAGTGGGAAATATATGCCGTTGCAATCTCGCAAAGTTCCTTTGCCACTTCATTGGACACCTTAAAGGAAAACAGCTTCTCAACCGATGATGACACGATATACTGCAATGCATATCTTGTGGAGTTGCACACACCAATACCCTTTTGTGCATGCGCACAGCTCTCGCAAAGCATTCCTCCCCTTGGGACAGAAAAACTTACCAGCGCAACATCCTTCTTGTGGCAGTTCATGCAGGAAAATACCTGCGGTCCTTCGCCGTTTATTGTCATTGCCTTCAGTTCAAACACCGCACGCACCAGACGGTTATCATACGTCGGACTCTCCACCGCACGAAGCGACTGATACAAGAGCTTTAGCATCTCCTTCTCATCGTTATTCTCCTGGCAGAAATACTCCGCAAACTCCAAAAAATAGAATCCGGTGTACACTCCTTCAACATCAAGCGTAAGTTCCCGGAAATAATTATGTATGCTGGCTTTGATAAGATTGTAGGCACTTTTTCCCTCGTACAGTTCAAACTCTCCGAAGCAAAACGGATTGGTTGCGGCAAGGAGCTGGCTCTGGGGGCGTCTCGCCCCCCTTGCAAACGCCGTAATCTTGCCTCTTTCCTTCGTCAGGATCGTTATTCGCTTGTCATAGTCACTGATTGGCATGGCGGTCAGCACCATCCCCGTCAAAACGACAGACTCACTCATTGCTCTCTTCCTTTTTTGTAGGCCACTCCCCGGCAAACTCGCAGTTTCCCGACGGATACAAGTGCCGTGTCACCTGTTCCACCCGCTTTGTCTGCTCCTTTGCCATTGTACCTTTATACTTTAAATAATCCGTTACTTTTCCTGTGGTCAAAAATGCTTCCCAGAATTCCTCCATATGCATATCCTCCAGTCCTAAAACCGATCTTACTGTTAGGATTTGCATTTGGCTATGGTCATATTCCTATCAAAAAATGGAAGTTCGCTCCCGATTAATCTTCTTCTCGGTATCCAAAGTTTTTGATCAGGAAATCACTGTCTCTCCAGTCTTTCTTTACCTTTACCCAGAGCTTGAGATTGACCTGTGCATCCAGCATTTTCTCCATCTCATAGCGCGCATTCGAACCGATCTTCTTTAGCATCGCGCCCTGTTTTCCGATGATAATACCCTTGTGGGAATCACGCTCGCAGACGATCGTTGCATCAATGTCCACGATACCGCCTCCCTTGCGGAACTTCATCTGGTCGATGGCAACCGCAATGCCGTGCGGCACCTCATCATTTAACGCATGAAGTGCCTTCTCCCGGATGATCTCCGCACAGATTGCGCGCTCCGGCTGATCCGTGATCGTATCCTCATCATAGAACTGAGGCCCATACGGCAGATACTTAAAGATTGTGTCGATCACATCCTGTGTATTCTGTCCACGCAGCGCCGAGGTCGGAATGATCTCGTCAAAGTCATACAGCTTCCGGTAGGTGTCGATGTACTCAAACACCTTGTCGTGCTCCACGGTGTCAACCTTGTTGATGACAAGGATCACCGGTGTCTTGACTTTTTTGAGCTGCTCGATGATATGCTGCTCGCCCGCCCCGACAAAGTTGGTTGGCTCCACCAGCCACAGGATCACATCCACCTCATTGAGCGTCTTTTCCGCCACATTGACCATGTATTCGCCAAGCTTGTTCTTCGCCTTGTGGATTCCCGGCGTGTCCAAAAACACAATCTGTCCGCGTTCCATATCCGTATATACTGTCTGTATGCGGTTGCGTGTCGTCTGCGGTTTGTTGGATGTTATTGCGATCTTCTGTCCGATCAGACGGTTCATCAGTGTGGACTTACCAACATTCGGACGTCCGATGATCGTCACAAAACCAGATTTAAAATTATCATTCATTCTTTTTCCTCTGTTATCTTCTATATTAAACGTACAGCTTCTCAATCTTATCAAACATGCCGGATGCCTCGCGGATCATGTTCTCATTGCCGATGACACAGAGATTGCCATCAGAAAGAACTGCCTCGATGCGGTCTGCAAGTGCGCGGATGTCCTCCTTTGTTGCAGCAAGGATCTCATCACGTTCTCTCTGTACATCCTCAAATGTAAGATCCTCTAAATATGCAGCCATCGATCTTGAGCCCTTTGCCTCCGGGTTAAGCGGTGTATCAAGGCTTCCGAACGTCCCGATGATATACTTGGTCATATCGCGCTCATCCGGATCAAAGTTCCTTACATACTCCGGAATGCCCTCATAGACCTCGTTGGTCTTGGCAAGGTTCGGATCGCGGTAAGAAACAAAATACGTCTCTCCTGTGCGCAGGAACGCCGCCATACATCCGTATGCACCGCCCTTTACACGGATATTGATCCACATGTAGTCATACTCAAGGATCAGACGGAGCACTTTTAATGCACCATGATAGGCAAGTCCATGCTTCGTAAAGCTTCCCGCACGCGCAACATACTGGATCTGTGACGCATCGGTAAAGCCCTCATTCTTCTTTGTAAGTGGAAGCTCGGCTTCTTTTCCGACAACAGATTCATCATTTAACAGATTAATTGCAGCCGTAAGCTCCCCGGCTGCCTTCTCGTAGCTTGCGCGGTTTGCGGTAAAGCTTACGATCAGACGATTCTTTGCAAAAAGCTTGTCGGAAAGCTCTTTTAATTTTGCAACCAGCTTCTGCGGATCATCCTTTAGCAGCTTCTCAATCTCACAGATCACACGGTAGAACTCCACGCCATACATTGCATCCTGATAATATGCATACTTGGAGAAATATGACATTGCGCGCATCGTTGACACGCGATGGCCGGTTCCGCTTAAAGTGGACTGCAATCTTGCCTTGGTCTGCGCGGTAATCTCGGTCAGGCGCTTGATGTCGGTAAAATCAGAAGAATGGATAATCTCATTGCACAGATTCATTGCATCCTTTAAATTCTCCTCAAGGACTTTGATCTTGACTTCATACTTAACCTCGATCACATCCTGCTTCTTCACATTCGGGTACACACTCGCCCCGGTATTGATTCCACCTGTGTAGATGTTGATTGCATTGGAAAGATCCGCAAACTTGTAGGACTTGGTATCTACATAGCCGAGCACACCGGATAAAAATGCCATGTATCCGATATCCTCTGCCGCAACATCCTTCGCTTCAAACATCAAATCTATATAGTCGATTCCATTCGCATCCACATCATGCAGGACAACCTTTGTCCCTGCAAGTGTTGTCTCTTCGTTGGAGAACGGCATTGCCTCCTTCTTCATATCGCTTCTGGAGAGCATCGGGATTTTTTTCATGTCTTCCTCTGAAGTTGGCTCCTCCTGATATGCCTTCAGGCTCTTGGTATCTGCAACAAGCTGCGCCAGCTCCTCCTTGGAGAGGCTTGCCTTGTACTGTGCGAGCTTTTCCTTAAGTGCGTTTTCTTCCTCGGTATTCTTGTTGCGTTTCGGCACGATCATAACCGTTGAGCCATGTGTATTATCGAGGAGATATTTCTTTACCAATTCCTCAAAATAATTAGTCTTTACCTGCTCCTTCAAAAATGCAAAAGTATCTAAGCATTCCAGATGGATAAACGGCTTTCTGTCGTCAAACAGCCAGCTATCCATGCAGGTAAGTCCATAGAGAAGTCCTTTCGGGAACTGTCCGAAATCTGCCTCACGGAAACGGAACTCTGCACTGTTGATTCCTGCTAAAAGCGCATCCTTGTTGATTCCGCCCGCTACCAGCTTCTCCAGCGTTTCGCGGATGATCTGCTCGAAACGCTCCTTGTCGGAAGCGTTTGCATTTTTTGCCATAACAGAAAATACCGGCTGCTTGATGCCGCTCTCAAAGGAGCCGGACACATCATCGCCTATCCCCGCATCGATCAGTGCCTGACGAACCGGTGCTCCCGGCGCACTGAACAGCGCATAGTCAAGTACATCAAACGCGCGATACAATACCGGATCAGTCGACTCACCGATGACACGGTTGTAAGAAAGGTAGGTCTGGTTCTCTTCCGGGTCATCCGATGCGATTGAGTAATCCGCAACCACATCCTTTGGCTTATCAAACGGCTTCTGCATCGGGATATCAGACTCAACCTCAATCTGCTCGTACTTGCTTAAGTACTCCTCATCCATCCATGTGAGGCGCTCCTCGATATCCATATTACCGTACAGATAAATATAAGAATTCACCGGATGATAATACTTGTGATAAAATGCCAGATACTCCTCATAAGTCAGTGTCGGAATATATGCCGGGTTACCACCGGAATTCTTGCTGTAAGTGTTGTCCGGGAAAAGTGACTTGAAAATATGGTTTGCAAGTACCTCCTCCGGTGAAGAATATGCACCCTTCATCTCGTTATATACAACACCATTGATCGTAAGCGGGGCATCCTCGCTCTCAAGCTCGTAGTGCCAGCCCTCCTGCTTAAAGATCTCCTCATACTTGGTGATGTTCGGATGAAAAACAGCGTCCATGTAAACATCCATCAGGTTCTTATAGTCCTGATCGTTGCAGCTCGCGATCGGGTACACGGTCTTGTCCGGGTACGTCATTGCATTTAAGAACGTATTCAGTGAGCCCTTTACCAGCTCTACAAACGGATCTTTTAACGGGAACTTCTCAGAACCGCAAAGAACGGTATGCTCGATGATGTGCGGCACGCCGGTCTCATCCTGCGGAGTTGTCCGGAATCCGATATAGAACACCTTATTGTCATCATCGTTGGACAGGATCGCAACTCTTGCCCCACTCTTCTTATGCCGTAAAATATAACCGCGGGATTTGACATCGCTTACCTCGCGATCCTCCAATACTTCATACGCCTTCAAATCATAAATACTCATGCTTGTTTCTCCTACTCTTTGTCATTTTGACACAATATGGTAATAGTATAGCCCAAAATGTGGTATTTGAAAAGTAAAAAGGAGTTCTACTCTTCTAAAGTTTTATAATAGTCAACCACATTTACAAATGGAATGACCACTTTGCCATTGTTAAAAATATTGGCAGTGATTGATTCTATCTTTCCTCTTGCGATTCCAATAATAGCAGCGGCTCCATTTATTTCTACCAGTTGTCTGAATGTATCCATGTCTACTTCCTCTGAAACAAAGGCACCTTCCAAAGATAAATTCATTTTAAAATTCTGATCTTCCTCCTGCTCAATCTCAACCACAAAATCGATCGTCATTTGCGCAAAAAATCCATCTCCGAGCTTTTCAAAAAAAGGTTCATTTATGTTAAGCCCAAAGCTTCTTTTCGCTGTTCCCTCCATGTCAACAATACTATTATCAATAGAGATATTCTTGACCGTAGCGCCAACCAGTTCTATCCCTGTTGCAACAAGATTTAATTCCATTACGCAATCTCCCCCTTATCAGAATGATCCGGTATCCACTTATTGCCCTTTTTACTTTTTACAACTCTTTCCTCATCCCATTTAATAACCGTATAATTGTTTTTCAAACAAGGCTTATCTAAGCTGATAGACATATCCAGATCAATTTTTTGACAGATCTCATTTAATGTCCTGATTGTAAAATTATATTCCCGGCTTTCCCATTTAGAAACCATCCCCTGAGATACTCCCATGTACTCAGCAAATTCCTGTTGTGTCATTCCCATTTCAAGTCTGCACCGCTCAATTCTCGCAGAAATTTTAGCCAGTTCAACGATGCTCTTTATCTCCGCATCAGAAAATCCTTCTGATACCCAGTTTGTCTTTTTCGCACCTGCGAGTTTTTCAGCAATTCCCATTATGTTGTCCTCCATATTTATCACTATAACTTTAATCACTTTCAAGCCATTTTAATCTTACTTTTGCCGTTTCAATCGCACGTTGATAATCTCCGTCATTTTTCTCTAAAAACGCTGTAAGCAAAATGATCGAACCTTCAAAAATTGTATATAACACTCTGACATTTTTCTTCGACTCCGGATGTCTGATACTATATATCCCCTCTACCCCCGTCAACCGTTCAAACTGTGGGAAATCGATTGCTCGCTCTTTTTCCTGCTCTAACACCGCTAAATCTGCTATTAACTTCTTTAAGTACCTTTGCCAGGGTGGTATTTCTTTCCAAGGCTCATCAACAGCTTTCATAAATTCTTTTTTTACATTAGATATAGCATAAGTATTATCAATTCCGTTAATGCATATTTTCTCTAACTCCACATTCCCCTGCCTCCTCCTTCTTCATATTTTCATTTTATTACTTATAAGTAATATTTTCAATAGTAAAAAAGACTACAAAAAATGTAGTCTTTTTCTTACTATATGATCGTGTCAATCAATAAACACATACTAAGCCAAACGTGATACGTTTGCTGCCTGTGGTCCCTTCTCGCCGTCAACGACTTCAAACTCAACCTTCTCGCCGTCCTTAAGCTCCTTGAATCCATCCATGTTCAAAGCAGAAAAATGTACAAACACATCGTTTCCAGCTTCATCTGAGATAAATCCGTAACCCTTCTTTGCGTTAAACCACTTTACTGTTCCCTGCTGCATAACTCTAAAAACCTCCTGAATACTTATAGATCCACGACACTATTGTCGATAAATTGAAACTATCACAAGAAGAACCATTTGTCAACAGTTCAGGCAGTGAAAAAGCGCTATTTTATAGGGTTTTTGGTGCAATTTTTCTCCGCAATACCCCCACGCCCCGGATCAATAGGAACAACAGGAACGATACTGCCCCAATTTGCATAGGAATAACTGCTATCCCGGAAAGTTCTGCCGCGATTCCATCGATCAGCAAACCAACGACCTGTGAAGGAATCACACTTCCTGAGACAAATACATGCTGTAACTGTGAACTGAAGCGCATCAATATCCAGATTATAAATCCGCTAAGGAACGTCGGCACCCCCACATCCAAAAACGCTTTTTCTATATACCTGAAATTGATTGCAAATATTCCAATAACAATAAGCGCAATCACAGCCGCCAATACATATAGCAGCACCGTCGGATCAAAGATGTGGATTTTATCCAAGAAAGGCATATTTTCATCAATGATATCCGCAATATTTAATCTATCAATATCATTGTATTCCATTTCTATCTTGATCTGTTCCATCTCCTCCTCTGACAGTTCAACTCCGCTTGCATTAATAAGATCGATTATATCATCTGATTTTATTCTTATTTTGCCTGTTCCAGTAAGAATGTAATCAAATGAGTCTCCAACTATCTTCGTTATGTATCTCCTCGTCTTAGATGACTTTAGGATTCGATGCAATTCTTCCTTCGTTAAAGATCCCGGCATTGACTCATTTGCCATATCATAAATAAAGCCTTCCAAATCTTGATTTCTTTCCCCTGTAATTCCAGAAATGTCAAGATCTGCGAGGTCGACATTATCAACAATCCTTTTTATATTCTCCCTCGAATTGAAATTTTTAACGCCTACCAGTGCGACCAGCACCGTAACAAGCAAAAACAGAACAATACTCAAAAGGACTGAAAGAATAACCATTCCAACAGCTTTTTTCTTATTATTTTCTATCGTTTTCTTGCTACGCTTTGCCTTCTTCTTTAGTTGTGTCTGAGCTGTTGTCGATTTGCTCTGTTGTGTTTCTGCCCTCGACTGTACATTCGGTATTGGCAATGGTTTTTGTTCCGATTGCACCTCTCCCTGCAACTGTACATCTGGCATTGGCAACGGTTTCTGCTCCGGTTGTACACTCTGCTGTAATTGTATAGTCTGCTGGTCGTCCACTAAATTGTTCTGGGCAACAGGAACTTCCATATTTTTTTGAACCACCGGCACACCGCAGCCACTACAAAAAACTTGTCCCGGTTCAATTTGTTTTCCACAATTCTGACAATACATTTTCTTTTGCATCCGCCTTTCTAATCATCTAACAAAGGAGTATCTCTTAGGAAATAGAAGCAAAACTACTTCGATCCTCTCTAGCAGTTAAAGCTCCAACCATTTCATCTCCTGCTGAAATATAGTTTGCAGTTGCAAAACTTCCGTTATCTTCCACCTCATATACCGTTGCTGCGTTTGCGGCTTCTTTTGGTAGAATAACTGCGCACACTCCCACAACTGCAAACACACCAATCATTTGCAGAATCCTTTTTACTTTGTCTTTCATGCCTGTTCCTCCTCGTCCTTGTACATTCTGTGAAATATTTTTACTTTATCTCACCTTTTATAAACAACACGCTTTCATTTGATGTATACTTTATGTTCTTCTGCATAAGCTACTATCAATACATGTTGTCTATTTTAATACGATTATAGTCAATTTTCATTAGAACGTCAATTCGATTGTCGCATTTATTGCGATTTTTGTTTTTTATTTCAATTTTATTTTTCCTTTTTCGTTATAGCCTTGTCTTATCCATACAATTCTTCTAAGGAGTGATATTTTATCTATGAAACAATTAGGCGACCGCTTAAGAGACTTACGAGAGGCACGGGATTTGAGGCAGAATGAGGTTGCTGCCGCTTTGAATATCAGTAACAAATTGTTGTCGAGCTATGAACGCAACATCAGTATTCCACCTGCGGACACGATCAAAAAGCTTTGCGAATTTTACAATGCATCCGCAGATTATTTATTACAGATCCAAATTAGTCAACCGATTGATATTCCCGATAAGGCAGAACAGCCCGGTTACAATCTTGTTGCACTTACTCCCAGCCAGAAAAGACTCTTATCTTACTATGATCAATTAAACGAGGAAAACCAAGAAGCCATTCGCGGGTTAATGACATTACTTTTTAAAGAGCAGAACTTAAAGAGACGACTGATGTAGCCCGCATTTTTCATTTATGGAATACTTTTTACTATATAAAAAGGGGCTGTAAAATAAGTCCCTAATTAAGAAACGCCAACTCCGGCAAATGTCGGTTTTGGCGTTTCTTTGTATGAATTTTTCTATTTTTGAACAAGTCTGCATCTTTTGGTATAAAAAATGGTGCATTTAATAAAGCT
>JBNMJQ010000037.1:0-15354 GCA_050873865.1 Agathobacter sp. | reverse complement strand
TAGAAGCCTTAACGCCTTCTGTGTTGACGTTGGCAATATTATTACCGATAACGTCCATTCTCGTCTGATGTGTCTTAAGACCCGACACAGCAGAGTACATTGATCTCATCATAGTACAATTGACCTCCTTGTTGACGGCCGGTATACATCATTCCTTCTGTCAGTCGGGAATGAAAAACCTCCATAAGGTCCGGTTTTACATAATAACCGCTCCGTCAATATTTGTGAATACGTTTTCTGTTGTCTCTGTCTGATCCATAGCCGTTACAACAGTCCGGCTCGGAACATTTACAATAAATGCCAGCGAATCAATCAAGACAAGTGATTCCTGGATTCCTTTTTTGTCCGCCTGTTCCACTCCATGTTGCAGCCGCACATTCTGCGCATCTGTCAGATTGATATTCCGATCCTGCAAACGCATCGAAGCATGCTTTGAAAAGCGTATCGAGGAATCCGTTTCCTCAAGTTGTGCCTTTTTCTGATTCAAAACATCCTCAAAAGATATATCGGTGTTTACTTTGGAATTATTAACAGATTTTGCAGAAAAATATTGGCCGGTAATCTGTTCAATGGATGCAAACTGTCCACCAATGTTGTTCATACTCATATCCTCTTTTTCTGTTCCAATCCAACGCTTATGCCTATTCCGTCTTACCCGTCACATCATCGGCATCATTCGTTCCGGAAGTATCGTCTGTGTCGGAAGTATCCTCCGAACCCGAAGTACTGCCTGTATTTGCAGAATTCTTTGCATCGATCAGTTCCTTGATCTTCTTCTCAAGCGTTTCAAGTGTTGCGAGTGCATCCGAATCCACGAACTTCTTCTGATAATCAGTCATTCCATCATAGAGCTCACGTACCTCTTTCACTGCGCCCTCATAATCCGCAGTAATCTTGTCCTTGCCTGGCAGCGTTGCAACCATTGTCGAAAAAGTTTTTGACAATGTGGCAGCCTCATAATATCCGTTTTCTGCGATCGTATCAAGATCAGAAAATGGATATAGTTTGTTGTTTACAGACAGATACGGTGTGCCGTTTTCATACATTACATAATCGACAGTTCCTGTCACATACTTGGTATTGCCCGAATTATCCGTCTCTGCCAGAATAACTTCCTTGCCAACAAGCGTACTTGCAAAGTTATTATCCTGTGTTGTCTGAAGCCCAAGGGTCGCTTCAAGCTGTGAAAATGTTGCAAGCTGTGCTACATAATCAGTGTTACTCGTTGGTTCAAGCGGATCCTGATACTGCATTTCTGCACACAAAAGCTGTAAAAACTGGTCATAACCCATATCATTGCTTGCAGTCTTTTTGCTGGAATCCGTATAATTGTAATTCAGCTTTCCATCTTCAACCTTTGCTGTTATTGCCATTTTATCTCCTCCTATGCGGTAAAGTCTACCGAATTGCCGTTATCCTTCATCATCCGGGCAATCAGTGCTTCCTCGTCCGAAAGTGTCAGCTCCGGATCATCGAATCCATCCAGGCGAAGGCTCCTTCGTGATGTCTGGTTTCTCTCTTTCGCCTCTTCCTGCTGCCCCTCGCCACTTCCGGCATTCTGCTCCAGATTTCTCTCAAATTCATGTGTGGCGACCGCAATCTCCACTGCATCAACCTTGACACCTGCCTGATTAAGATTTTCTGTCAGCGTAGCAATCTGTGCCTCAAGTGCAATCTTTACATCCTCATTCTGTGCATAAAGCTGTGCATGCACAGCACCCTCGCGGCTGGAAATATTCAGGTAGATTTTTCCAAGATTCTCCGGATTAAGCTGCATCTCGAGCGTTGTTGTATCGGTTCCCTGACTGATACGCACACGCTCCACAATCTGATTGATCACATCCACCGCATCCACGGAAGTATAGGACGCTGTCTGCGGCATCTCACCGGCTGCATCAATCTCTGGCATTGCTTCATTTACTGCATTTGCAAGCTGATTTACAAACTGTCCATTTCTCATTCCAGACGTAGCAGAATCATTTTGGCGCTTCATTACCGGTTCCACAGTTACGCCCGGCTGTAGGTCGCTGTCCGCTGATTCATCCGAGGATTGATCCGTATTACCTGCCATTTCTTTTGAATTTTCCAGATCTGCATCCACTACGGCTGCCTCTGTTGTTGCCGCATCTATTGTCGCTGCATCTGTTGCAGTTGCATCTGCTGTTGCTGCATCCGCATATTCATCCACATTCAACGCACTCAAGGCTGCATCTGTGTCTGTCGCCACGTCATCTGCAACAGTTTCCACCTGTAGCACTCCACTGTCTGTCTCAGCAGCTACCATAAGTTCCGGCGATTCTTCTGTTATCTGTGTGATCGTCTCCACACTTACTCCGGTCTCTTCAGCAAACGAATTGCCAAGCGCTGTCACATCGGACAAAAGCTGTTTGAAATCTGCATTCAGTAAAAGTCCGGCGTCATCCACAGCTCCGGTAAGTTCTTTGGAAAGCTGCACAAGATTCTGCGGGTTCAAAAGATCAAGCGCAGTAAGGCCAAGCGTCTCCATCGCTTCTGTCACTTTTTCCTCGTCCACCCCAAGATCATCACTTACGCTCTTGATCACATCCTTTGCAAGCTGATCGGCTTTATCTTTTGCCGCCAATGCCTTGTCAGAAGTGTCGGCATCTTTTGCCACATCTACATTTTTGTCCTTGTAGCGGTAACGGTCATAAGAGTCTGTCTGTGTGCTGTCACTGCCGGATTTCTCCACGGTCTGCGGATTCTTAGCCGAAGACTCCTGCGACTGCAGACAGTCTGCAAAAGATGTTGCCGCCTGCGTTCTTTGTGTGCCTGCGGTACTTTCCGCCTTAAGCTCCGTTCCCGGTGCTGTCATGTCCGACAGCTTGATCTGTGTGATATCCATCCTGTGATTCCTCCTTTCTTCTTTATTTGGAGGACTTAACGTTGCGGTTCCAATATCTCCGTAATCTTTGCCGCAGTATCCTGATTCATTGCCGCAAGGATATCCGCTCTCGACTGTGCATCCATATTGTCAAGGATGTCTGCCACAAGTTGCAGATTATCCGTCATGGTATCAAAGATTGCAGCAGCGTTTTTGGCTTTCATCGAAGAATAGGTGCGAACGTAGTCATCCATCTGACTATTGTAGGTAGTCTGCTCTACCACCTGCTTATATAAGACTTCAGCGTTCGCAGGGTCAATGCTCTCGTAGTAAGTCTTATATTCTTCTATATCGGGTGCATTGTCCCCAAAAACAACCTCTTCATAGAATTTTTCTTTTAATAATTCAAAATCAGCCTGTTCATCCTTGTATTGCTGCAGTTCCTGATTCTCACTCTGCAAATCATCAATCTGTGCCTGTTTGTCATTGCTGTCCTGCTGGCTGTCAGCAAGCATAAGCTCCAGCTCCTTGATACGGTCAACTGCCTCGTCCATGGATGAAAACTTGTACTGCGTATCGACCTCTTCACTTGTGGTATTCTCATTTTCCGGCAGAATCTTGTTGATATAAGGCACATCCTTTAGCACCGGGTACAACACGGAAGAGCCAAATCCGCCCACATCCATCTTGATAAGCAGGGCAATGATTCCCAGCCAGATCAGCACAATAAGCAGTGTCACAACAGCTAAAAGTACTTTGCTTCCAAGTTTTTCCTGCTCGTATTCCTCGTTGTCCATTTCTTCTTTTTTCGGCTTTGTGTTGTTCTTGTCTTCTAGTTTTTTCTTGCCCGGCATACTTACTCTCCCTCATACTTACTTATTGGCGTTATAGGTATAACTTACCAGTCCATCTATTGCTTTTCCCTCTTCTGCCAGCAATTCCTGCTGAAATTGCGCAAATGCCTTTTCCCGCAATTTCTCATGCATTTTACGATCCTGCATAATCTCGTTCAATTCATTTCTGGCTTTTTCAAGTTCTTTCTCTGCCCGATGGACTTCCATCATCTGGCGGCGCACAAGCACCTTCATGGAGTCCACCGCGCTTTTTGTGCGATTGATCTCTTTTATATCCATCACACCGTTCATCAATTCCTTCAGTTGTTTTTCGTAGCGCATTCTGCGCACCATCAATTCCTGCAGCTTCTGCTGCTGCGCCCGGTATTCCTGTTCGGCAATTCCGTAGGCAACCTTTGCCTGGCTTTCAAGTTTCAGCTTGATATCCAGAATGTTCTGCATCCGGTATTTAAATTTAGCCACAGCCTACCTCCATCTTATCTAGCCCTCTGCAAACAACTGCTCAAGTAAAGCGATCTCCTCATCAAACAGGAATTTTTCGTCTGTCCCCTGGCATAAAAATCCGTTTACCTGCTTGATTTTCTTAATTGCATAATCAATGTCCGGATTGGAGCCGCTTTTGTAAGCTCCTATGTTGATCAGATCCTCGGCCTCGTTATAAGTTGCGAGTACATTTTTCAGTTTTCCTGCAAGCTTTTTGTGTTCCGGCGTTGCAATTGCGCTCATAACACGGGAAATACTCTGCAAAACGTCAATTGCCGGATAATGATTTTTCTGTCCAAGCTTACGATCCAGAACAATATGTCCATCCAGAATGCCTCTTGCGGTATCTGTGATCGGTTCATTCATATCATCACCATCTACCAGAACCGTGTACAAACCTGTAATAGATCCTCTGTCGGATGTTCCGGCACGTTCTAACAGCTTGGGCATCTCTGAATATACGCTCGGCGGATATCCTCTTGTTACCGGAGGTTCCCCGGAGGCCAATCCGATTTCTCTTTGAGCCATAGAAAAACGTGTCAAAGAGTCCATCATAAGAAGGACGTCCTTTCCCTGATCACGGAAATATTCCGCAATTGCAGTCGCAGTTTTTGCAGCTTTATTACGGATTAATGCCGGCTTATCTGAAGTTGCAACCACAACAACAGAACGTGCCATTCCCTCCGGACCTAAATCCCGCTCAATAAATTCGCGCACCTCACGGCCTCGTTCCCCAATCAGAGCGATCACATTGATATCTGCTTTTGTATTTCTGGCAAACATACCCATAAGTGTACTTTTGCCAACTCCGGAGCCCGCAAACACTCCGATACGCTGTCCCTTTCCAACTGTGATCAGTCCATCTACTGCTTTTACTCCAAGCGGAAGAACTTCACTGATGATTTTACGTGCCATCGGATCCGGCGGCATTGCCTCAACCGGATACTCAACATTTGAACATATCTCGAGTCCATCTGTTGGTCTTCCAATACCATCCAGCGTGTGACCTAAGATTTCATCCCCCACCAAAACAGATAATGGATGTCCCGTGCTCTCCACAGTACATCCAACTCCTACGCCATCCACACTGTCAACCGGCATAAGAATCAGCTTCGAATCATGAAAGCCAACCACTTCAGCCATGACAAAATTGCTGCGTTCCTGATCCAGATAAATTCTGCAAAGATCATTCAGCCGCGCTTCCGGTCCTATTGATTCAATTGTAAGTCCAACCACCTTTACAACTTTACCATACGCTTTATAGTAAGTGCGTTCCATCAGTTGTAAATATTTTTCAGCTTCCTTAATCACCTATATCTCCAAGCTCTGTCCCTAACTGCATAGCGACCGGATATCACGGCATAACGCATCCAGTTCCAAATCCAAACTGCAGTCATATACTCCAAAATCTGTCTCAATCCTGCACTCTGTGTCACTCATCGTCCGGTTTCTCGCTGTCTCAATTGTCACATCACTGCCAAGCTCTTCACGCAGTTCATCCAGATGTTCGTCCACGTATTGCCAATTTGTTTCCGAAACAAGAATCCTAAAATGCTTGCCGGCATCAATGGAACCAAGCGTATTTTTAATCAGGTACAGCAGAATATCCTTTTTGCCCTCAAACTGGATATGAAACACCTTGTCAAACACCTGAATGATTGCATCCACAAGATCTGTTTCCATACTGTCCTGTTTTTGGCGGTAATCAGCTTCAAGTTCCTGACATTTTGTCTGAAACTGTTCCTGCTGGCTTGTCAGTTGTTGCTCCAGCTGCTCCTTCGCCAATGCACTTCCATCATTATACCCTGCCTGTTTCTGATCCTCGTACAGAGCCTGTGCCTTTTCGTTCGCATCATTTAGTATCTGATCAGCACGGTTTCTTGCCTCTTCGATAATACTATCTGCCTGTGTCTGTGCTTCCGCAAGAAGCGCCTCCGTATCAACCTCAGGTTCCGGTGCAACCTCTTCCGCAAGAATACCTTCCACAAATCCTGCATCCGGTGCCGGTACACCTGCCTCATCCTCCACAGTCTGATAAATACGGGCAAGCTCCCGCATCCGTTCTTCCATCCTCTGATTGGAGTTGATGATTCTGGCTCCGGCCTGCTCATTATATCCATACTGTTGTTTCAAAAGATTAGACGACAATATCGTCACCTCCGCCACGGGAAATTACGATTTCTCCAGCATCCTCAAGCTTTCGGATCACGCTGACGATCTTTTGCTGTGCCTCTTCAACGTCCTTCATACGAACCGGCCCCATGAAATCCATATCCTCTTTTATCATTGCAGCAAGACGTTTGGAAAGATTGCGGAATACCGCATTCTGTACTTCCTCGCCCGTGCTCTTTAATGCCAATTCAAGATCTGCATTGTCCACATCACGCAGCACTCTCTGAATTGCACGATCGTCGAGGAGAAGAATATCCTCGAATACAAACATCTTCTTGCGGATTTCGTCTGCAAGCTCCGGCTCTTCAATCTCAAGAGATTCCATAATATGCTTCTCTGTTCCACGGTCGACACTGTTTAAAATATCTACGATTGCGTCCACGCCGCCGACAATTGTGTAGTCCTGATTTACAAGGGAAGCCAGCTTTCTCTCCAATACTCTCTCGACCTCCTTGATGACATCCGGCGAAGTACGGTCCATCTTTGCGATACGTTTTGCAACATCTGCCTGTTTTTCCGGCGGCAGGGCTCCGATGACCATAGAAGCCTGGCTAGACGGCAGATACGACAGGATCATCGCAATTGTCTGCGGATGTTCATCCTGAATAAAGTTTAACAACTGGCTCGGTTCGGTCTTGCGGACAAATTCAAACGGACGTACCTGTAAGGATGCCGTAAGTTTGGCAATGACATTCTGGGCCTTGTCCTCTCCAAGTGCCTTTTCCAGAAGTTCTTTGGCATAACCGATACCACCCTCTGCAATATATTGCTGTGCAAGACATACCTGATAGAATTCATTCAGGATATCTTCCTTTGTCTGTGCAGAAACGCTTCTGGTATTTGCAATTTCCAGCGTCAGTTCTTCAATTTCCTCTTCCTTGAGATGCTTAAAGATGGAAGCTGCCTTCTCTGGTCCCAATGTAATTAACAGAATCGCAGCCTTTTGCACCCCACTGTAATTTTCCTGATTATTACTCACAATAGCTTACTCCCAATCATCATTTAACCAGTTGCGTAATAACAGCGCAGCGGCTTCCGGATTTTCATCCACAAATTTTTCGATGAGCAGTCTTGTCTCGGACTTTTCTGAGTAACCGATGTTTTCAAGTGCTTCATCCTCCGGAGACATCTGTGTAGACTCAAGAAGTGTCTCGACAGAAAGTTCCGGTTCCATCTCCGCATCCGGCTGTTTTCTCGTACTGCGGAATACCACATATCCAAGTAACGCAAAGATCAATACTGCAAGCACAATCTGTAAAATATCAGACATTGACCGTCCGTTCGAAGCATCTACCGTATAGATTGGCTGTACATAACTCTTAAATGTGATCGCAGAGGCCGGAATACCGGTTGCATTTGAGATCACGGAGATAAATGACGTATCGACAGTCTCCTCAGTCGGATCACTGTGAAGCTGCTGATACTCTTCATAAGTAACATTATCAAGTTCTCCTGCAGCCTGAAGCTGTGCCTCCGTATATGTGACATAGCGGGTTCCGACAACAGATACCGATGAGTTTGCCGCGTCAATTGCGCCGCCCTGATCCTTGATCTGTTCGATCAGTTCATTGTTCTGATAGGTGGTATCCACATCATCCACGGTATAGTTTCTGGTTCCGTTGGTATCGATCATGTATTCCGGGGTATCATCATTTGTATCTGTTCCCGGAATGCTTCCGTCATAATTGTTCGCCTCCGCAGAATACGAACTCTGGGAGCCAATCATGCCATTTGTCTGTCCGTCCGGCGCATAGAACTCATGCTTCGTCTGGTCTTTCTGCGAATAGTCAATCGCCAGATGTGCGGACACATCAATATTTGCGTAAGTGGAAGCAAGCGCCTTTTTAACCTGGGATTCCATCCACTGCGTCTGCTTCTGCGTATTTGTAAGCTGCGAACTAATCACGGAGGAAAGTGAATTCGTATCCTCGCCGGAATAGATGATATTCATATCCTGGTCTAGGATTGTAATTCCCTCTGTAGATTTATTTCCAAGCTGGGTTGCCACAAGTCTTGCGATACCATATGCCTGCTCCTCAGAAATAGAAGAACTAAGCACCAATGAAACAGCGGCCGTTCCTTCCTCATCCCCTGAAAGAATCGTTCCGTCATCCTCCGGCAGGGTAATTGTTACAGCGGCCGACTCGATGCCGTTAAACTGTGACAGATCAGAAGCAAATTTCTTCTCCAGATAGTCGATCCAGAGACGTCTGGAGTTTGCCTCAGTTGTTGAGAATCCGGTATCCGTAACATTCGTAATGGAATACGGAACGGTTGGGTAATCATTGGAAGCTAACAGATAGCTTGCCGTTACCTGATCCTTGGAATCCACATAGAAATTGCGTCCACCATTCTGCGTTTCAAAGCTGATTCCGTTATCCTGCAGCAAGGTACTGATCTTTGACGCCTCGGAAAGACTCTCGGCGTCATATAATTCAACCATCGTCGGTCTGGAGACAACATACGCCAGAATTCCAAGCGAGAGCAGAATGATTGCTGTTATGCTGATCCACAATGCCCTCTGCTTATTATTAAATTTTTTCCACCATGCGACCACGCGGTCGATGATTTTCTTCAGTTGCTCTGGCATAGTAAACTACCCCTTTTTCTCAATTAAATCTGCATCTGCATCAGTTCTTTGTAACCCTCAATGATCTTGTCCCGCACAGCAACCGTGTACTGCAAGGCAACCTCCGCCTTGGATTCCGCGATCAGAAGGTCGTGTGTATTGCTCGATTTTCCGAGCGCAAACTGGATCTCGGCCTGTTCCGCAGCATTCTGAAGGTCATTCGTCTCATCAATGGAATTAAGCATGGAAGAAAGGACGGAGCCAAAGGAATCATCCGTCGTGTTCACCAGCGAATTTTGTTTTGCGTATGTAGTTAAGTAATCGGAATTGATTCCGGATAACATACTGATATCCATGCGTACTTATCTCCTCTTATGTATCCTACTGTCCAATAGATAGTCCTGTCTGCGCCATTGATTTGCTTGCATCAAACGCAGTTGCGTTTGCCTCAAACGCGCGTGTTGAATCAATCAGGTTTGTCATCTCGGTAACGGTATTTACATTTGGATAATAAACATATCCATTTGCGTCCGCATCCGGGTTTGACGGATCATAGGTTGCGGTAAAATCCGTTGCATAATCCTCCGTGACGGTATTTACCTTGACACCATTGCCGACATGCGGATTACGTGATTCATTAAAATACTTCGAAAATGGAGTGACCGTCCTCTGTTCAAAAGTAACAACCTTACGTCGGTATGGCTGTCCGTCTCCCCGGTTTGTCGTATTAACATTAGCAATATTCTCTGCGATAATATCTGTCCGGAAACGTTCAGCAGTCATGCCGGAAGCACTGATATCAAAAGACTGAAATAAACTCATGTTCTTTCCTCCTCATCTGTATCTTTGTCACATTAACCTCTCTTAGCTTATCACTGACTTCATCCGTGAAAATTCTTTGGAAATGCCGGTGGTAAGGGCCTGGTATTTGATCTGTTCCGAAGCAAGTTCTGCTTCCTCCGTATCAATATCCACATTATTGCCATCCAGCCGGTAGGACAGGCTGGCGTGGTCAGTATATATCATCGGGTTCAGCTGGCTAAGATCCACCGTGCGCATCTTGACATCCAATGATTCATGCTTACAGCTGCCGAGCTGTTCATTCAGCACACTCTCAAAGTCAAGATCGCGGCGCTTATAATTCGGCGTGTTCACATTAGCGATATTGTTTGTGATCAGGCTCTCTCGCGTCCAGCTTGCGTCCGCAGCCTTGTCCAAAACATTGATATAATCAAATGCACTTGTCGAAATCATATAGCCTCCTTCTAATACACCTAAGTACTCTATCATATTTATTATATGTTATCTCATAAAAAACACAAGCAGTTTTTTACAAAATGTTGTGTTTTTCCCAATTTTTAGATACTAGATATACCCTATCTTGTCGTTTGCCGTACAATCCTGTCATTCTGCGTTTTGTCTGTCATCTTTCCATGCAAAACAAAAAGGACCTATATTCCTATAAGTCCTTTTATTCTTGTACCATCCATTGGTATCTTATTTGGTTTTAAATTTGTTCCGGCGCTTGATATCTTCTATTTCATCAAACACGACATCGTTGACAACTTTGATATAAGTTCCCTTCATGCCTGAAGATCTTGATTCGATCACACCTGCGCTCTCGAATTTACGGAGTGCATTTACAATAACTGATCTCGTAATTCCGACACGATCCGCAATCTTGCTGGCAACCAGGATTCCCTCCGTTCCGTCGAGTTCATCAAAAATATGGATGATCGCCTCAAGCTCTGAGTATGACAACGTGCTGATTGCAGATTGTACGATCTGCTGTTTTCTCGCTTCCTCAGCACTCTCCTCATTCACGGAGCGCATCATCTCAAGTCCGACAACCGTTGTTCCATATTCGGTAAGAATAATATCATCGATATTGTATTCATTCTCACTCCGGTATTCGAACAATGTGCCAAGACGTTCTCCTGCAATATCAATCGGAGTGATGATAGCGCGGTATCTGCGCGACTCCTCACCAAATCCAAGAGTCTCCAGATTGACATTCTCCTTGGTGGAAAGAATGCCAAGCAGCCGTTCGTTTAACATCGGGTCGATATAGCCGCCAACCTCGTCGACAAGGAGCTCTTTGATCTCATCCACGCTCTTGCAGACACTGGAGCCGAGAACCTTTCCCTTTTTACTGATGACAAGGATATCCGAATCAAGAATCTCTGTCATCACCTCACATATGTCATTAAATACCACCTTCGACGAACTGTTGTTGTGAAGGAGTTTGTTGATCTTACGGGTCTTATCCAATAATTGAACGCTCATATAGCCTCCCCATACAAAAATAATACACTAAAATGATTGTAGCACCTTTTTTCTGACAATTCAATGCAAAAATGTGACTATTCAGTAACTATTTCTGTTTCGGGCAAATCCGTTACTCCTGGTCCATAATATAACCGCACTTTTCATCCGCACAGGCATATTTATTTCCCTTTACAACCATATAGCCGCCACATCTTGGGCATTTCTTTGCAACCGGTCTTCCCCAGCTCATGAAATCGCAGTTCGGATTATCAATACAGCCATAATATTTACGCCCTTTCCGCGTCTTTTTCAGCACGATATCTTTCCCACACTTCGGACAAGCGACACCGATCTTTTCAAAATACGGCTTCGTATTTCGGCACTCCGGGAATCCCGGGCACGCGAGGAACTTTCCGTGTGGTCCGTACTTGATCACCATATGGCGTCCGCATTCCTCACAGATTTCATCAGAGACTTCATCCGCAATCGTAACCTTTTCCAATTCTTTTTCAGCCGCCTTAACTGCGGCATCCAGATCCGGATAAAAATTGGCAATCACTGTCTTCCAATTTACTTTTCCCTCTGCAACTCCATCCAGCAGCGATTCCATATTGGCGGTAAAATGTTCATCCACGATTGTCGGGAATGATTCCTTCATAATTGAGTTGACCACTTCTCCGATCTCTGTGACGTATAGGTTCTTGTTCTCCTTGATGATATATCTTCTTGCAAGGATTGTTGTGATCGTTGGGGAATAGGTACTCGGACGACCGATTCCAAGTTCCTCGAGCACCTTGACCAGAGATGCCTCCGTGTAATGTGCCGGTGGCTGTGTAAAGTGCTGCTTCGGTTCTAGTTCATTTAATGTCAGCTGCGTATTCTCGTCGATCGTATTCAGCAAAACATTTGATTCTTCTTTTTCATCGTCCGCTTCCACATATACACTCATAAAACCATCAAAGGCAACTTTTGAGGTAGACACACGGAACCTGTAATCTCCCGCCCCGATATTGACTGTTGTGGTCTCATAAAGAGCATTTGCCATCTGGCTCGCAGCAAAGCGTTTCCAGATCAGCTGATATAATCTGAACTGGTCCCTGCTCAAAGAGTCTTTTAATTCCGATGGGGTTCTGTTGATATCTGAAGGCCGGATTGCTTCATGTGCATCCTGAATCTTGACACCGCTCTCTTTTCTAGCTCTGCCCCCGGATAAATAATTGTCACCATAAGCATCATGGATAAACGTTGCTGCCGCTTCCTGTGCTTCATCTGAAATGCGGATGGAATCGGTTCGCAGGTAAGTGATAAGACCGATGGTTCCCTGTCCTTTGATATCAACACCTTCATATAGCTGCTGTGCAATCCTCATTGTCTTTGAGATTGGAAAATTAAGTGCCTTTGATGCTTCCTGCTGCAAGGTACTTGTCGTAAACGGAAGCGGTGCTTTTTTGGTGCGCTCGCTTTTCTTTACGTCCAGGACACGAAATTCCTTATTCTTTAGTTCTGCAAGGACAGCATCCATCTCCCCGGAAGACGCAATGGCTATCTTGTCATCCTTCTTGCCATAGAGTTTTGCAAGAACCGGTTTCTTCTCACCCTTGATGGAAAGAGACGCATCCAGACTCCAGTATTCCTCCGGAATAAATGCATTAATCTCTTCCTCTCTGTCACAGACAATCCGAAGTGCAACTGACTGCACACGGCCTGCACTTAACCCTCTCTTAACCTTTGCCCACAGAAGCGGGCTGATACGGTATCCTACCATACGGTCAAGTGCACGTCTTGCCTGTTGTGCATCGACAAGGTCCATATCAATTTCTCTCGGATTTTTTAGGGATTCTTTTACGGCATTCTGCGTAATCTCATTAAAACTGATACGTGAAACGTTCTTTCCATCAAGCTTTAAAGCCTGGCTAAGATGCCAGGAAATCGCTTCTCCTTCACGGTCAGGGTCCGTTGCAAGATATATCTTATCCGCTTTTTTGACCTCTTTGCGGAGCATTGCAAGAATATCACCTTTTCCTCGGATTGTAATATATTTCGGTTCAAAATCATGTTCTACGTCAATGCCGAGCTGGCTTTTCGGCAGATCCCGAATATGTCCGTTTGAAGCTACAACTTCATAGTTTTTCCCCAAAAATTTCTTAATGGTTTTTACTTTTGCAGGTGATTCCACAATCACAAGATATTTTGCCATAAGATGTACTCCTTATATTTATCCGGTTCTATAAGCTTTGAACGTAATAATTCGGCGCAATTTCCGCAATTAATCCCTTGTGCTCCATGCGCTCTAACAGTTCAAGAAGTTCCAGTAACGGTAACGATGTTTTTTCTAAAATTGTTCCGACAGATGTCGGACAAAAATCGAGTAAACTATACACCAAGCATTCGTCTTTTTCAAGTAAATTTTTTCGAAAGTCCATTTGCACACAATCCGCAGGAGTATGGATTGACAATTCCTTCATAAAATCCTCAATGTCCAAAATGATTCCGGCGCCCTGTCTGATCAAGGTATTACAGCCTTTACTTAAGTTATCCGTAATCCGTCCCGGGACAACATAGACATCTTTTCCCTGCTCCATTGCATAATCCGCAGTTATAAGTGAACCGCTCTTTTTCCGTGCCTCAGTCACGACCACACAATCGCTGAGTCCGGAAATGATACGGTTACGTGCAGGGAACAGCCGTGCAAGAGGCATAGTTTCCGGTGGATATTCCGACAGTACTCCTCCATTTACCGGTATTTGCTCATACAGATAGCGGTGTTCCGCAGGATAACAATGATCTACGCCACAGCCGAGTACCGCATAGGTTGCACCGCCCTCCTTCAAGCACCCTTTGTGTGCATCACCATCCACGCCTCTTGCCATTCCGCTGACAACCTGCACATGGGCTCTGGCAAGCTCCTGCGCAAGCCTCTGGGTTACTTCCATTCCATATGCGGACCTTCCTCTTGCCCCTACAATAGCGACCGTATGACGATTCTCATCCGGCAGATTCCCGATATAATAGAGTGCAAACGGAGGATCTGCAATATTGCGAAGCTTTGAGGGATACTCTTTGTCCAGATAACTGACAAACGAAATTCCATGTGCAGAAAGCTTTGCAAACATTTCGTCCGGATCATCTGTCTTTTTACTCCTTATAATGTTACATGCATCCGCCTCCGTAATTCCCTCAAGCTTTCGGATTGCATCAGGCGAAGTCTCAAACAATTCGGCAGGTGTGGCAACCTGATCCAATATCCGGAATGTTTTCCCCCTTGATATCCCCGGTATATTGTCAAGCCAATATGCATATTTCATTCTGCACCTCCCCAATAGCGTTCACTGATGCTCCGGTAGCATACCGCTTCCTTCAGATGGCGCAGCTGGATATTTTCCTGCTCCTCAAGATCTGCAATCGTTCGCGCCACCCGCAGGATTTTATGAAAACTTCTTCCTGTAAGCTGCTCTTTTTCGAATACTTTCTCCATAAATAGTTCTTCCTGTTGTCCCAGTCCGCAATACAGTTTAATCTTCGAAGCCGGAATACGGCTGTTATGTATAAATGCTTCGCCCTCATACCGTCTCCTTTGTATCTGCTGGCATGCAATCACACGGGATCTTATCGTCTCGGAAGATTCATTTTTCTTTGTAGCCACAAGCTCCTCATAACTAAGTGGAGCTGCCTCCACACATATATCGATCCGGTCCAGAATCGGTCTTGATATCTTCTGATAGTAACGGCTTCGTCCGGATGTTGTGCACCGGCACTTCTGCATATCCGGATAATACCCGCAGTTACAAGGATTTGTTTGGACACTGATGTTGATACAATTTAACCATATTTTCTCCGGGGTGTTCAAAAGGGGGTTCATCTGAACACCCCTATAGAATGCACGATTTATAGGTATAAAAACTGGCAGGCAGCTAAGGATTAGCCGCCTGCCGATTGATTAAACTTATTCTGTTCTTCTGTATTTTGTCAGTGCTACAAATTGGAAGTTGTTGTATTCTATACTGATACATCAATAGAATTACGAGCTAGCCTATTACCATTTTTGACAAGTGTCGCTTCCACTGATTCTCTTGTGACATTATCAAGAATACTTGTATCAAATTTTTGTCCCGGTTTCCAATTTGGATTAGCTGCTTTCACTGCTGCATACATAGCGGATCTATACT
>JBNMJQ010000036.1:0-15683 GCA_050873865.1 Agathobacter sp. | reverse complement strand
GGTAATCCTTCGTTCCCTCTGCCGCGTATCCTGCCGGCATATTAAAGTTCTGCGCTGTCAGCAGATTAGAGATCATGTCCACAGTCAGAATCTGTGTCAGATCCGCAGACTCTAACGCACTGTCTTTTGCAGAGTCCAGGGAAGACTGCGCATCATCCATGGACGCTGCTGCGGTCGCAAGCTGTGCGGAAGTTCCACTTATGGAAAGAGCCGCAAGTGCAGTATTTGTGTTTAGCGTCTCAAGTGCATCTGACAGGGAAACCTTCCCCTGCGCAATCTGCTCCTGCGCTGCATCAATCGTTGCAATTCCTGTATTTACCTGGGAAAGCATTTCGCTGACAGTTCCCGCTGCTGCCGGAAGATCTGCATAACCGTTTACGGTTATTCCCATCTCGGAAAGACCGGCAAACTGTTTTGCGATTGCAGCGTTTGCAGCATCAAGCTGTGCCTGATAGGTTGCCGCCTCTGCTCTTTGGGTTGCAACCATGTCTTCCGTTGCCCCTGCGGCAAGCGCCTGGTCAATAGCCTCGTTAATCTGTCCGATTCCCTCTTCCAAAGAAGCAAGGCTCGTATAGTCTTCGGATTCCATAAAGGAATTGATTCCGTCAAGAACAGTCTGCAGACTCGACTGCTGGGAAACCAGTTCCTTCCGCTGTGCTTTCAGATCCTCCTCATTCTTTAAAAGGTCCTGCTGCTGTTGCTGCACCTGGCTGATAGCATCCTCGAGCTGTCCCTTCGTATCGTCGATCGCGCTCTGCCCATCCTCAATCTGTGTCCTGCCATCATCCAGCTCTTTTTGGGCATCTGCAAACTGTGAAAGGATCTCTTCCTGCAGCTTCTCATTGAGCGCATCAATCTTTTCCTGGTTCAGGGTAACTTCCATGCTCTCCGTAATATCACCGCTGGCAGATACAGAAGCAACACCCTCCACGCTCTCGAGAGCCGGAACCAGCTCTGTCTCAACATAGGTGGAGAGTTCTGTCTGGTTCAGTCCATCCTTATCGACTGCCGCAATCATGATTGGCAGCATATCCGGATTGATCTTCATGATCATAGGTGTTCCTACCGCATCATTCCAGGCTCCCTCCAGCTGATCTAATTTCTGCTGGATCTCAATCACCACGGAATCCATGTTGGCATTCTGCTCATACTCAAGCACAACCATGGAGTAGCTGTTGTATGAGGTTGATGTGATCCCCTTTATGTTAGAGGTCGTTGCCATGGCAGCCTCAATCGGCGCCGTTACCTCCGTCTCAACCGTCTCCGGACTGGCTCCGATGTCTGTCGTGATGACCAGCGCATATTGAAAGCTCATGTCCGGGAGCAGGTCCGTCGTCATCTTCATAAGTGACGTGATCCCCAGAACAATAATCAAAACGACACCAACAAGAACCGTATAGGGCCGTTTTACACTATACTTTGAAATCATGTTTGTCCTCCTTGCAATACTTTGTTTATCATGATCTTTGTTTTCCGACCGACCGGTCGGTCAATTCGTTCTCATTATACGCTGACCAAAGGAAAATGCAAGCTTCCCACCTGTCTTTTAATATTCTTTTTATTATTTGCAGCAACTCTTCTTCCAATACAAAAAGAGACCCCGGAACCACGTCCAAAGTCTCTTTATCTTCCATTATATCTGTTGTACCGGAATATACGCCTACAGCGTTCCCTCTTCCTCAGCATCGTCATCATCTTCATTGGCTGCTACAGCTGCCGTTACAGAAGATACTACTGCTACAATTACCGCTACGATCACTACGAGAAGAATCAAAATCAAAAAAACAATCAATCCAAATTCCGTCATCCCTGCATCTCCTAATCTTCTGCCCGCTCTCTATATCCTACAGGCTTCATCTATTAGTAAATAGTATAGCATATCCGGCTTTTGATATCAAGAATCGATGACAAGTTTTGCTCTACTGCCTGAAGCTTCTCTTCAGTGCCGCGGAAAACGCATGGCGTGACAGTTCCCGCTTGTAGAAGACCACCGAAGCCAGATATGCTGCTGCCTGCCCGATGATAATCATCAGATATCCTCCTGCAACGATTCCGCAAATCGGAAGTTTCATCACAAAATGGGCAAACCAATCTGCCCTGCTTATGAATGCAATCGGAAAAACAACCGCAAATAAAAATACAAAAGAGCTCCAGAAAAATTTGTAGCAGACTCCCATATATATCGCAGTAACAAACAGCAGGATGCTGATTGCGACAAGACCGCTGCGAACCTGCATCTGTCTGTTTACATCTGCTGTCACCGCAGGATCCAGATACAGATAGTACAGGCGTATCAACACCATCACGGTATAATTAAAAAGCAAAAGCGGCGTCGATGTCAGAATCGGAATAACCGTCTCAAGCTTTCTCTTATAGGGAGAAGTCTGCACCATCGTAGATAAATTCAGTGAGATGACAAGCTGAAGGACAAACATTGCCGCAAGCACTATGTAGAAGCCGCCTAGTATATTGCCCGCTTTGTCAAAAAATTCCAATGCGAATCCCCCCAGCATGAATCCCACCGCAAAAAGAAGCTGCGACTTAAATCCCAATCCATATCCGGCAAGCATCAGACCTTTTTTTATCTTATCAAACATGAATATCCTCCATCATACGGTATCCCGATAGCTTTTTTTAATCCGAAACAATATATGCCATATTGTTACAGCGGTGCCGATAATTCCAAGGAACAGCAATATTACCAGAAAGATCATCTGTTTCCCTGTCACCGTTGTTCCATCTGAAAGCTGCTCTCCAAACGCCGCCAGCAAGCCTGCTACAAATCCGCCCCCCGCACATGGCACCAATATGTACAGCTGAAAAAATTCAATGTAGCGCGAAATATTTAACAACAGGGTATTGACCGCATATGGTGCAAGAATTAACAGTGCCGTGTACCACAGTTCGGCACTTCCGATCGTGCGTTTTTCCTGTATCACAGTGATTGCCATCAGCCCGCCGGACAATATGGCAAACATCACAAAGCGTCTCATCTGGTCTGTCAGTATTGCCATTTTAAGTCCTGCATATCCATAACAGGAGGACTTCACAAAATCCATTTTGGCGCTGTTTTTCCGGCATATTCCTCCAAAGATCCAGAAATCCCAGATCATATCAAGCTGAATATACACACTGTAGCATACAATTAAAGCTGTTATCCCAAAGTGGGGTGCAAGCAGCCAGTAGGCAAGCAGCAGAATCGCCGAAAGTCCCCAGATCTCTATTGCACGGTATGGCTGTGCCACAAAAGCCCGATAGCTTTTTAACTGCATTCTCATCCGATCACCTCTGCTTCCGGTTCATGTGTGAATTAACCTTCATGATCGCGACGCTGAGCTGAAAAAGTGAAGGAACCTCTGTGGTTATATCAAGCCCTGCCAGCTTATCAAGGTTTTCAGACAGACAAATACCTTCAAAGCCATAATGGCTTGAATTCATTGTATACATGTAAGGGGCAGCGGCGGTCTCGTCCTCTTTCTCTCCCTTTACCAGAATATATTTTTCTTTCAGTTCCTCCACAAAGCCCTGCTCCACAATGGTTCCATGTTCCATAATGATAGCGTAATCAGTCACATTCTCCATGTCAGAGATGTTGTGCGTGGAAAAGAAAACGCTCTTCTCGCCCTCGTCCTCGTTTAGATAGTCACGGATCATCTCACACAGGCGGTCCCTCATCAACGGATCAAGGGAGGAGGCCGGCTCATCTAAAAGAAGCATTTTTGTATTTCTCGCAAGAACTCCGGCAAGCATCAGTTTTGTCCGGTTTCCATCGGAAAGCGCACTGACTTTCTTATTTTTCTCATATCTGCCTTCCGGGAAAATCGCCAGATCCCTGCACCACTGCCGGAAACATTCCGCATCAAATCCGTCAAACAACAATCCGGAAAGATTTTCCACCTGCCGGACCGTCCACTGCGGCAGATAATAGTCGCCTGTTCCTGTATATCCGATGCTGTTTTTTACTACCGGATTTTTCTCCCTGTCGTCATCACTGTATTGTCCGAAGTAGGTAAGTTCCCCATCATAGTCCAGACGTATTCCCGCTATCATATTCATCAGAGTCGTTTTTCCCGCTCCGTTTTCTCCGATGAGTGCAGTCGCAAATCCCTTCGGAATCTGAAGCAGCGGGATATTGAGTGAAAATCCCTTAAACTTTTTATGCAGATTCCTGCCTTCTATTACATATTGGTCATTCATATACTATTCCTCTCTCATCGCAAACAATGTCTGCAAGGTCTGCATCAGTTCCTCGTCACTCATCCCGGCGATCTTCGCAGCCTGGATCGCCTCCGTAAGAGAATCCTCCACCTTTCGCAGATGCTGCTCCCGCAGCATCTCACTGTTTGGTGCGTTCACATAAAAGCCTTTTCCCTGAACTCCGGTCACAAGCCCCTCTTCCTGCAACTGTTCATATGCTTTCATTGTTGTGATTACGCTGATCTTTAATTCCTTTGCCAGACCGCGGATAGATGGCAGATATTCCCCCTGGGAATATTTCCCGGCAAGAATATCTGTCCGGAATGCATCCGCAATCTGTTGATAAATCGGTACGCCCGATGTCTGTGATATCTTCATGTTATACACCCTGTTTCTTTTTACTCTATGCTGCTTCTGCCTTTTTCCAAGGTTCAAGATACAGCAAAACAATGCCTACTGCAAGCACAACACTTACCGCAAGACCGCCCTCAAGCCCAAATGCACCTCCGTTAATGAGCTCTCTTCCCTCTGTAAAGGAGCTTGCAAAAACAGATGTCATTTTACCTGTGCCACTGACCTGTATTCCATAGAAATTGCCCTGCACAAAATTCCATACAGCATGAAATGCTCCGATTCCCCAGATATTACCTCTGCGGACAAAATAAAGAGAAGCAAAAATTCCATACAGTACAAGATTAACAAATGCCAGTGCCGAAATACCTGAGTTCAAAAGGTGGAGTGCTGCAAATACAACAGAATTGGCAAGAATTCCCACCCAGAGCGGATAGCGTCTCGCTACCGAACACATCAGGTATCCTCTGCACAGAACTTCCTCTGCCATTCCCTGAATCATGAATCCTGCTGCAAAAAATACTAAAATCACATCGCCGCCGGCAAATGAAAGACTGACTGCACCCGTGAGAGCTGCAAGCAATACCGCCACTGAAAATGCCGCAAAGCCGAGAGCAAGGCCGGTTCCATATTCCTTTAAAATGTTTTTCTTTACAAAACCAACCTGCCGTGGCTTACGCTTTTCACACAAAGCACAAAACCCAAGCACAATTGCTATCATAACAAGCTCTGCTGCCAGAGACAGAACGGTAAAACTCTCATTTGCCAGAACAGCATTCGTTGCATCCATGATTGCAGCCGCATCACCGCTTTGAACCGCAGCCATATATCCTGCATTCTTAAACAATAATGCAGACTCTATTGGAACGGTAACAATTGCCTGACCGATCATGCATAAAAGCATAACTGCAAGAAATACCAGAATCTCCACCACAATATTCCAGCCCTTCTTTTCCCCAAGTAAAGGCGCAATGTTCATGTTCTTTTTCAAATCTATCTTCATAGCTCTTTTCTCCCGTTTTGCTTTACTGTTTATATTGTATATATACACCATAATCAGTTATCTGTCAATAGCGGTTTTCGGAAAGGAGCTACCGTTTCCGTGTGGAGCGCAAGTGCATCTTCAACTGCACACGGGGCGCATCCCTGCGGAACATTTTCATTATATAGGAAATGGAATTTCCTATATAATGGAAAAAGGCGCCGGAACAGAGTATCCTCTCTGTCCGGTGCCTCTCTTTTAGTGTAACCTGTTCATACTGTTTTTATCATCAGCTGTGAATTAATGATATTTCATCTGAACGATCTTTCCCTTAAATCCCGCAGCCCGAAGTGCTTTGGTCATTTTCTTAAACTCTTTCTTACTCATCTTCATTGTGACCTTAACAGTCATCTTCGAAGTGTCAACACCCTCAAATGCCTTGTCGGAAATTTCCATTGCAGTTCTTGCGTAAACATTGAACTGTGTCAGTTTACTTCCGGTAAATGCATTATCCTCAAGCGTATGGATGCTCTTGGAAAGAGTAACCTTCCATGTATCTTTTCCGCATTTTGCAAATGCATTCTTTTCAACCGAAGTAATGCTGTATGTAACTCCATTAATTGTTACCCTGGAGCGGACAAGAACAACCGGCTCGCTTGTCTTTCCGAGCGTCTTTAAAGCAGCCTCTCCCTTTTCATTGGTGGATACTCTTGCCTTTGGGGCATTGTCAGAAACATCTGCCCTGATGTTCTTATTTACTGTCGGCTCCAAAGTTTTGCCGCTTGTCTGCTGTGGTTGCTCCGCGGTTGACTGCTGCTGTTCCGTAGTAGTCGTCTCTGTTCCTGAGGATGTTTCCTGATTCGTGCTCTCGTCTGGCTTCTCGGTTGGCGTAGTCTCCGTTCCCTCGCTTGGTTTCTCGGTTGGCGTGGTCTCGGTTCCCTCGCTTGGCTTCTCGGTTGGCGTGGTCTCCGTTCCCTCACTTGGTTTCTCGGTTGGCTTAGTTTCTGTTCCCTCACTTGGCTTCTCGTCCGGCTTAGTTTCTGTTCCTTCACTTGGTTTCTCGTCCGGCTTAGTTTCCGTTCCCTCACTTGGTTTCTCATCTGGTGTGGTTGCAGGTACATCTCCTATACGATATAAATAGAAGTCGTCCCATGTTCCCCAAGCGCCAGCACTTGCGGTTGCTGTAAATCCAACTGTAATCTCAGCAGCCTCAGATACCGTAACTTCCTTTACTTCGCCATTCTGCCAAACAGCCCATCCGTTCGGCGTAAGGTCTGCGGTATAAGTCTTATCTCCTACTGTCACGAATACCTGATATGATTCGCCATCAACGTTTGCACGTCCCTGCACATATCCGCCAAAGCTATATACCCCTGCCTCAACTGAGATTTTCTGTGAGACGGTGTATGTCATATCACTTGCATCGTAGTAATGATAGCTCTTTGCCCCGGTTCGAGGATCATCCTTTGTCACAGCTCCGTTGCTGTCCGCCTCCGCTGTCCACGGGGAAAGCTCACCCGTTTCAAAGCCGCCATTTGTCAGTATGTTGTCTGGATAGATTGTTAAAGTTGTCTGGATCGTCTTTGCCTCATCATCAAGCATATAGCTTCCGGTTATCGTGTATACACCGGTTCCGGATGCGATTGCCTTTGCAAGTTCTTCCTGATTCCATGTTATATCTACAGCAATCGTCTTCCCGGTATTATACTTTACAGTTGCTGTTGCAGGCATCGCAATGCCTGCCGCATTTGAAAGTTCCGTTGTAACTGCATCTACGGCGACCCCGGTTACCGTTTCCGGCACCTTGGTTCCGGTTCGGATATAGTTATAAATATGAACTGTCTCTAATGCTTTTCCCTGAAGATCAAACCATGCCTGGTTGTCAACTGCCGAGCCGCCATACCACTTTCCTGCATCCTCTGCATCATACTCATTTGCAAAGGAAGCTGCCCAGCCGGAACCATTTGCTTCCCATGCAGCTTTATTTGCTTCATAGATGCTCTCAATCTTATTTCCGTCTGCGTCATACGCATAGGTTACAGGAATCCATGCAGCCTCCCAGTAGAACAAACCGATTCCACTATCACCGATATCTGCAACTGCCTGTGCAACAGAAGCGATCTCAGTACACTGTCCCTGAACAGAAAAGTCATATGGCTGATCGGTATCATTATTACCAACACGGACAGTGTTCTCATGTCCATCTCCATCATCCAATGTAAATGCCCATGATGTCTCGGCAACCATAACCTTCTTGCCATAAGTATCTGCAATGTTCTTAAGCACGCTGGTAAGATTTGCAGTGGTTCCATGCCAATATGGATAATAGGAAGATGCAAATACATCATAATCTACCTTATTATCATTTAACGTTTTTGCAATAGAGGCATATTTTCCACTTTTTTCCGGGTTCGTAAAATGAAGTGCCACCAGGATATCCTCTGACACATCACGGATTGCTTTGGAACCTGCATTAAACAATGTGCAGATATTTGCCCAATCAGTCTCCCCACAGAATCCACCGGTAGTCTCGTTTCCAACCTGAACCATTCCTATATTAACACCTGCAGCTTGTAATTCTTCCAATGCATCCTTTGTAAAGTCGTAAATTGCAGTTTCCTTTTCAGAAACACTCATAGATGCCCACGCTTTTGGCGCCTTCTGTTTTCCCGGATCTGCCCAGAAATCAGAATAATGGAAATCGATCAACACTTTCATTCCGGCATCGGTCGCATACTTTCCGATCACCTTTGCCGTCTCAAGATCATTGTCTCCACCGCCGTAACCATTTCCTTCGCTGTCGTATGGGTTATTCCACACACGAACGCGGATATAATTTGTCCCGCCGGCAGCAAGATAATTAAAGAAGCCCTGTTCATCCAGCAGGTTGCCATCCTCATCATAGAACTTTGCTCCACTTTTAATCAGGGACAGATAAGAGGATACATCTGCACCGGTAATGAAATCATCAGACAACCCGGAAATTTTCTTTACATATACATTTGCATCGACAGCAGTATCATTATCCTCTTCTGCCTCTGTTACCGTAATGGTTGTATACTGCGTAGAATATCCGCTCATCTCTGCCGCCACATAATAGGTTCCTGCCACTTTAAATGCTGCATCCGCGGTAAGCGAATATCCGGAATTCTCATCATAATTAGAAAATTCCACATCTGTACTTTTTCCACCGTCTGCGTGATCATTCCAGCAATCGATCCACCACCAGAGCTTCAAGCCTGCTTCTTCCAGATCTGTGATGACCTCCCCATCTGCACCTGTAACAGAAGCACTGAATTTTACAGTTTCCCCAACCTTGATTTCCGTATTACTTGCTGTTACAACAATCGTGGAAGCGGTCTGTTCCTTTGTGGTTGAAGATGCATTGATCTGCGCAAAAACTGTCTCCGCCACGTCCGCACTACTGTCCTTTAACTCTGCCGCAATATAATAAGTTCCATTAGATGGCACTGTAACATCTGCGATAAGTGAATGTCCGCTGTTATCGTCATAATTGCTAAATGTACAATCACTTAATCCATCTGAATGATCGTTCCATGAATCTACCCACCACCATAAGAATAGGTTCTCGCTTTCGAGATCTGTGATCTCCGTTCCGTTGTATGTAACCTTCGCACTCAATGACACTTTTTCTCCGGTCTTAGCCTCATAGATCTCCGGTGTTACAACAACCTTGTACCCCTCGTTGTTTTCCTCTGTTGTGTCTGCTTTGGCAATGCTTGCGCCCCCTCCCACCAGACTAAACTGTGTAAGAGCTAACGCCAACGTCAATAGAAAACTTACAATTCTTTTTTTCCGTTTTCTTTTCATAGTTCCTTCCTCCCTAAAAAACTTTTTGAGCAAACGGTTGCTCACTCAATAATCCAAGTGTACCATTGTTCTGCTTTTTCATTCAATCGGCAAGTTTTCCAAGGTTTTCGGTTCTTTTTTATTCACATTTTCCAATCTGTGACCTCAGTACCACGCCAAAATATACAACTTATCCAATGCGCAATTTTTGTATATTTTTGCGCAAGTGCAGTCTATTTGTGCGAAATGCCACTGCCATTCCGCTTTTAAGAATGTAATTGCATTTTTCTTCATATGTTTTTGCGCATTTTACTGTTTTCTATTTTATCCAAACTGCACAAATGAGCTTCTCTTGTGTCAATTGACGTTCCTTGTGCCATTGGGAGCTCCTTGCAGCACTGTGCACTCCTTATGCCATCGGACGCTCCTTATGCCAATGGACACTCCTTATGCCAATAGGCGCTCCTTATGCCACTGTGCACTCCTTATGCCAATAGGCGCTCCTTGTGTCAATAGGCGCTCCTTGTGCCAATGGGCGCTGTGCGTGTCAAAAGGAACGTCCCTAGTTAGCTATCTGTTTGCCGGTTACGTCCATGTGGTAGTTGGTTTTCATGATGAGTTCCGATATCGGAACGATCTGGTAGCCCTTTTCTTCCAGGCTGGTCAGCATTGCATCGAGTGCATCAGCCGTATATTTTGCTCCGTTGTGGCAAAGGATGATCGCGCCGGGTCCAAGTGCCTTGTGATTGCATACTGTATTGATGATGGAGTCCACGCCATAGTCCTTCCAATCGAGGGAATCCACCGACCACTGAATCGGATAATAGCCGATGGAATATGCCGTATTGATAAGAGAATTGCAATATGCGCCATATGGTGGGCGGAACAGATACATCTCATATCCGGTCAATTCCTTGACACGATTATGTACCTTCTGCAGCTCATCCACCTGCTCCTCCTTTGAGATGGAAGTCATATCATAATGATGCTCGCTGTGATTGCCAAGATCATGCCCTCTCTCAACCAGCTCCTTTACGCAGTCCGGATAAGTCTCCACCCATCCGCCTGTCATAAAAAACGTAACCTTAACATTATGCTTATCCAACGTCTCCATGATCCGTTCAAAATCTTCTGCGCCCCATGCCGCATCAAAGCTGAGCGCCACCTTGTTCTCTGTGGTATCCACGCAATAGATCGGCAGTTCCCGGTCTCCATAGGAGCTGTCTGCCCCGATGTTTGCCGCCGTAGCCAGATATGTACCATTCCCGGTGGAATCCTTTATCAGAAAAGCAAAAAGGAGCAGACTTAAGAAAAGAACCACCACGAATGCTTTCGCAGTGGGCTTTCTTTGCAGCTCCTTTACTTTCTTCTGTATTCTTTTTACATAATGAACATATTTCATACTTACCTGCACAAAGCTTTTTTACATCTTATGCAGGCATCCGTATGCACATTCCGTTTTATAGCTGCAGTTCTCCTGCACGGTTGATAAACTCGATTACAACCTCAATGGAAAGGATTGCAGCCTTCTCTGCAAATGTCTGGTAATCCATCGCTCCGCCTTCGCTGTCAGAAATAGAGCGCAGGATTGCGAACGGCACCTTGTTGATATAGCATACCTGACCGATGCTGGCTCCCTCCATCTCAGCGGCGATCGCCTCAAAATGGCTTCGGATCCATTCTTTCTTCTCTTCCGTTGCCACAAACTGATCTCCGGAAGCAATTGTTCCTGTCAAATAGTGAACACCCTTGTCCTTTAAACACTCCCCGAGGAGACTGCACATAGATGGGTTGGCCGGAAGCAGGATCTCGTTGATTCCCGAAATCAGTCCATACGGATCGCCAAGCGGCGAAGTATCCATGTCGTGCTGTACCACATTCTTTGCCACTGCGACATCAAGCACGCCAAGATCCCTGGTAAGTGCACCTGCCACACCGATGTTGATCACCATATCCACATGAAACTCTAAGATCATCGCCTCCGTACATATTGCGGCAAATACCTTTCCAATTCCGCAAACGGCTGCAACAACTTCCGTGTCACCAATCCTGCCACATACGTACTCCACCCCGCTGTATGTATGGGTAGAGGTATCCTCTAGTGCTTCTTTTAAATTATCTACTTCCATCTGCATAGCGCCGATAACGCCGATTTTCATTTGTTAATCCTCCTTCGGGTATGTAAATTCCATATTTGTCTGGTTCTCTAAAACCGCAAGATACGCCCTGCACTCTACCTTTGCAGCAGCAAGATCAAGGTTACGATAATTGCCACATTCAATTGCAGACGCTCCAAAGACAGGTCCCTCATAATCCAGAATCTGCTTTAAAATTCTTTTTGTAATTTCAAACACCGCTGACGGCTTCTGGTTGCGGACAAGCAGATAAAAGCCTGTCTGACAACCCATCGGTCCAAAGTAGACAACATCCGATGCAATCTCGGAATTGCGCACAAACGTTGCAAACATATGCTCTACGGAATGCATCGCAAGATTGCTCATATAATCGCCGGCATTTGGTTTTCTTGTGCGAAGATCATAGGTGATAACATCTGCGTCTTCCCTGGAAATATAAAATCCCGGCTCTAAGATATTGTGATTGATTTCAAAACTCTTAATTCTATCCATCTTTGCTCCATTTCTCATAGTGAAAAAATCTAATAGCAGAAAGCATCTGCGAAATCTTGGGACAGCACATGCATTCTGTTTACTGCACTGTTATTTTGCAGCCTCTTCCATATTCTGTGAAATCCTGCTGATCTCCGCAAGGACACCATTCATATTTTCCAGCGCACTCATGGAAGAATCGCTGATCTGTAACATCGTCTCGCTTGAGGCAGCCACCTCTTCGCTTGTGGCGGAAAGATTTGTCACACTTTCCATAATAATGGTATTGGCCTCAACTACTCTCTGTACAGCACCATTTACCTGAACGACACCTCTGTGAAGTTCGTCTGTCTCCGCCTGCATATCCGCAAGCTTCGCTCCGGTCTCTTCGATCAGATCATTCTGTTTCTGCGCATATTCAGCAGACTGCATCATACTGTCTGCCGCACTCTGTGCATCCTTGGTCAGTCTTGCAATAATCTCGGAAATCTTCTCGGTTGCCTGTCTGGTTCCCTCGGAAAGACTTCGTATCTCATCCGCAACAACTGCGAAGCCTTTTCCGGCCTCTCCGGCTCTTGCCGCCTCGATAGAAGCATTGAGGGCTAGTAGATTGGTCTGACTCGAAATGCCAAGGATCGTCTCCGTGATTGCCTGGACATCACGGATACTGATGTTCAGCGCCTCTGTGGTTGCCTTGGTTTCTGTATTGATCTTTGCAACACCGGCAGCCTGCTCTTTCAGTTTTTCAATCAGCGCAACTCCCTCGTTGATGGTCTCATTTGTCCGGTCTGAGATCTCGCTGATTGCCTGTGCCTCCTTGCCAACCTCCTGAATGCTCTGGTAAATATCCGAGGTCTGGGTTGTCTGACGCTCGATTGCCTCCGCGGTCAGTTTCGTGCTCTCTGAGATCTCAGAGACTGAATTGTGGCTGGACTGCATAGCATCATTTAACGTGGAAGAAACGCCCTGGGCCTCAACGAATTTCTGATTCAGCTCCTCTGCCAGGCGGACTACCTCCGTGGAGGTTTTAATCTGAACATCTGCAGCAGATTTTGCAGCTGCCACATTCTCATCGGTATGCTTGATCAGCATTTTGGTAATGATAACTTCAAGAATACAAGCGCAGATTGCAAACAGTCCCACCATTACAACCTCAGTGGCATTGGTCAGCCCCATCTTAAGCAGCATTCCCGCACTGATAGTCAGTCCGATCAAAGCTGCGATTGCACCTTCGTAAGCAATTTTTAAGCTTGCATATGCCATCAGCAGAATTGCGATACTGTACAGAATTGTCATCATCACAAGTGACCGGGCTGTCACCGCAGTAGTGATATAAACGGCAAGCAGTGAATAACTGCATACGTGTACATAATTCGGGCTGGACTTCATAATTCTGCCGCACACTGCGTTTATCAGAATTACGGCAACTGCCACAGCCGCACGTACAACCAGATACGTTCCGCTTCCATACACAAATCCAAGCAATGTCATAATAAGAATTGCTGCTGAGATAACAATTGCACCGATGCTTCCGATGCGGTTTTTGTCTTGTAACTGTCTTGTCTGTAGATCCATAACTGCTTCCCTCCATTTAATTTTTATAAATATAATTACATCTGCTGTTCAAACATCTTAAGGTACTCTTCGAATACAGACAGAGCATCTTCGACCGGCTTTGGCGTGCTCATGTCAACACCCGCTGCTTTGAGCAGGTCAATCGGATCCTTAGAGCATCCGCCGCACAGGAAATTGCCGACATATTGGTCAACCGCACTCTTTCCCTCTTTAAGAATCTTCTTTGAAAAAGCTGTTGCTGCAGAATATCCGGTTGCGTACTGATATACATAGAAAGAAGTATAAAAATGCGGAATCTTCATCCACTCGCAGTCAATCTCCTCGTCCACAACCATCTCCGGTCCAAAGTAAAGTACAACCAGATCATGGTAAATCTGATTTAAGACTTCCTTGGTAAGAGGTTCGCCAGCCTCTTTCTTTTCATGTACGATCTTTTCAAATTCCGCAAACATCGTCTGACGATACACGGTTGCGCGGAAAGACTCAAGGAAATGATTGATCAGATATCTGCGCTCCTTCGGATCTGTTGTATTCTCAAGCAGATAATGCATGAGAAGAGATTCATTGCAGGTAGAAGCAACCTCTGCAACAAAAATCAGATAAGAAGAATATGTGATATCCTGCGTCTTATTGGAATAATAGGTGTGGATTGCGTGTCCCATTTCATGTGCCAGTGTAAACACGCTGTCCAGATCTCCCTGGAAATTCAAAAGGACATATGGATGTGTGCCATATGCGCCCCAGGAATATGCACCGGTACGCTTGTTCTCGTTCTGGTATACATCAATCCAGCGATTGTCAAATCCCTCCTTCAGGATAGAAACATATTCCTCTCCCATCGGAGCGAGTGCCTTCAGGACAATCTCCTTTGCCTCTTCGAAGGTGTATTTATGCTCCACGCTCTCAACAATCGGCACATATACATCATACATATGAAGCTTTTCCACGCCAAGAAGCTGCTTGCGCAGTCCCACATAGCGGTGTACCGCCGGAAGATGTGCATGCACGGCTTCAATCAGACTGTCGTATACTGTTTCGGGAATATTTCCCTCGTCCATGAACATGGCACGTGCACTTGGATATTTTGCGGCAGCGGCATAAAATTCATTTGCGTTTACCTGATTCAGGTAAATGGAAGCAATGGTATTTCCCAGCCGCTCATATGTATGATACAGGCCCTCAAATGCCTGTTTACGCAGGCTTCGGTCCTTGCTCTTTTCCAACACGACAAAGTTGCCGTTCGTAAGCGGAATGCGGTTTCCTTCCACATCACGGATCGTCGGAAACTTAATATCCGCATTGTTTAACATGGAAAACGTATTCTCAGCGCCGCTAAGTGCCTCTCCTGCCATTGCGACAAGCTTCTCCTCCGCTTCTGAAAGTGTGTGAGGCTTTGCCCGTAAGATTTCCTTCAGCCGACGCTCATATTTCTTAAGTCCCGGCTCCTCTTCCATCATCTCCTGTAAACGTGATTCCGGGATTGCAAGGATTTCCGGTTTTGCAAAAGACATTGCGGCAGCCACCTTAACAGCAGCATGTTCTGCCTTTGCGACATAACCCTGGTACTTGGAAACTGCGGTATCCTGATGATTCCGCTGATTTGCATACACGATGACACGCGATCTGTAATATGCAATTTCATCACTTTTTTCAAAAAAGCCAAGAAGATCTGCCCCGCTCTTTGCGAGTGTTCCTTTATAGTCCGCAACCTCATCTGCCAGATTTTCGAGCTTTTGCTGCTCCTCTTCCCACAGTTCATCCGTTGCATACATATCTTCCATACACCAGGTATCTTCCACCGGGATTTCATTTCGTTTTCTTAATATATTCTCGCTCATAAAAGACCTCCAAATTATAACTACAGAGATAAAATTCGATTTTTACTATATCATATTTTTATGCACCATTCCACATTTTTCGTCTTTAAATACTGAAAATCTTTCGCTCTTTTTTGACATTTATGTCGAATTTTGTAAGATTTGGCCAAAATACTCCACGTGATATGCCGGGGGATCTAACGCAAAAGGGGCTGTAAAATAAGTCCCTAATTAAGAAACGCCAACTCCGGCAAATGTCGGTTTTGGCGTTTCTTTGTATGAATTTTTCTATTTTTGAACAAGTCTGCATCTTTTGGTATAAAAAATGGTGCATTTAATAAAGCT
>JBNMJQ010000035.1:0-18842 GCA_050873865.1 Agathobacter sp. | reverse complement strand
CAACCCAACAGCCTGCAGAAGAACCCATCCAGCAGCAGTCCTGCGTGTCAAAAGGAACGTCCCCGCGGCAGCCGCGCAGGATCGACTTGAGCGACATCCGCAAGCTGCCGAAGCGGAACTGGTATCTGTGCAACAATAGTTTCCTTATCCACGGATTTTTTAATTATCATTATCTGATCGTATGGGAGTGCGAGGAGGGAGGCGTGAAACGGACGTACTTAGGGGTGCCGGGAATCTACGAAAGACCGGAACGGATGATGGCTCTGCTTTTCGGATTCCCGGATTTCAGAACTGAAACAGAAGTGACGGACGGAAGTTGTCCGAGGCACTTGTCCCAAGATGAACCAATCGGCAAATTCGGCTATTGGCTCTGCCTTCTGGAAATGTGATCGGAAGCCAGCAGACAGTACTGCGCATGGTCACGCCAGACACCCTGAAGCTGCATGTGTTCGCGGCTGATGCCCTCGCAGAGAAAGCCGAGCCGCACCAGAAGCCGGATCGATGGTATGTTATCCGGAAGAACCATAGCCATGACACGGTGAAGATGCAGTTCATCGAAGATGATATCTAAAACTTTTTCCATCGCCTCTGTGGCATAACCCAGATGCTGAGAATCGGTGGAAAACTTATAGCCGATCTCGCAGGAGGAATACACGCTGCTTTGGATATTGCGGAAGCAGATCGTCCCGATAACGCGATCCGGCACGGACTTGGAAAAGACGTAAAAACGCACAGAGTGGAGTTTTACTGCCGCATTATACTCAAAACGAAGCATTGCCTTTTGAAAATTCAGCGTGTAAAATTGATTCGGACGATCCGGCTCAAACTGTTCAAAGTATGCGCGGTCACGCAGATAAAAATCTAAGACCGCAGACGCCGCATCCGGTTTTGGGATGCGGAGAATGAGGCGGTCGGTTTCGTATGCAAACAACATAATTGTAAACTCCCTTATATTCGGGTAATATGGTGAGAGAAACTCACAGATACACTAATTATATCGCAAGATGGAGTACAAAGTCTATGACACAGGATGAAAAATATATGAAAGCCGCAATCACGCAGGCAAAAAAGGCGGCAGCACTTGATGAAGTGCCGATCGGCTGTGTGATCGTGCAGGACGGAAGGATCATTGCACGCGGCTACAATCGGAGAAATACAGATAAAAACACACTCGCACATGCGGAGCTTGCGGCAATCCGCAAGGCAAGCAAAAAGACAGGAGACTGGCGGCTGGAGGATTGCACGATGTATGTGACCCTGGAGCCGTGTCAGATGTGCGCGGGTGCGATCGTACAATCCCGGCTGAAGCGTGTCGTGATTGCAACGATGAATCCCAAGGCTGGATGTGCTGGTTCTATCTTAAATCTCTTACAGATGGAAGCCTTCAATCATCAGGTTGAAATTACGCGCGGCGTGCGGGAGGAGGAATGCGCGAGGATGCTTTCTGACTTTTTCCGTAAGCTTCGCCAAAAAAAGAAGACGGCAAAAGAGCAGATGCCTTGACAATGGGGCATTTCATGGATTATACTTAAGTCTCCGAGCAGCTGGGGTGGTAGCGGTACCTTGAACCAACAATCCGCTATAGTTGGGGTGATGTCTCGTGGAGGGTCTGACCGGTGGTGCAGCCCTTTGTAATCAGTGTTGACGTCTGGGTCTTGCGCAATGGGAATCTGTGAACCGGGTCAGGGTAGGAATACAGCAGCCCTAAGCAGAACCTCTCATGTGCCGCAGGGTCGCCTGGAGGGAGCTGGTTATAAAGGTAGCGGCTGTCGGAAGGATTCGAAGCGGGACGCTCGGATTTTTACTTTAAGGTTTGTTATACAAGATGTATATATAAACAAGGAGGACAACAAATCGAGCATGGGGCGGATTGACACGATCAGCAACGCAATGGAACTCCGGGGATTCGGTAAGCATAAAAAGCGCAGCTGGTACATGGAGAGGCCACTTAAGAGAAATGATTATCTGGTACTTGTATTTTCCGTTTTGTTTATGATTGTAAGCCTTGTGATAACGTATGCAGATGGCAGCAGATTCTTTAATCCTTTTGTTTAGAGGGAATTAAATAATATTAAATCGAGAATAAATAAATATAAGATGCAGCCGTACAGAACGGATTCTGTACGGCTGCATCTTTTGGTTTTAATTCCTATTGACAACTAGGAATTAAGAATGTATACTTCGTTACTAGGAATTGATAGAAACGAGAGGCGGAAGGGATATGAAGATATCGACAAAAGGCAGATATGCACTTCGGCTGATGCTCGATCTGGCAAGTGCAGACCCAAGTGAACCGGTCAGCCTGAAGGATGTCTCGAAGCGTCAGGGCATTTCGGATAAATATCTGGAACAGATTATTTCTGTATTGAATAAGGCTGGATTTGTCAAGAGCATCCGTGGCGCACAGGGAGGCTATTCACTTCGAAGGGAGCCGAAGGACTACACCGTGGGAATGATCCTGCGCCAGATGGAGGGAAGCCTTGCTCCGGTGGCATGCCTTGAGGATGAAGATTTTGTATGCGACCGAGCAGACCAATGCGTGACTTCGATCGTCTGGAAACAGATCAACGATGCGGTAAACGGAGTGGTGGACAACATCACCTTACAGGATCTTTTGGAATGGCAAAGTGCAAAAAATGGACAATATATTATATAGAAAGAAGGAACAATTATGAGCGATAAAGTCATTTATATGGACAACGCAGCAACAACAAGGGTACTCCCGGAGGTTTTCGAGGCGATGAAGCCTTACTTTACCGAGTATTATGGGAACCCATCTGCAATTTATACGTTTGCAGGAACGGCAAACGATGCAGTAACATCTGCACGGGAAGAAATTGCAAAGGTTATCGGCGCCAGAACAGAGGAAATCTATTTTACTGCCGGTGGCAGCGAGTCAGATAATTGGGCACTTAAGGCAACTGCAGAGGCGTATGCGTCTAAGGGAAAACATATCATTACCAGCAAGATTGAACACCATGCTATCCTTCACACTGCGCAGTGGCTGGAGAAGCAGGGATATGAAGTAACATATCTGGATGTGGATGAGAATGGCGTTGTAGACCTTGAACAGTTGAAAGCCGCCATCCGTCCGGATACTATCCTGATTTCAATTATGGCAGCAAACAACGAAATCGGAACGATCGAACCGTTAAAGGAGATTGGCGAGATTGCAAAGGAGCATGGAATTCTGTTCCACACGGACGCTGTTCAGGCATTTGCCCATACCCCGATCAATGTGGACGAGATGCATATTGATATGCTAAGTTCCAGCGGACATAAGATTGGTGGACCAAAGGGAATCGGCTTCCTATATATCCGTAAGGGTGTTAAGATCCGCTCATTTGTTCACGGAGGCGCACAGGAGCGCCAGCGTCGTGCAGGTACACTGAATGTACCGGGCATTGTCGGAATGGGTAAGGCAGCAGAGATTTCTGCAAACCATATGGAAGAATCTATCGCTTATCAGACAAAACTTCGTGATCATCTGATTTCCCGTGTCTTAGAGGAGATTCCATATGCCCGGCTGAACGGACATCCATCACAGAGACTTGCCAACAACGCAAACTTCTGTTTCCGTTTTATCGAGGGTGAATCCATGTTGATTCTTCTTGATCAGGCAGGTGTATGCGGCAGCAGCGGATCCGCATGCACATCCGGTTCACTTGACCCGTCCCATGTACTTCTTGCGATCGGACTGCCACATGAGATTGCACATGGTTCACTTCGCCTTACGATATCCGATGAGACAACCTTAGAGGATATCGATTATGTAGTGGACAAGCTGAAGGGTATTATTGAACATTTAAGAGCAATGTCACCGCTTTATGAGGATTTTATAAAGCATCAGAAGTAGATCTGACAGGACAAAAGAGCCCTGCGCGCGGAAAGAGGCGCGGGGCTGGGATAATATAGTACAGAACAAGGAGAAAAAGATATGGCATACAGTGAAAAAGTAATGGACCATTTTAACCATCCAAGAAATGTTGGAGAAATCGAGAACCCAAGCGGAGTGGGAACTGTAGGTAACGCAAAGTGCGGAGACATCATGCGTATGTACCTGGATATCGATGATAACGGAATTATCCAGGAGGCAAAATTCAAGACCTTCGGATGCGGCGCTGCCGTAGCAACAAGCTCAATGGCTACAGAGCTTGTAAAGGGAAAGACCATCCAGGAAGCACTTCAGGTAACAAACAAGGCAGTAATGGAGGCTCTTGACGGACTACCACCGGTCAAGGTGCACTGCTCTTTGCTTGCTGAGGAGGCAATTCATGCAGCTCTTTGGGATTATGCAGAAAAACATGGTATCAAGATAGAGGGCCTTGAGAGACCGGTAAATGATATCAGCGAAAAAGAAGAAGGAACAGAGGAAGAGTACTAAAAACAGCTGGGCACTCAAATTAAAGCAAGATTTAAGAAAGGCGTTTCGATTTTATAATATGGCACATGTAAAAGAAAAGGTTGTTGTTGGAATGTCAGGCGGAGTGGATTCGTCAGTTGCGGCATATCTGCTGAAGGAGCAAGGGTATGATGTGATCGGAGTGACCATGCAGATCTGGCAGGAACAGGATGTCTTTGAACAGGCGGAAGAAGGCGGCTGCTGCGGGTTGTCTGCTGTGGACGATGCAAGAAGGGTTGCCCAGGTACTTGGAATACCGTATTATGTGATGAATTTCCGCTCTGATTTTCAAAAAGCGGTTATAGATTATTTCGTATCTGAGTACCAGCGGGGCTATACCCCGAATCCGTGCAATGCCTGCAACCGTTATGTTAAATGGGAATCTCTTTTGCATCGTGCGATAGAGATCGGGGCAGACTATATTGCGACAGGGCATTATGCCCGAGTGGAACAGCTTGCAAACGGAAGATACTCTATCCGCAATTCTGTTACTGCGGCAAAGGACCAGACGTATGCGCTTTACAATCTGACACAGGATCAGCTTCGGCGTACACTAATGCCGGTTGGGGCATATACAAAGGATGAGATACGTGCGATCGCCCACGAGGTGGGTCTTCCGGTCGCTTCCAAAAGTGATAGTCAGGATATCTGCTTTGTGCCGGATCATGACTATGCTTCATTCATTGAACGGGAGACAGGCAGACCGAGCATACCGGGAAATTTCGTGGACGAGGCAGGCAATGTGCTCGGAACACATAAGGGCATTGTCCATTATACGGTCGGACAGCGTAAAGGTCTTGGAATCAGTGCGGATACGCCTCTTTTTGTCAAGGAGCTGCGTGTGAAGGAAAATGAAGTTGTGCTCTGCAGGTCGGAAAGCCTCTTCTCTGATACCTGTATCGTCAGCAATGTAAATTACATGGGGAGGGCTTCACTTGACGGACCGACAGAGGCAGTCGGCAAGGTACGCTACTCACATAAGGGTTCTTCCTGCGTGATAGAAGCACTTCCGGACGGATTGCTCAGATGCCGGTTCGAGGAACCGCAGCGTGCAATGACACCGGGGCAGGCTGCTGTTTTCTATGAGGGAGATCATATCCTCTGTGGCGGCACGATTGAACGCGTTGCTTCTATATAATATAAACAGAAAAGACCGCGGCAGAATGCTTTTGACCTCGGGGTGTTTACATCAGAAAAAGAAATGAAAAAACCTCACAATTTTTTATTGACAGAATAGAAGTTGTGGGGTATATTTATAACAACAAATAAATCATACCTATTTGGTAGGAATATAGGGAATTAAAACACTTCATAAATGGAGGAATAAAAATGGCAAAGATTTATAAAGGAACACTTGGACTTATCGGAAATACTCCACTGGTAGAGCTTACACATCTGGAGGAGAAATACGGGCTGGAAGCAAGACTTCTGGCAAAGGTAGAGTATTTTAACCCGGCAGGATCCGTTAAGGATCGTATCGCGAAGGAAATGATCGAGCAGGCAGAGCGTGATGGCAAGTTAAAGCCGGGCTCAACCATTATCGAGCCGACTTCCGGAAATACCGGTATTGGTCTTGCTGCAATCGCCGCAGCAAAGGGATATCGTCTGATCATTGTTCTTCCGGAGACGATGAGCGTTGAGAGAAGAAACATCATCAAGGCATATGGCGCGGAACTGGTCCTTTCCGATGGAACCAAGGGAATGAAGGGCGCTATTGCAAAGGCAGAGGAGCTTCATCAGGAGATCGCAGACAGCTTTATTCCGGAGCAGTTTGAGAATCCGGCTAACCCGGCAGCACATAGAAAGACAACCGGACCGGAGATCTGGGAGGACACCGACGGAGAGGTTGATGTTTTTGTAGCGGGTGTTGGAACCGGTGGTACGATTACCGGTGTTGGTGAGTATCTGAAGGAGAAGAAGCCGGAGGTTAAGATCGTGGCAGTAGAGCCGGCAACTTCCGCAGTCCTTTCTACCGGAAAGGCAGGAGCACATAAGATTCAGGGTATCGGAGCAGGATTCGTTCCGAATACACTCAATACCAAGATTTATGATGAAATCATTCCAATCGAGAACGACGACGCATTTGCACTTGGAAAAGAGATTGCGAAAGCAGAGGGTATTCTGGTTGGTATTTCGTCCGGTGCAGCGCTTAAAGCAGCGATCGAAGTTGCGAAGAGACCGGAATCAAAGGGTAAGACGATTGTGGCACTTCTTCCGGATAGCGGTGACCGCTATTACTCAACCGATTTATTTAAAGACTGATCGAAAAGAAATAAGGGCATGTGGACTCTTTCGGGAGGACACATGCCCTTTGTCTTTGGATGGCTTAGAGCGTATCATCTTCAAAACCCATTATTTTTTTGTTTCGCAAACACAAAAGGTGTGCTATTATGAAAGAATGAATGTAATTAAACAGTTCGGAGGAATGAGATGTTTCAGAAAAATCAATACATATACAGTGAAACGCTCGGCGTCTGCCATGTTGACAACATTACACAGCTTTCAGCAGGCCGCGAGAATCCGGTAGCCTATTATGTGCTGACTCCCGTTTTTGCAAAGGAGGGGACTTCCTATATTCCGGTGGAAGACCATCAGGTTGCACTCTATGATATGTTTACGGAGGAAGAGGCACGGGCAATGGAAGCAGATCCGAATTTAAATCTCGACAAGAACCCGATGCTTAAAGATGCAATCGATTTTGTGTTGCGCAACAGGAGGAATTAAGATGGCACAGAAACAAGGCCAGAATCAGGGCGATGTGATCCGCTCTTTTACATTAGGAAACAAGGAACTCGAAGGAAAGACGGTTGAGTTTCAATATGACCGTGGACAGTACAGCATAACAGATGTAGTGGGCGAGGAGCGGAGCATTGTATACAAATCCCGCAATGCGCAGGAAGCTTATACCAAATGGAATGTTTACATCGGACGCAAAAAGGAACGCCCGGAGCGGAATCAGGATGAGCGCACGGGAGAGGACAAGCCCGGCAGAACAAAGAATAATACAAGAGATGAAAAGCGCCAGGAGCGCGAGACTAACCGCACGCAGAGGGATGCGGGCCGTCAGGAACGCGAAAACAGCCGCAGCGAGGACGAGGGCAACAGACCGGAGCGTGAAAATGGCCGTCAGGATCGCGGAAACAATCGCGGACGTAACCGCGCGAACTACAGAAACAACGAACAGCGCGTCGAGCGAAATGATGAACGAAACAGCGAGCGGGCTGCCGGGAACGGTGGGTACAATCAGGGATTTACAGCATCTGCAGAGAACGGAACGGGTGAGAAGCGTTATCGCAGACCGCGCCGCCGCAGAAATGACCATAGAGAACAGGAGAATTGATCCATGAGCAGAAAGATTGGTTTTATTGGTTGCGGTAATATGGGTGGCGCAATGCTCGCCGGAATATTGGATTCCGGAAAATGCACGGCGCAGGAAGTTATGGTTTCGGTTTCATCGGAAAAGTCGGCTGCCGACAAGAGGGACAGGTATGGCGTGACTGCAACGACAGATAATTGCGTGGTTGCTGCATTTGCAGATATCCTGTTTCTGACGGTCAAGCCACAGTATTATGAACAGGTGATTGACGAGATCCGGGAATCGGTCAGCGATGCGGCGATTATTATCACTGTAGCACCAGGAAAAACATTGGCGTGGCTTGCGGAACGGTTTGGCGGTTCCCATAAGATCATCCGAACTATGCCGAATACTCCTTCCCTTGTAAAAGAAGGAATGATGGGTATGTGCGCGAACAGCTGTGTTACTGAGGACGATATTGCAGCTGTAAGAGATATTTGTGAAGGATTTTCCAGAACAGAACTGGTAGCAGAGAACCTGATGGATGTTGTAACCGCGGTCAGCGGGAGTTCGCCAGCATATGTATTTATGTTCATTGAGGCAATGGCAGATGCAGCGGTTGCCGGAGGCATGCCTCGTTCACAGGCATACACATTTGCTGCCCAGGCGGTGCTTGGAAGCGCAAAGATGGTACTTGAGACAGGAAAACATCCTGGTGAACTTAAAGATATGGTGTGCTCCCCGGCAGGAACTACAATTCAGGCTGTTCGTGTACTTGAGGAAAAGGGCATGCGCAGCGCGGTAATCGAAGCGATGGAAAAATGCCTCGACATATCGCGGAAGATGTAATTGATTTTTGGCGAAATGACAACAGAGATTATTTATACGGAAAATACAAACCGCCGCAGGCTGATAATGTTATAGCCTGCGGCGGTTTTTGACTTTACTTACAGAAAGTGCTTCCTGGAAACTCTGCTGTGAAAGTCCGGGTATTATACGTCAAGTTCACACTCCTTAAGAATTTTGCGGAGCGTTTCGGCCGAGCAGCGAAGGGAAGCCAGTTCCTCCTCGTCAAGTGCAATGGGAACGTGGGTTTCGACTCCATCCTTTCCGATGATGGCGGGCATACTGAGCGCCACATCGTGGATCCCGTACTCACCGTTCATAATGCATGAGATGGGCAGGATAGATTTCTCATCGCGGATGATTACCTCGCAGATGCGACGGACGGACATTGCAATCCCGTAGTAGGTCGCCTGCTTTTTCTCAATGATTTCGTAAGCGCTGTTCTTGACCTCTCCGGCGATTTCACGGCACTTTTTGACATGATCGGAATAACCGCGCATCTCACAGAACTCGTCCATGCCGATTCCGGAGATATTAGCACAGCTAAAGGCGGCAATTTCGCTGTCGCCATGCTCCCCGATGATAAATGCATGGACGCTTTTGCTATCAACGCCGAGCAGTTCACCGAGACTGTATTTTAACCGGGCACTGTCGAGCACGGTGCCGGAACCGATAACACGCTTCGGTGGATAACCGGACAGCTTGAGCGTTGCGTAGGTGAGGATATCTACCGGGTTGCTGACAACAAGCAGGATGCCCGGACAGCCGCGGCGGGTAATCTCAGGAATGATGGAGCGGTAGATGGCAACATTTTTGCTGACAAGATCAAGTCTTGATTCGCCGGGCTTTTGGCCCGCACCTGCGGTAATGATGATGATGGATGCATCTGTGATGTCGTCATAGGTCCCTGCGTACACCTTCATATGGCGCGCAAAGGGAATGCCGTGGCTGATGTCCATCGCTTCGCCCTCTGCTTTGTCTGCGTTGACGTCAATCAGGACAATCTCAGAAAAAAGACCGCTCTGCATCAGAGCAAAAGCAGAAGCCGACCCGACAAAGCCACAGCCGATGATGGCGACCTTTCGTATATTAACGTTTTCCATAGTGTTAAGTCCTTTCCATATAAAATGATGGCCTTTTATCGTCAAAATCTAGTATGCCGCTTTTGCTTAAAAATATAAGAGGATGTATGATGTCCGTTGTTGCAAAGTGGGATGGCATGCAGTATATTAGACATGTATAATTAAATAGGAAAAAGAGAGAATATAAAGAACATAATCACAATAGTTTAGATAAAACTAAAATAATTGACAATAAATTAAAGTTGAGGTTATGGTATATTTATTATATAATAACTTCAAGTGAATTTTCTTATGCATACATCATTGAGAAAGGATGGGGTTATATGAAAAGAATTGGAATGCTGACGAGCGGTGGCGACTGCCAGGCTTTAAATGCAGCAATGCGCGGCGTAGTAAAGGGGCTTTCCACCAATGTGGACGAGCTGGAGGTTTACGGATTTGAGAATGGCTATAAGGGGTTGATTTACGGAAAATACCGCCGCCTTACAGCTGCGGATTTTTCCGGGATCCTGACAAAGGGTGGTACAATTCTTGGTTCATCCCGTCAGCCGTTTAAGCTGATGCGCACACCGGATGAGAATGGACTTGACAAAGTAGAGGCGATGAAACAGACGTACCGGGAACTTGATCTTGACTGCCTTGTTATTCTTGGCGGTAATGGTACACAAAAAACAGCAAATCTTCTGAGAGAGGAAGGCCTCAACATCATCCATCTTCCGAAGACTATTGACAACGACATCTACGGAACTGATGTGACATTCGGCTTCCAGAGTGCGATCAATATCGCTACCGAGGCAATTGACTGCATTCATACGACCGCGGCTTCCCACAACCGTGTATTTATTGTAGAAGTTATGGGACATAAGGTGGGATGGCTGACGTTGTATGCCGGAATTGCAGGCGGTGCGGACATTATTCTTCTGCCTGAGATTCCGTATGATATCGACAAGGTTGTGGATGCTATCCAGAAGAGAACAAAGGACGGCAAGGGCTTTACGATTCTTGCGGTTGCGGAAGGCGCTATTTCCAAAGAAGATGCTGCCCTGCCAAAGAAAGAATACAAGGCAAAAGTTGCAGAGCATAAATATCCGTCCGTTTCTTATGAGATTGCAGATCACATCAGCCAGAAGCTTGGATCTGAAGTAAGGGTAGCGGTTCCGGGACATACACAAAGAGGCGGAAGTCCATGCCCGTACGATCGTGTACTTTGTACCAGACTTGGCTCTGCGGCAGCAAAGGCAATCATGGATGAGGATTATGGATGCATGATCGCGATGATCGATGGCAAGACAAAGAGAGTTCCGCTTGGCGATGTCGCCGGCAAGCTGAAGACGGTTGACCCGGACAGCCAGATGATCAAAGAGGCAAAGCGGATCGGAATCAGCTTTGGCGATTAAAAATTGAGGTAGGTGAAACAATTGTCTTATACGGCGCTATATCGAAAGTTCCGTCCGCAGGAATTTGAAGATGTCAAGGGACAGGAACATATTGTAACAACTTTAAAGAATCAGATGAAGGCTGACCGTATCGGACATGCATATCTGTTTTGCGGAACAAGAGGCACCGGAAAGACTACTGTTGCCAAGATTCTGGCCAAAGCAGTCAATTGTGAACACCCGGTAGATGGCAGCCCGTGTGGGGAATGTCCTTCCTGCAAAGCAATTGCAGCCGGGACATCCATGAATGTGATTGAGATTGATGCCGCATCTAACAACGGTGTGGACAATATCAGGCAGATCCGGGAAGAGGTAGCGTACCGCCCGACGGAAGGACGATACAAGGTCTATATCATCGACGAGGTCCATATGCTTTCAGCAGGAGCATTCAACGCGTTGCTAAAGACGCTCGAGGAGCCGCCTGCATATGTAATTTTCATATTGGCTACCACGGAAGCACACAAGATTCCGATCACGATACTGTCAAGATGCCAGCGATACGATTTTCACAGAATCTCCATCGATACGATTGCGGACCGCCTGACGGAGCTGATGAAGGAAGAAAATATTGATGTCGAGGAACGCGCAATCCGCTATGTGGCCAAGGCGGGTGACGGCTCCATGCGGGATGCACTAAGTCTTTTGGACCAATGCATTGCCTTTCATCTTGGAGAGACGCTTACATATGATAATGTACTCGAAGTGCTTGGAGCGGTAGATACAGAGGTATTCTCACGCTTGCTGCGGCAGATCCTGGACAAAAATATCGTCGGGGCGATCGGTACGCTCGATGACCTTGTAAACGAAGGGCGTGAGCTGGGTCAGATGGTGACGGATTTTACATGGTATCTGCGCAATCTGATGCTGATCCAGAGCTCGGACGGCATGGAGGATGTGCTGGATATGTCGAGCGATAATCTGGCAACGCTCAAAGAAGAAGCACAGATGGTAAAACCGGAGATACTGATGCGCTATATCCGTATTTTCTCAGATCTGGGGAACCAGATCCGTTATGCGACTCAGAAGCGTATACTGATTGAGATCGCAATTATCAAGTTGTGCAAGCCGCAGATGGAGAACAGCTATGACGCTATCCTTGACCGTATTGCAAGCCTTGAATACCAGATGGAAAAGGGCATTGTAGTACAGCAGGCACCGGCAGCTTCCGGCGGGGAAAGTGCTCCTGCGATACAACCGCAGAAGACAGAGCTTCCCAAAGCGATCCCGGAGGACATACAGGCGGTCGTGCAGAATTGGAGATCCATTCTTTCGGAGATTGGAGCAATCACCAAGACCTATCTGAAGATGGCGGTTCCGACACTTGGCAATAATGGCGATCTGCTGCTTATGCTGGATGACGAAAATGCGTATACGTATCTGTATGAGAACCGCAGCGGATGTATAGACAATCTCCGCGCGATGATTACAGAGAGAACCGGAAAGAATGTAGAAATAACTATCCGGAAGAATGAGTCAGGCCGCAGGGCACAGGAGGTTGTACCGGATCTGACCCAGATGATACAATACGAGATTGAGGAAGAAGATTTCGACGAATAAATTAGAAACAAATAACAGGAGGACATTCCACAATGGCTAAAAGAGGTGGATTTCCGGGCGGAATGCCGGGAAACATGAACAATTTAATGAAGCAGGCGCAGAAGATGCAAAAGCAGATGGAAGAGGCGCAGGCACAGCTTGATGAACTCGAGATTACTGCAACTGCAGGCGGCGGTGCGGTAGAAGTGACCGTAACCGGCAAACGCGAGGTAACAAAGGTTAAGCTGTCCGAGGAGGTTGTAGATCCGGAGGATATCGAAATGCTTGAGGACCTCATTGTTGCAGCAACCAACGAAGCGCTCCGCAAGGTGGAAGAGGCATCCCAGCAGTCTATGTCTAAGATTACAGGAGGCCTTGGCGGCGGATTATTCTAATGGAATACTTCAGCAGTGAAATATCAAAACTAATCGAGGAACTTTCCTCGCTTCCGGGAGTAGGGGCAAAGACCGCGCAGCGGTTGGCATTCCATATCATCAACATGCCCGAAGAATCGGTGCAGTCACTGTCGGATGCCATTGTGAATGCAAAGAAGAATGTACGCTACTGTAAGTGCTGCTATACCCTTACAGATTCGGATATCTGCCCGATCTGCAGTGACATGACGAGGGATCACAAGACCATCATGGTAGTTGAGAACACCCGCGACCTTGTGGCATACGAGAAGACTGGCAAATTTCAAGGGGTGTACCATGTGCTTCATGGCGCAATTTCTCCGATGCTTGGCATAGGACCGAACGACATCAAACTCAAAGAGCTGATGCACCGGCTGCAGGAGGATGTGGATGAGGTGATCATCGCGACCAATTCCAGCCTCGAGGGAGAAACAACGGCTATGTATATCAGCAAACTGATCAAGCCGACGGGCATAAAAGTGACCAGAATCGCCAGCGGAGTACCGGTAGGCGGCGATTTGGAATATATTGATGAAGTAACATTGCTTCGTGCCTTAGAGGGACGAACAGAATTATAAAAGGAGGAACTATGAATAATTTAGAACTTCAGAAGACGGCGAACGAGATTCGCCAGAGCATTGTGACAGCTGTTCACAGTGCAAAATGCGGACATCCGGGCGGATCTCTGTCTGCGGCAGATATCTTTACATATCTGTATTTCGAGGAGATGAATGTTGATCCGGCAAATCCGAAGATGGCTGACCGCGATCGTTTTGTCCTTTCCAAGGGGCATGTTGCACCGGCATTATACTCTACATTGGCACAGAAAGGATACTTCCCGAAGGAAGATCTTTTAACTTTACGTCACACCGGCTCCTACCTTCAGGGACATCCGGATATGAAACACATTCCGGGTGTTGATATGTCCAGCGGCTCCCTCGGGCAGGGACTGTCTGCAGCAGTCGGCATGGCAGCAGCAGGCAAGTTTGACAATAAGGATTACCGCGTATACGCTCTCCTTGGGGATGGAGAGATCGAGGAAGGACAGATCTGGGAGGCTGCTATGTGGGCAGGCCACAGAAAGCTGGACAACCTTGTGGCGATCGTGGACAACAATAACCTTCAGATCGATGGACCGATCGACAAGGTCTGCTCTCCGTACCCGATTGACAAGAAGTTTGAGGCATTTAACTTCCATGTGATCAATATTGATGGAAATGATTTTGATCAGATCCGTGCCGCCTTCAAAGAGGCAAGGGAGACAAAGGGAATGCCGACCGCAATCATTGCAAAGACCGTCAAAGGAAAGGGTGTATCCTTCATGGAGAACTCTGTTGACTGGCATGGAAAAGCACCGAATGATGCGGAGTATGAGCAGGCAATGGAAGAATTAAAGAAAGCAGGTGAAGCATTATGTCAGATGTAAAGAAAATTGCAACCAGAGACAGCTACGGTAACGCATTGGTCGAGCTGGGACAGGAACATGAGGATCTGATCGTATTGGATGCTGACCTTGCAGCCGCAACAAAGACAGGAACATTCCGCAAGGCTTTTCCGGAACGTCATTGGGATATCGGAATCGCTGAGGCAAATATGGCAGGAATCGCAGCGGGACTTTCTACCTGTGGCAAGGTTCCTTTTATCAGTTCATTTGCAATGTTTGCGGCAGGTCGTGCTTACGAGCAGGTTCGTAACTCAATCGGATATCCAAAATTAAACGTAAAGATTGGGGCAACCCATGCAGGAATTTCCGTAGGTGAGGATGGCGCAAGCCACCAGTGCTTGGAGGATCTTGCCCTGATGCGTGAGATTCCGGGGATGGTTGTCATCAACCCGTCCGATGATGTGGAGGCAAAAGCTGCCGTAAAAGCTGCTTACGAGCATGTTGGCCCGGTATACCTTCGATTTGGACGTCTTGCTGTTCCGGTTATCAATGACCGTCCGGACTACAAGTTTGAGATCGGAAAGGGTGTTGTATTAAAGGAAGGCAAGGATGTTACCATTTTTGCTACCGGACTCGAAGTAAACGAGACTCTTGAAGCTGAGAAGCTTCTTGCAGCAGACGGAATCAATGCGGAGATCATCAATATCCATACGATCAAGCCAATTGATAAGGAACTTGTGGTTGCTTCTGCAAAGAAGACCGGAAAAGTTGTCACCGTTGAAGAACACTCTGTGATCGGCGGACTTGGAAGTGCCGTTGCAGAGGTACTCTGTGAGGAAGCACCTACTAAGATGCTCCGTATCGGCGTCAACGATACCTTTGGTGAGTCAGGACCGGCTCTTGAGCTGATCCACAAGTACGGACTTGATGCAGAAGGCATTTACAATAAAGTAAAAGCATTCGTAAAATAAATATCTATTTTAAACACAAAGGCTGCAGCCGCGGAGAGGATCCGTGTGCTGCAGCTTTTTATGTCGAACGATTCTTGTGAACGCATGCCATAATCCATCAAATTTTTGCATAATACTGTGATAGCATAGGCGCAAAAGGAGTGTGCAGGTATGGCTGATTTGAAAAATATCCGGCAGATCGGATCTCCTACGGAAACAGATAAAATATTCATAGAGAACAATGCGTATCAGAGGATGCACCGGGAGGAATTCCCGGAACGGAGGGTGTTTGTGCTGATGGGACATACCGAATGCGCAGCGACAGGGTACTCTTCCTATGTCGAAGCGGTTATTCCGGTGTGGGATATTGCGTTTTCACAAGGTATCCCGGTATGGAACAATCATGTGTGGAATGATGTGTTCTCCGAGGTGAAACGTTCGTTTGAAAACTCTGTCATTATCGGCTGGGCGATGGATTCCAAGGGGATGCCGCCACGGCTGACGGCAGAACTTGAGGCGGTTCACCGGGAACATTTTGGCGGAGCACATCAGCTTCTTTTTTTGCTCGACTCAATTGAGCAGGAAGAGTATTTTTATCAGGCACGTGCGGGACATTTGCGTCAGAGGGAGGGATTTTACATATACTTTGACAATGAGTGCGTCTATAATAATGTGATTCCGGAAGAAGTGTGGATGGCAAAGAAAAAGGAGCATGATTCTTCACAGCGTGTGCAGGAAGAAAAAACAGAAGGATATGTTGTCCCTATGCCACGTGCCCGCTATCGGGACATTATCAATGCACAGCAGGAGCAGACGATGCCGCAAGGGGGAAGCTGGATCAGCTCAGCGGCAATCATTGCTGCAATTGTACTTCTCGTCGCGATCGCCGGAACTGCGATACGGCAGGGGAGAATTTCAATCGAGGGAATCCAGCAGGCTGTCGAGAGTTTAAGCGAACGGGTGCACATACAGGAAAAGCCGGAAGCTGCGTCCGGCACGCAACAGCAAGCTGAGACAGCGCCGGATACACAGAACATGGAGGAAACATCAGCTGAGGCACAGAAAGAGCCAGAGACATCGGTAGGAGAGGGGAAAGAAGCGGGAACACAGGACGAATCACAGAGCGTGGAAACAATGCTGAGAAATATGGAAGCGGCACAGCAGACCCCGGATATTACAGTGGAGGAAGTGAAGGGAGGAGAGATTGGCAGTAATTAGTATTGCCCAAAGAATTGAGATTGTGGTATTATCTGTCATGTGCAGTATATATGAGAAGACTGCGCAAGGATAGTACAGGAGGAAACATCTATGGCGAAGTCAGATCGCGAAGGGTTTAAAACCGTTGAGGCCGATTTGGATGAATTGGATGAAAAGATACAGGCACATCGGAAGCACATTTTTCATGCGGTGGTATGGCTTGTCGTGATTTTGATCATCACGGTTGTCGGGCTTGAGCTGTGGATGGCAGTTCGAAGTTATGACTCTTATGAGGTGTCAAACAGCATTGAACGAAGCGACAGTGATGCTGCAAAATACCTGTCGTTTTGCGGAAATATCATAAAGTACAGCAACGACGGCATTGTCTATACGGATAAAAACAATGAATTGATCTGGAACCAGGCATTTGAGATGAACACACCGAATATTACCGTGTGCGAGAGCTATCTGGCAGTTTACGATAAGGGTGGAAGCAATATCTATATTATAAAAAAGGATGGACCGCAGAAACAGATCGAAACGACGATGCCGATTGAGACAGTGTGCATTGCAAAGCAGGGAACGATTGCTGCCCTTATGAAAGATGGAACGACCTCCTATGTCAAACTATATGACCGAAAGGGAAATGAGCTGGCAAACGGTGTGTTTTATGCGGAGAAGGGCGGTATTCCGATTGATATAGCACTTTCCAATGATGCACAGAAGCTTGCGGTTGACATGGTCAGTGTTATGGACGGCAATGTAAAGTCTACGATTACTTTCTACAATTTCGGTTCGGTCGGACAGAACGAGATCAATAATAATGTGGGTGTATACAGTTATGCAGACACATTGATACCGGAAATCGAATATATATCCAATGAGCGGATGATAGCTGTTGCGGATAACCAGGTGATTTTATTTACCGGAGACCAGAAGCCGCAGGTGGACAGCCAGATTTTTTTAAAAGGCGATTTGGAGAGCGTTGTTTATGATGAAAAATATGTTGCTGTTGTGACACATAATCAGGGAAATGAAGTCAGCCATCATATCGCAATGTATGATATGAAAGGTAAGCTGATGATGGAAAATGATTCTACACTTGAGTTTTCCCAGATTGAATTTTTGGATAACCATGAGCTTTGCATAAACAATGATTACTCCTGCGAGCTGTATACCGCGCATGGTATATTGCGGTTTTCCTATACATTTGATAAAGAAATACATAAGATTATGTCATCCGGCGTTGGACCGAGTTATATATTTATGCTGGATGGAGTGATAGAAGAGGTGCGTTTGCAATGAACTGGTTATTGATAGCAGTAATATTAGTTATAGCGTGGAAGATGGTCAGCGGGTATCATAAAGGATTTCTGAGAGTGGCATATTCTCTGGTGGAATGGATACTCGTGTTTGTGTTTGTGACATGGGCAAGCCCTTACGTGGCTGATTTTCTCACCAATCACACGGGACTCCAGACTTATATAGAGACGCAGTGTATCGAACGGATGCGGGATTCTGTAAAAGCCCAGGCATCACAGGCAGATTCGGAAACGGTGATGGAGCCGATTGAAAACAAGACTGCCCAGATTGGAGAAAAGCTCAAAGAGCTTGGAATTGTTCTGCCGGATAAAATGACAGAAAGTCTTTTTGCAACATCACAGGAGAAAATTGATGAAGCGATGTCCTCAACGGGAGAGATGACGGACCGCGTATTGGAAGAGAAGGGCGTTTATAAGGCGATTGCGGAAAAAATCAGTGAACTTGCAATCAGCGGACTCTCTTATATTCTGACCCTGATCCTTTCGCTGATCATATTCCGCGCAATCGGAAGCTCGCTGCATCTTGTAAATAAGGTGCCGCTGATCGGAGGAGCAAATCAGGTGTTTGGATTTTTGGCAGGCTCTATAGAAGGCCTGATCTGTGTATGGATTTTCTTTGCTGTCACGGCAGCGTGTGCGGGAACCGGATGGGGCAAGTTTGTCATTACATATATTGAGGAAAATCCAATACTTATATGGCTGTATCAGAACAACCTGCTGGTCTCCGTTTTATTCTCTTTTTTGATTAAATAAAAAAATTTAAAAAAGTTGTTGACAATACCAAAACACCGTGCTATTATAATCAAGCTGACCGCGACGAGCGGTGCTAAAGCAACAGAGAACATTGATAACTGAACAGTGAAAAACCTTGAAAGATTCTAATGAATAATTCAAGCAAATCGAAAGATTTGACGAACGTCCAATCGAAAGATTGGGACCTTTAAAACAGTAGATTTGGTACACAAATCAACAGCCAGAT
>JBNMJQ010000034.1:0-18959 GCA_050873865.1 Agathobacter sp. | reverse complement strand
TTGACGCGCTTTGTTCAACCAGAAAAAATCGAAATTGATGCAAACGAAAGGGCAGTTAATGAAAAGTCTCAATACTGCTTTTTCGTTTGCATCACCTTCGATTCTTTCCTTAACGATTTATCAAATTCATTTTATGTTCCATCTTCTTGCCCTTCGGACAAGAAGCATCCCTCGCTTTCAGCTCGGTCAATTCCGATTTACCATCTTCTAGTATGCTTTATGGCTCTCTTGTGATGGCTAATACGCATTTTCTCTTATAGCCATCACACTTTGCTGCTCTCTTGTGATGGCTATTGCGCTTTTTCTCGTTCAGCCATCACATCTTGCGGCTTTCTTGTGATGGCTAATACGCATTTTCTCTTATAGCCATCACACTTTGCTGCTCTCATGTGATGGCAATTGTGCATTTTCTCTTACAGCCATTACATCTTGCGGCTTTCTTGTGATGGTTATCTCGCATTTTCTCTTACAGCCATCACATCTTGCGGTTTTCTTGTAATGGCTATCGCACATTTTCTCTTACAGCCATCACATCTTGCGGTTTTCTTGTGATGGCTATTGCGCATTTTCGCATGTAACCATCACATTTTCCTATTTTTGCTGTGGCGAGGAGCTTACCAGCGCTTCATATTCTTTTCAAATTTGGTCACATACGCTTTTTTGAGTTCTTCCTCGCTGATCCCGTAGCAAAGAAGGACATCATTGTAATACATCAGCACATCCGCCATCTCTTCAATCAGATGTTTGCGCAGGTCAGCGTCTTCAACCGATTTCGCGTCGCCGTTTTTCTTAATGATGTCTATAACCTCGCCTATTTCGCCGATCATCCACAGCAACTTGTGCTTGCCAGCTTCCGGGCAAATTGGCTCCCACTTATCCCTGTACTTTTCTTGCAATTCCTGCTGCATGGCAAGCATATCTTCTACCGTAAAGTCGCTCATAGCTGCCTCCATAGATTGTTATCTGATAAATATTCAAAAAGGGGTTTCGCATTTTCTAGGTTTTTCTTATTATCGATGCACTCACTATTCTCTAACATGTATCGTTTGGCGCTGCGTACGCCAGCAAACGTCGCGCGTGCCAGCCAACACTCCACCTGCCACCGAACACTGCGCGTGCCAATGAACTCTCCACCTTCCACCAAACACCGCAACGTGCCAAAGGGCGCTCCATGTGTCAAAAGGAACGTCCCTACTGTTCGATGGTGATGATGTCCTGCAGAACGTAGTGGAAGGTCGGGGCGGAGGAGTCGGCATTCTCCCGGTAGCCGGTGCTCAGGTCAATGGTGTCGGAAGGATCATCCGGGTTGATACCGGTGTAATTGCCTTTGAATACCTCACGGTCGCCGGATATAAACTGCTGCTTTAAGGTGTCAAGCTGCGTCTGCGTGCCGTCTGCGGCAAGCAATTCGTTCAGTTCGAGCATCTGCACCCAGCCCTGCGCAAAGCCGCAGCCGATATCGTTGCCGTTGACGTTGCCCTGCACATAGCTCTCGATATCTTTATCTTCTAGGACCGCGGTAGTGGCAGAAACCACATATGGTTCCCAATTGATGCGGCAGCTGATCAGGGAGGTCGTCGGTGCAACGCTTAGCATGCTCTGATTGTAGCCAGCGTGGATGATCCTGCGGTAGGTGGAGGCTTCTTCACAGGCAACCGCCGGGCCGGTGGTGTCGGAATGCTGCGATATAACAACGCAGCCCTCATCAATCAGTTCCCTGGCGACGTTTTTCTCTGCGTAGTAAGAGCTCCAGGTATTTGCATAGCGCACGCGCATGGTCGCTTCCGGAACTACCTCACGAACGCCGAGCAGAAAGGCGGTGTAGCCGGAGATAACTTCCGCGTATGGATAGGCTGCGACATATCCGATCACAGCCTCCTCCGGTTGGATGATGCCATCATTGATCCACTCCTTCAGCTTCATTCCGACCGCATAACCGGACAGGTACCTGCCCTGATAGATCTCACCCATGAATGTGTGGTAATTCTCATAAACCGGATCTGTGTTGGCATTGTTTCCCGTTGCCTGGCAAAATTCGATATCCGGATACTGTGCAGCAATTTCCTTTACTACGTTCTGATATCCGTAGCTGGTGGAAAAAATGATATCACAATCTGCATCCGCAAGTTCCCGAAAGGCTTCTTCCTCCTGTCCTTCCGGGACATTATTCTTTACATATATCTGTACGCTGTCTCCGAGCTTGGATTTTAATGCATTTTCTGCCTTGATAAAGTTCTCGGTGTATGGCGTACTCTCATCTCCTACATATACAAATCCGACCGTCACCGTCCGGTCCATGAAATGCTGTGCCCGAAGCCAGCTGCCAAAGCCGGCCGCGAGCGCGATCATATAAAGGGCTGTGATTATTGTTGTCAGATAACGTCTTCCTCTACTCATTGCCGGCCTCCTTCTCCTGCACCCGGGCATCTTCCTTCGGATACAGGGATTCGAGATTTATTTTCTCCTCCCGGATCAGATCCAGCAGGATATCCACGATTGCCGGGTCAAACTGCGTCCCACGGCCTTTTTCCAGCTCTCCCACCACGTAGGTAATATTCATTTTCTTGCGGTACACACGGTTTGCAGTCATCGCGTCAAACGCATCTGCCACACCGATGATCCGCCCGTAAAGCGGAATCTCCTCGCCCTTTAGGCCGCTGGCATAACCGGTTCCATCATACCTCTCATGGTGGTACAGCGCGCCATCGATGATATGGTCGACCATCGTAAAGTCCTTCAGAATTTCCGCACCCTTTACGACATGCGATTTCATGATCTCATATTCTTCATCCGTCAGCCGGCTCGGCTTATTCAGGACGTTGTCTGAGATACCGATCTTTCCGATATCATGCAAAAGTGCCGCTTTTCGGAGGTTTTCCTGTTCCTCCTCGGAAAATCCAAGCCGTTTGCCGATAAGGAGCGAATACTCCGATACACGCTGGGAGTGCTGGCTGGTGTTCTCATCCTTCGCATCTACGGTTCGCGCGATTGCGATAATCGCTTCGTTGGTAACCTTGATCTGGTTCTTTGCCATCTCCAGCTCCTTTTTCTGGAAATTTAAGGTACGCTGGATCTGTGTACGTGCGATGAACCAGGTCAGCCAGACGATTGCAAGCATAAATACAGCGATCATATATGCGGAAAACCATTCATTCTCGTAGAACTGCTTCTCTTTTACAAATTCGTACCTGCTCTCCTCAAACACCTTGCCGGTGCGGCTGTCGATGACCGACATATGGAACACGTAGCTTCCGGTCGGAAGATTCGTGTATACAATGCTTGATAGCTCGCTCTGCGGGATCATCGTCTGTGTCCGGTCAAAGCTCTCCAGATAGTAGGATACATACGGATCATCTGTCGTATAGTTGATAACCTCCGGGAAAATCTCCACCTTGTTCGTGCCGCTTGGAATCAAAAATGTCTCTCCGCGCTCAACGGCTTCCGTTGTCTCATCAAGTTTTATCGTGGAAACCATCATACGGTATGACTTGCTCTGCACGCTGTATTTTGACATATTAAAGCTGAACACACCAGAATCACAGGATAGATACAGCTGTCCGTTTTCATCGCAGTAATTCCATGAGTTTGCTGTGAGTGCCGCACCGAGTCCGCTTTTTGCGTCGAGGACGCGGTATTCCATATCCTCGTCATCCGCGATAAGCTCCCGCCCGTTTACAACGTAGATTCCAGCACTTCCAAGTATAAACATCTGGTCATTGTCATTCTGCCAGATATCGTAATTGTTAAAATACGGGAAATTCTCCAATGGGCGGATTGCCCCGTTTTCATCCACATAACACAGGCGGTTGCTGGTTACAACAAACACGCCGCTGCCGCGCTTATCCCGGATTGTCCGCAGTACGACACCCGAGCTTAGTCCGTCCTCCCGGGTCAGATGTGTGACAACCGCGTCCTCCTGTATGATGACGATCCCGTCACCGTCTGTTCCCGCCCACAGGCTTCCGTCCGGTGCTTCCATCAGGCTTAATATCATGGCGTTGGACAGATCTTCCCCATAGCGGAAGGTCTTTATGATCTTTTTATCGCGGATAAGGGAGATTCCCGTGTCCCCGGCAACCACGATTGTTCCGTCCGAATGTTCGAGCATTACACGGGCGCGGTCGCCAAAGGTGCCGTCCTTGCTGCTATAGGTGTCTATCGTTCCGTCCGGTGACACTTCCAGCAGCCCCTTGCCGTAAGTACAGATCCACAGATGGTTCTTGGAATCGGTCCGTATGCATCGGATGCGCACGCCCGTCAGCTCATTCACCAGATCGCTTTCCACCGCACTTCCTGTCTGCGGGTCGATCACATCAAGGCCGTTATCGGTTCCGACGTACAGCTTTCCGTCCCACTCAGCCACCGTATTTACAACCTTCTGCTGCATGCCGAATTGCTTATACATATCGGTAAAAGGAGAGTAGCACAGGCGCAAAAGCCCTTTTCTTGAGGAGGTAAACCAGAAATTCCCCTGGTAATCGACTGTCATGTTGTCGATGGAGCTTGCAAAATCCGGGCTGTTGAGCACGGTAAGTATTCCGGATGTATCAAAATAGCCAATTCCATTGTCCGCACAAATGAAGGTCTCGCCTTTTTCCGTAAAGTAAATCCGGTTGATTCCATACAGATCCCCGCAGGAAACTGTCCCTTTTTCTTCCAATTTCTGATCGCGGATCTCATAAACCCAATAATCGTTCTCGGAGGTTCCAATGTACAGCAAACCATTTTTATCGAAGCTACAGCTCGTAAACTGCCCGTCTCCCTCTGGCATGCGGATCGTGTCTGTTATCCCGTCCCCATTTAACAGATACAGTTCGCCGCTTGTCGTGACAGCTGCCACGTTGCCGTTTAAGTCTGCGGAAATGCTCTCGGTATAGTTGATCTCCGGGAATTCATCGACGATCTTCAGCCCGCCATTTAAGGTCATGGTCATCATGCTTCCTGATGTTCCGATGTAGTAAAGGCCGTTCGAGCTTTCCGTGATGCATCTTACGGAGTTGGATGCCAGCCCACGCTCCTCATCCACGACATTCGCGATTTCTTCCTTGATCATGATGGCAACACCGTTGTCGTTCGTGCCGATCCAGAGGCGTCCTTCTTCGTCTACATACAGGCAGTTGACATTGTATACAGAATCCAAAGAGTCCATCCAGCGGAATTCGCTTCCGCCATAGCGGTACAATCCGGCGTAGGTTCCAATCCATAGGATTCCGTCCGGCGTCTGCACGATGTCGTTTGCCTCGCCACAGTTTAAACCGTTACTGCTGCTATATACGGTCTGGATATAGGTGGCGTAGGATTCCTGCTGCTCCTCCTGATCCCCCACATACACAGAAAGGGCCGTATCCGCAGAAACCGAACTCGGACAGAACAAAAACAGCACCGCTGCCAGAATAAGGCTTCTGACACCCTTGTGCTTTCGTCTGCCGGACGGCTTTCTTCTGCGAAACGCCCTTACAATCTTGATGTTACAATATAACACGAATAATATGATTACTTTGTCCAGAAAATCCACGTAAAACTCGCCCGCGACAGCACAAAACAGGTACGGAACCTTTCGTCCGCCAAGGAAAGCGATCGCGCCATCTCCCCAGATGTTACCGGTTGCGCCGTTGTATAGCCAAAAGTTGAGCGGTGCAGACATCAATACGGAAAATGCCGTGACAATTACGCTTGAGGTCAGCACCCCGAACAGATTGTCAAACACGCGCTTCTTGGCGAGCAGACCGACAATGATTCCGATTCCCGTATTCACCAGACAATACTCAAAAGAGCCGCTGGTCAGCAGGCTGTACACGATATTCCCGCTAAATCCGACAACCGCACCGCACACCGGCCCGAGCAGATACGCTGTATAGATGGTTCCGACCGCATCCAGCCAGATTGGCAGCTTAAGATACACGGCAAGATTTTTTCCCACCACATTCACAATTATGCTGCATGCTATTAACAGGACAACCTGATACGCCTTCTTTTCTCTCATGTAAAAACCCCTTATTTTCATAACCTGCGGCCCGACGGGCCTGCCCCTATGCCGACTTATGCCTTTTGCGGCACAATCTGCGCTCTGACATTTCACTTGCGCTCATTGTACCATTAAATGGGACAAAAACAAATAAAAAGTTGCCCGCCGTACTTAAAAAAAGCACCTGAACCCTACAATGTCCAGGTGCTGTGTAAACTGTAATTACCAGGCAACTTCTGTGACTCCATCAGGAATCAGTTTCTCATTTTTATATGACTTTTTATTTATCTCGAGCGTCATATTACATGCATCAGCTTCATCACGCCGATTGTAAAAGTACTTGAAGAACAGCTGGAACGATGTTTCCGTTATATCATTGCCTTTGAACTTCATGTAAATGGTCTCATCTTCCTGGAGGAAAAAATATAACCCCTTCCTTGCCTCAATATAGTTCTTTCCATCATAACTGATCTCTGTCAGTTTCATAGGATTTGCGACCGCCTGCTTTTTTGTGATAAAATTGCTGTTTATCATAAGTGGGGCATCTCCCTTTTTGTTCTTAAGCCGGACAAGAAACGTATTGTCCTTTTTGTTATGAGTTACCTTTACATCGCAGGATGGAATACGGTTATATGCAGCTAAGGTATAGGTGTACTGTCCCTGCGCATATATCTTTTTCCCCTTTAGGACAATATAAGGTCTAAATGTATATTCATAAATCTCACCCGGTTTCATGGTATCATCCGTAAATATAAAATTATATTTAATGAGTGGACTGTCCCCGGCTTCAGTCTTTTTAATATCGTCCCATTTTATCTTGAACTTTTTCGTACTCGATGTTAGTTTATTGTCGCGTGTTACCTCGATATATTCCGGCTGTATCAGGTTTCTGGCAGACGACAATTCAATAGAAATCTTTTTTTTCGACGTCTTTACCTGATCCGCTGATTTCATATACCTGAAAACACCGGATACCTCCATGTAACAGTTAAAATCATAATGAAAGTCTGTGAGTAGTTCTCCGTCATAATCTCTGTATACATAAATAACATAATGGTATATCCTGCCATATTCTAAATCCTTGACAACACACTTACAGTTTTCATCATCAACGGTAAAAAGCTCTTCTTCGCTTCCATCTTCATTAAGGCGGCAAAATTTGTAATATGGGCAGCCGCTAAGCTTGTTCCATGTAAAGGTTCCTGTAAACAGGTTACTCTTCTGTTTCGTTAGGTCACATTTTACATCCATGTATTTATATTCGCTATATGCATAGGTCTCAGCCGGTCTTGCAAAACAGATAGCAAACAGTAAAAGCAAACTGCAGATAAATATTTTTTTGTGAATAGATCTCATGCACATCCCCCCTTTATATAATTACCAAGAGACATCCGCTTCAAATCAATTTATTCGGAGCCATTCTGTTATTCTTAGATATTATTTTATTTACATAAAGTATCACATTCCATGCATCAGTTTCATCGTTTGGATTGTAGAAATACTTAAAATATAACCGGAAAGAGCCTTTGTCTATATCATTTCCCTTGAACTTCATGTAGATTGTCTCATCCTCCTGGAGGAAAAGATATAATCCCTTCCTTGCCTCAATATAGTTCTTTCCATCATAACTGATCTCTGTCAGTTTCATAGGATTTGCGACCGCCTGCTTTTTTGTGATAAAATCGCTGTTTATCATAAGTGGGGCATCTCCCTTTTTGTTCTTAAGCCGGACAAGAAACGTATTGTCCTTTTTGTTATGAGTTACCTTTACATCGCAGGATGGAATACGGTTATATGCAGCTAAGGTATAGGTGTTCGCCCACTTGGAATAAACCTTTTTTTCATTTAAGATGATATATGGTTTAAAGGTATATTCATAGACTTGTCCCGGTTTTACGGTATCATCTGTATAGATAAAATTATATTCCGGATAACTCTTGACTCGAGTCTTTTCGATGTCTTCCCATTTTAATTTAAATTTTTTCTCGGCGCTTGTTAATTTATTGACACGTAGTATCTCAATATATTCCGGCGGTATCATCATATCAGTACATGATAGTTCAATAGAAATGCTTTTTTTCGAGGTATTTATCTGATCTACTGATTTCATATATCTAAAAACATTTGATACCGTTATTCTGCAGAAGAAGTCAGAATAGTAAGTTCTTATTAACTCTCCATCAACAGCTTTGTATGCATAAATAATATAATCGTATCTCTTACCATATTCCAAATCAGAAACAACATACTTATAATCTCCATCGTCAACGGAAAGAAGCAATTCTTCTTTTCCGTCTTCGTAACAACGATAAAGCTCATAGTATGGGCATTCTTTAAGCTTATTCCATGTAAAGGTGGCTGCGAACAGGTTATTTTCCTGTTTCGTTATATCCAATTTTATCCCCATATCTTTTCTATGCACGGAAGTCTTTGCTGCATAGATTTCAGTTGGTATTGCAAGACAGCTACCGAACAGCAACAGTAAAATGAAGATAAATGCTCTCTTGGAAATAGGTTTCATTATGGCCTCCCTGTTATTAAGAATTTAGTGTTATTTTATAGATGGAATCCATCTGCCCCCCTTTTTCTATGTTTCCTGCAACATAGAATGTAGCTCCCCCATCTGGCGAACTGATAGTTTCCAATTCAAATTTATCATATGAACTTTTGTCACATACGTACATATTTTCTTTTTTAAATCCAGTAATATTAGGTACTGTTCCAATGAAACTGTATTCTACAATAGTATTCCATTTAATTGCCGTTATTGACGTATTATCTATTGTTCTTTCATTATATTTCTAATGACATCCGTAAACAATTCACATTATTTACAATTCAAGGGGTCGACTTTTGTATATTTTCAATAATGTGTATTTAGAACATTATAGAAAAATTATATAATCCAAAAAGACCAACTATCCTCTCGGATAATTGGTCTCTTTCTTAAAATCTTGTGCCAGAACTTATGTCAAAACACATTGCACATACGCGCATATCCCTGGTCTTTCAGGATTTATTCGCAAACGTATGGCATAAGTGCTACGTGACGTGCTCTCTTGATTGCAACAGTAAGAGCTCTCTGATGCTTTGCACAGTTGCCTGTGATACGGCGAGGAAGGATCTTTCCTCTCTCAGAGATGTATCTCTTTAACTTATTGGTATCCTTATAATCAATGACATTGTCCTTGCCACAGAATACACAAACCTTTTTTCTTCTGCGCATTGGTCTTCTCTTCATAGAAGCGCCATCGCCAGCTGTTTTATTGAAAGCCATGTTTTTTACCTCCTAAATATTTGCCTTGTGGCATCTGTTAGTTGAATGGTAACTCTTCATCGATTCCGTCCGGAATGTTCATAAAGCCGTCGCCTGCTGCTCCACTTGGTGATGGTCTGTCTGCCGGAGCAAATCCTCCGTTGCCGCCATCGCTCTGGCCTTTGCTCTCAGCGAACTCAATGTTCTCTGCCACAACGTCTGTTGTGTAAACTCTCTGGCCATCCTTGTTGGTGTAGCTGCCGGTCTGGATACGACCTTCTAATATAAACTTGGTTCCTTTACGACCGAATCTCTCCAGAAATTCTGCAGTTCTGTTAAATGCGACACAGCTGATGAAATCAGCGGTCTGTGAATCGTTATTGTTCGCATCACGACGCACACGGCGGTCAACTGCCAATGTAAATCTTGCGACTGCTGTTGAAGCATCCCCCTGTGAATAACGAATCTCTGCATCTCTGGTTAAACGTCCCATGAGTATTACTTTGTTCATACGATCTCCTTCAGGCTTATCTTAAGCCTCGTCTTTTCTTACGCATAAGAAACGAAGAACATTGTCCATGATACGAACGTCCTGCTCAACTTCTGCTGGAACAGTTGCGTCTGCATCGAACTGGATGAAGTAGTAGAACGCGTCAGACATATGCTGAATGTCGTAAGCTAACTTCTTCTTACCCCATTCTTCTACTTCTGTAACAGTACCGCCGGCACGGGTGATGTACTCCTTTGCCTTCTCTACGGTTGCTGTTCTCGCATCGTCTTCGATCTTTGCACTAACAACGAGTGCCAATTCATACTTATTCATGCGATTTTACCTCCTTTTGGTCTCTGGCCCGCGATCTGACGCGAGCAAGGAATTAATATACCACGAGGTTAGATTTTATCATGGATGGCGGGGATTTTCAAGCATTTTTTTAATTTTTTGTGGATTTCTTATAGTAATGCCTCCACGTCCTTCCGCAAAAACTGATAATTCCTTGCAGAGCTGTCCACCGGTATCAGCCTGCCGCGGCTGACCAGATCGTTCACATTCTGGCGTGTGCATTTTAGTAAGGTCATGACTTCCTGTGTTGTCATGCAGTTACCGCTTGCGAATTTCTGCAATGTGTCCTCCGTAAAGGGCAGCCGCTTCGCGTGCGCGTATAGATAATCATACGGTATTTTCCACTTGTCCGACCAGCTTACACAGCTTCCCGCGCATTCCACTTTGGCTTCCGATAATAAGTGTGCATACGCCAGCACCCGGTCGATCCACGCATAGTCCTTCCGGTAGTTATCCAGTCCGATCGTTGCGGCTGTTCCATCTGCGAATGTCAACAGGTACTCATTTACCCCGTACTCTGTCGCCGATATCAGCTTATGGCGCATCCGCGCTTGTATTTCCGGCGGAAGGTCGCTGTTTTTTATTCTTTTGATGCAGCAGCTATCCTGAGCGCATCTTCCCTCCGCGATCAAAAACAGCTTAATCTCGTCGTATTCTTCCAGCCCGCATTCCTTTAAGATCATCCCGATATTCTGCCGATCCGGCGGGATTACTCGCTGCTTGATCCACAGTAATGTGTGGTAGGGATCGACGGTTCTTTGCCCTTTTCTCACGAAATGCTCCAGCACAAATGGCAGATCCCATTCGTCCACGTCATCGCGGATCTCGATGTAGCACTCATTTATTTTCTCATAATATATAAAGTAGGCGAGTTCTTTGCCCTCGTCCTCATCTATTATTGCGAATATCCTCATAGATCTTCGCCCTCCATTTCAACTGCTCCCACACTGTGTTGATCCACCGGTCGGTCACGATATTGTCTAGGTCTGCAAAAAGCTGGTGCTTTATGTTCTCGTCAAACATTGGCAGTTCCTTCATCTTTGATACCGGAATCAGACTTAAATTGTCCCGCGCCGAATTCGAGCCGACAAAGCACTGTATCCGTGGTTCTTCAAATGCTTTCTGTTTGCTAAGGCTCTCATCGTTGTGGCAGGAAAATACAAAGGACAGACCATGGTCAAACAATGGCGCCAGACGTATCGTTTTGTCCTTTTTGCTGCGCAATACTTCCATATTCGCACCATGCCTGTCGCGGTTTTGTATCAGATGGTCGATCGTCAGCATATCCCAGATATACTCCTCCCATCCCATCCGCATACAAAAATCGAGTGGCCTTTCTCCCGATTCTGCCTCCATATCGTAAAAGGCATCCAGCGCGATTTTACTCTCGCCCTTTTCCTTAAAATCCTCCGATACGCACAAATACGTCTCTTGCTCTGTCCCGCGGATCTGTATTCTCGCATGTATCAGCCGATATGACAAGTGTTCTATATTTAAAATAGAAAGAAGGCGATCAGCAATGATTTCATTGACGCACTCATGCCCTACAATTCCTTGCACGGAATCATAATCGGACAGCTTGTAATAGAGCTTTCTGCCGCCGCGCGTCTCAAACGCTTTTAGGAAGGAACCTGCCGTCCCCGATGAATGGCGTGTTTTTGTCCATTCCAGATATCTTAAGTCCTGTATCTGCTTTTCTACCTGTCCCATCTTCGCCCTCCTTTTTACAGTATCATGCTTGCGCTCATTATATTTTATTTCTTGACATACGTCAAGTTTTGCATTTTATGTAATAAAAAAGAAACGTCTCTATTGAAGCGTTTCCTTCTTTGTCAATCCCCTGTCGTTTTTCTCGACAAGCTTGCGCGAGATCATGATCTGGTGTCCACACCCCATGCATTTTAGGCGGAAATCCGCGCCCACCCGCAGGATCTCCCACTCACTGCTGCCACATGGGTGCTGCTTTTTCATTTTTACAATATCACCAACTGCGTACTTGTCCATTTTTCTCCCTCATTTTCTGCATGTCTGCTTTTTCAATTTTTATGTGGATTTACTTCGTTACATCTGTACTCTTGCGCCCACGCACGCCTCGCTTTCTTCGGGCGGCTACACCTCGATCTGCGAAAAGATGTTTCCGAGTCCGTCCTGTATGAGCAGATCGGCTCGGCTGTCCATCGGCGTGGTTGATTTGTTGATGAGCACAAGTTTATGCCCCCGGTAGTAGTCAATCAGTCCGGCTGCCGGATATACCGCAAGTGATGTGCCGCCGATGATCAGTACGTCGGCGTTGCGGATATAATACACCGCATCCTCAAGTGTTTTCTGGTTCAAGCCTTCCTCGTAGAGCACCACATCCGGCTTGACCGGTCCTCCGCACGCTGCGCAGTGCGGCACTCCGGTTGAGTGCAGGATCTCCTCCGCGCTCATAAATGCCCCACAGCGCTCGCAGTAATTGCGCAGGACGCTGCCGTGCAGTTCCAGTACATTTTTGCTTCCAGCTTTCTGATGCAGCCCGTCAATGTTCTGCGTCACGACCGCTTTTAGTTTTCCGGCGCGCTCAAGCTCTGCCAGCTTTTTGTGCGTGATATTCGGCTCCGCGTCCAGACAGAGCATTTTGTCCCGGTAAAACCGGTAAAATTCCTCCGGCTTTCTCCGGTAAAAGGTATGGCTTAATATCGTCTCCGGCGGATAGTCATACTTCTGGTTATACAGTCCGTCCACACTTCTGAAGTCCGGTATCCCGCTCTCCGTTGATACTCCGGCTCCGCCGAAAAACACGATATTGTCTGATTCTTTTACCATCTGCAAAAATTGCTCTACTGCCGTCATATATATCACTCCTTTGTAGGTGCTGCATCTTGCGCCGCTCCGTGCCGTCCGGGCGTTGCCGGTTGCTTCGCCGGCGCTGGCTGCTGCCTGCCAGCACTGCGTTGCCGCGCATTCTGTTTGTTGATAATCATACACGAATTGCTCCGTTGCCCTGCAACTCCCGCAATTCTGCACACCATATACGATATACCGTTTTTCTGATTTTTTCAATTTCGTTTGTGTATTTTTGCTATAAAAAGGTGGCAATCCATACGCTTGCCGCAATTCCCGCCAATGTTGCAAGCAGTGCGCCCGCCAAAGTGTAGCGTGTTTTTTTGATGCGCACCGACATAAAATACACGGACATCGTGTAAAAAATCGTCTCCGTGCTGCTCAGCAGAAGTGATGCCGCAAGTCCTATGTAAGAATCTGTTCCGTATTCCTTGTACAGATCCAGCAGCAGCCCCGTCGCACCGGAGGATGAGAACAGCTTGACGATGCAAAGCGGAAGCAGCTCGGTCGGAAAATTGCAAAAGGACAGGCATTTTCCGAGCATCCCGGTAAACATTTCCAGAAATCCCGATGCGCGAAGCACACCTACCGCCACCATCAATCCGATCAGCGTCGGCATGATTTCCACGACTGTGCGGATGCCGCTTTTTGCGCCGGTTAAAAATTCATCATACACATTTTTCTTGCGCATAAGCGCCGTCGCCACAATATAAAAGATCAGGATCGGCACGATCGCCTGCGACAAAAACAGCACAAAACTCATACATGCCTCCCGACTGCCTGCCGCAATTTGATGAATACGACTGCTGCAAGCGTTGAAAGCATTGTCGCGATGATCGCCGGTCCGACAATGTAAGATGGGTTTACCGATCCGTACTGGCTGCGATAGGCGATGATGCTGACCGGAATCAGCTGCAGCGATGAGATGTTTAAGATCAGAAAATCGCACATGGTGTCGGTTGCGATGTGGTCAGTGCGCGCGCGGGTTGCGTGTTTTCCGGTGTCTCCGTCTGTATGCGCATTCGTCATACGGGTTGTGTGCTTTCCGGTGTCTCTGTCTGCGTGCGCACTCGTCACGCGGGTTGCGCTCCTTCCGGCGTCCCGTTCTACATACGCTTGCTCCTCATATCTTTCCGCTTCCAACGCTTTCATAGCCTCAAGCCCCGCCGGGGTTGCCGCCCAGCCAAGCCCCAGCACATTCGCTACCATATTCGTAGCGATCGGTTTTCGTGCCGGGTGATTTTTGGAAAGTGCCGGAAATAAAAATGAGATAACCGGATCAAGCGCTTTCGCCGCCTGCCGGATGATTCCGGCTGAGTCTGCGATCTGCATCATTCCAACCCAGAATGCCATCACGCCTGCCATCGTGATACATAGGCTTACCGCCTCTTTTGCGGAGGATAGTGCCTGCTCCGTCACTGCTTCGAGATTCCCGGTCAGCGCGCCGTAAACCACGCCGATCAGCATCATGATTCCCCAAAGATAGTTCATATTCTGCTCCTGCAAATATGCTTTCGTTTCTAATATATGCAGCGGAGGATGATCGTTTTCCATTTGTGCTGATTTATTCTGTGTATGCGCCTCTGATGATCTGTGGCTCGTTTTTTCCATAATGGCAGGAAACGGCCTTTTTCTGTACGCCTGATCGTGGCAGGTCTGTTTTGTTTGCATATTTGTTTTGCCTGCCCGCATACTATGGTAACAAGTTCTCCTACAAGGATTCGATATGAAAAAACGATACCTGATCCCTTCCCTGGCTGCGGCTGCCGCCATTGCGGTCTGCTGCCTGTTTTATTTTCTTGTTCCGCGGCTGTCTGCATCCCCCGGCACCCATCTGAAATTCACAGCCTTTTTGCAGGGATTTTTCCAACAGGAAATCACGAAAAGCACGCTTTCCATGCACTATACAGTTACCAATCCCAAGAGCTACGGCATCTCTTCGTATGACGTCTCGTTCGGGGATGCTTCCGCCAAGGGCAGGGAGCGCAGTCTGCAGGAATTGAAGGATACCCGGAAAAGCCTGAAGGCGTTTTCTTACCACAAGCTTTCAAAGTCCGAGCAATTCCTCTATGACCTGCTTGTGGATTCCCTGGATTCGGAGATCGCGCTTTCCGATTATGAGCTTTTTCAGGAGCCGTTTAAGCCGAACAACGGCATCCAGTCACAGCTCCCGGTTCTTTTGGCAGAATACACCTTTTACTCCGCTTCCGATGTGGAGGATTACCTTGCGCTGCTTGGCCAGATTGATGTGTATTTTTCACAGCTTCTCGATTTCGAGGCGGAAAAAGCAGATGCCGGCTATTTCATGAACGATTCGCAGTGCGCGCAGGTGCTTACCGCGTGCGAGCAGTTTCTTTCCGACCGCAACAACAATCTGCTTCTCACCTCTTTTGAAAACAGGATCCGCTCGGTGGAGGGTCTGTCGGAGACTGAGCAGCTTTCTTATATAGAAAAGAACCGGGAGGTGTTTTGGAACCATGTCTGTCCGGCTTACGAATCCATTGTTTACCGCATGAGCGCCTTGCTGGGCAGCGGCAGAAATGACGGCGGGCTGTTCAATTACGAAAAGGGCAAGGCTTACTATGAGCTGCTCGTTCATTCCAATACCGGCACAAGCGAGACGATGGATGAACTTTTTGACAAGATTTCCTCTGCGCGGGATGTGGATCTTGCCGTATGCGCCGATATTATTGCAAAACACCCGGAATACGCGGATGGCTCATACGATGCCTCATGGAATTTTGCAAATGAAACTGAAATGCTTGACGCGCTTTCCGATGCGATGTGCAGTGACTTTCCGGCGCTTTCCGATGCTTCGTACAGTGTCAGCTATGTGGAAGAAGCCTTGGAGGATTCGCTTGCGCCTGCGTTTTACATAACTGCTCCGATCGATGATTGTTCCACCAACCGGATCTACGTCAACCGCTCCAAAACGAGCACAGATCTCTCGTTTTTTACCACGCTTGCCCACGAAGGGTTTCCGGGGCATCTGTACCAGACCATGATGTCCTATCAGTATGGGCAGAATCCGGTGCGCGCGCTTTTGGATTATCCGGGCTATGTGGAGGGTTGGGCGACTTATGTGGAAATGCAGTCCTACCATTACGCCGGGCTGCCGGAGGAGCTTGCGACTTTGCTTTCAGGCAACCAATCGGCTACTTTAAGCCTGTATGCGACCTCGGATCTCGGTCTGCACTATTACGGCTGGGGTAAGAAGGAGCTGCGCGAGTTCTGGGCGGGCTACGGCATTACGGATTCCGGCACCATCGACCGCATTGAGGAGCTTATCCTGTCCGATCCGGGCAACTATTTGAAATATTATGTGGGTTATTTGAAATTTGAGGAGCTTCGCGCTGAGATGGAACGCAAGTACGGTGACAATTTTTCGCCGGTAAAATTCCATGAAGCGATCCTTCGCATGGGACCTGCGCCGTTTGATCTGTTGCAGAAGTATTTTCCGAGCTATTATAGTATAAGCGATGAATCGTGATATGTGGTGCGGGGCATGGCGGTAGGGAGTTGGTACGCTGTGCCCCGATGCCGGCGGGTGAGGGGGTATGGCAGCGATCAAATGATGCGTCCTGCCCCGATCCCAGCGGGTAAGGGGGTATAGCGGCGATCAAATGATGCGCCTTGCCCCAGTGCCGGCGGGTGAGGGGGTATAATGGCGACAAAATGGTGTGCCTTGCCCCGATGTCGGCGGGCGTGGGGGTATGACGGCGATAAAATGATGCGTTTTGCCCCGGCTCCGGCGGGCGAGGGGGTATAATGGTGATAAAATGGTGCGTTTTGCCCCAATGCTGGCAGACGAGGGAGCGGGCACTATTCCGTCCCAATAATGAAGGCAAAATCACATAAATATGATATAATTTTTAAAAGAGAATTTTTAAAAGGAATTATAGTGATGAAGAAAAGAATTTTTAAAGTGCTGTTTTATGTGTATATTATTTTTTTAATTTTTGTTATTGTGCTAAAATTTGATGGTAGTTTTGAAAAGATAATATCACTTCACCGTAGCATAATAGAAAACGAGCAAAGTGGAATTAAAAATATAAATGTTGTTCCTTTTAAAAGCATATTGCCATATTTGAGGAATATTACAGAGCCGTATGCTTTTAAAAATATTATGGGGAATATTTTAGCATTTTTTCCTTTAGGTTTTTTTATCTCTAATAAGTTCCCTAAAAAGGTCATTAAGCCAATCATAACTTGTTTCGTGATAATATTCGTAATTGAATATGCACAGTTAGTATTCAAAATAGGGTTTTTCGATGTAGACGATATACTTTTAAATATGGCGGGTAGTATTTTAGGTATTTGTGTCAATTTAGCATTGTGTAATATTGACATATCAAGTCGACAATAATAGACTTAACATGTAGTAAATCAATCGCATATTTCCACAGGAAGGAGTTATTAGCTTATGAAACGTCGTTTTTTAACAGTAATACTTTGTTGTTGTTTGTTTGTGCCAACATCTATGATTTTTGCCGCTGAAATGGAATCAGAAAAACCGGCTGTTGTTGAATATCAAACTGAAGATGCTCACTATTTAACAGAAGATTTAACAAGGGGTTCTAAAAAACCGGGGTCTAATGCCTCTGTACATGATTTAAGTGTTAGCAGTTATAACTATCAATTAGCAGATTTTGGTTATCAGTTGTTTACCGACAAATGGTTGACTAGCGATTCTGGTGAAATTAGTGTCAGCTTAGTTAATTTCAAAACTATTGAGGAGTATGGCGGAACCAAGAATAAAATCACTTTCAAGCTATGTGATAGTTCTGGAGTGTTAGTTTCCAGTGAAAAAACTGTTAGTGGTGGTTCTGCTAGTGTAACATGGATTAATATTAAGCCTGATAAGAAATACTATGTATGCTTTGAAGTTCCTACAAATGGAAATCGTTACTCAGGGAATGGCTCTATAAGTGATTAAGAAGGTATTCTAAGGAAAGTAAGTTATAGAAAATTATAAGTCCTTTTTTAATAATCAAAGACTTAAAATTGGCATAGCAACTCACTACAACCAACGGCAAGACGAACGGGCTTCACCCACCATTGACAGCCCTGCCAATCCTTGTGATATATAAACAAGAGGACGATAGCACAAAGTGCTACCGCCCTCTTTTATTTTACAACTGAATATTTTGGTGCGCTATGCCCCTGCATTGGCGGACAAGGAGCAGGCAGCAATAAAATGGTGCGTTTTGCCCCGGTGCCGGCGGGCGAGGGGTATAACGGCGATGAAATGATGCGTTTTGCCCCGGTGCCGGCGGGTGAGGGGTATAACGGCGATAAAATAGTGCGCGGTGCCCCGATGCCAGCAGGCGATGGGGTATAGCGGCGATGAAATGATGCGCCTTGCCCCGGTGCTGGCGGGTGATGGGGTATGGCAGCGATCAAATGATGCGTTTTGCCCCGATGTCGGCGGGTGGGAGGGTATGACGGTGATAAACTTAACAGAATACCGTATCCCCATCCTGTGTATAGTATACTTCACTGATCCCATCCGAGGTAAAAACCGGCAGCATTTCTTCAAAGCTATCAATAAGCTCCTTCGAATGCTGCAGTTCGGAAAGCGGATACCAGAACACATCGCCTTCAACGGATGATTTCAGTTCGCCTGAAAACCGGTTTGCCACATACAGGAAAACAATATACCGCTTCCCATCCTCCGTTTTATGAAATTCTTTGATCCCGCATAATTTCGGGTTTTCTATGGTCAATCCTGTTTCTTCTTCCATCTCGCGAATAACGGATGGCGTAACATATTCCCCTTTTTCAACGTGACCACCGGGAAAGTTCCATCCATGCCAGGTGGGATGGTTTTTCTTGTTCTGGACAAGCACATTTCCTTTTCCATCACAAATCATGCACATATTGGTAAGTTCAACTTCTTCTGTTCTCGGCATCTGTATTGCTCCTTGCTAAACTCAAATTGAACAAAATCGCTGCGCGATGGCCTGCCAAGGCTGTGGCGCAGTTTTTTTCCTAAATCAAAAAGCAGTGGAAACCAAGTCCTACAAGTAGTATTGTTAAGTCACCACAACCAACAATCAAAACAGGATCGACAT
>JBNMJQ010000033.1:0-19296 GCA_050873865.1 Agathobacter sp. | reverse complement strand
TCCCGGCCAGATGGTCTGCCCAATCTTTTGGAACGAAAATGTAAAGGTATCTTCCGCCTCAAACGCAGTCCCCATAATCTCTCCGGTGTCTGCCGAAACCCCGGACGCAATATCTACTGCCACTTTCCATCCGCTCAGATGGTTCATGCCTTCGATTGTCTGTTCCTGCACTCCACGGATCTGTCTGGATAATCCCGTCCCGAATACCGCATCAATCACGCAATCATATTCATCTCCGGCAGCAATCTGCGTCACTTCCGGATATCCGTAAGCACGATACATTCTCTTTTGCATCTGATAAAGATTATCTTCCGTTTCTTCTTTATCCATGCACAAATATATATATGTCAGGATATGTTTCTGATTAAGCAGACGTGCAATTGCAATTCCGTCTCCACCATTGTTGCCATATCCACATACAACCAATACTCTTTTAAGTTGTCTGTCAAACGATAAAAGCTTCTGAACAAATGCTCCGGCAGCCTGTTCCATGAGCACAACCGGCGGCACATGAAAATGATTGCTGGTATTTTGATCAAGAAGCTTCATTTCTTTTCCCGTTACAAGATATTGCACAAAACGCTCCCCTAACTTTCTTTATTTATCCATTGTTCCATACTCTGCGTCAAAAAGATCAAGCACCTCCGGTCCAAGAACATCATGAATATATGCATACATCTCATGGCTGTTGATATCGCGATTCTGTTTGCGGATAATATTCTTCTTCAAATCAATTCGAATCTGCTTGATCCACGCATCAATCTCATCTGATTCCTCTTTGTTGATGCGTAGCTTTTCATAAAAATAGTCCATGCTTGCGAGCATCAGAGACTCATTCACAGCCCGGATCTGCTTTGGCATCTCGAGCAATTCATCTTCAATCGATTCGATCCTGCCATTCGTCTCATCAATCATTTTGCGGTCAGCCTCAAGTTTCTGGTCACGCACCGAATTCTGCTCCCGATTCTCTGTCTCCTGCATATTAAGCACAATATTATCCATCAGCTGGGCTTTGAGTTTCTTTAATGACTTCAGCTCCGTGTTTAGTTTTCCCTGCCTTGCAAGCAGGGCATTCAGGCTGCTCTCAAGCTCCACGACATTCTGTGGTTTTCCATGAATTGCAAACAGACGATGCCATTTCTGATCCAGAACCAGAATTGGAACATTTTTCCCTTGTAATGCTTTTTTGAACTCTTCCTCGTTTCCCCGCATATGATTTCCCTCATCTTTGGCAAAAAAGTAAACAAAAAGCTCTATTTGTGCTGTTGTTTGGCGATGTTGTAAGAAAGCTGCATCAGACTGTCAGACAGATGAACATTCTCCACAATAACAGACTTGTCCTCCAAATCCAGATCCACATGTGCAAAATTCCATATTGCATGAATTCCAAGTTTAACCAAATGTGCTGCATTATCCTTGGCAAATGTCTTTGGAAGGGTAAGTGCAGCAATATCAACAGAATGCGATTTGCAGAAGCCATCCAGCTCATCCATCATCAGAATCGGAATTCCACGCACATTCTTTCCCTTTAATGCCGGATCGACATCGAATAAAGCAATAATGACAAATCCCAGCTTTTCAAACTTCGTATAATTTGTGATTGCCTGACCAAGATTTCCGGCTCCAAGTACTATGATATTGTGCTTTTTGTTCACTCCGAGTATCTTTCCGATCTCGTCATACAGATACTGCACATTGTATCCGTATCCCTGCTGCCCGAAGCCTCCGAAGTTATTTAAATCCTGCCGGATCTGTGATGCTGTCACATGCATACGATGACTCAGATCATTGGAAGATATTCTTTCTACCCCTTCATCCAGCAAGTCCCCAAGATATCTGTAATATCTTGGCATACGGCGTATCACAGCCTGCGATATTTCTTTTTCCACAATCATTCCTCCAACACTTTATTATTTCCTATAAAGCAAAGGAAACCCTATATTGATTATAGGGTTTCTTCCGTCAACTGTCAATGTGTGAAAAGTTTAACAGACTGTATATTATAGCATCTTCTCAAGCTCGCCACGAATCGCTTTGATGAAATCCTGGCTATTTAAAACAACCGGATTTTCAATTGTTGTAATAAGTGCAAGATCCTTTGTCATCTTTCCGGATTCGATCGTTGTCAAACATGCTTTCTCTAGTTTGTCTGCAAATGCAGAAAGCTCCGGAAGTCCATCCAGCTCGCCTCTCTTTCTGAGTGCACCCGTCCAAGCAAAAATAGTCGCTACGGAGTTGGTCGAGGTCTCCTCTCCCTTCAAATGCTTGTAATAATGTCTCTGCACGGTTCCATGTGCAGCTTCATATTCATAATATCCATCCGGAGAAACCAAAACAGAAGTCATCATGGCAAGTGAGCCAAACGCTGAACTGATCATATCGCTCATGACATCACCATCGTAGTTCTTGCAAGCCCAGATAAATCCACCTTCGGATTTCATAACACGCGCAACCGCATCATCAATCAGCGTATAGAAATATGAGATTCCCGCCTTCTCAAAAGCTTCTTTATACTGAGTGTCATAAATCTCCTGGAAAATATCCTTGAATGTATGATCATATTTCTTTGAAATTGTATCCTTGGTTGCAAACCAAAGCTCCTGATGTGTATCAAGTGCATATTTGAAGCAGCTATGTGCAAAACTTTCAATGGATGCATCCAGATTGTGTTGTCCCTGAATAATACCTGCTCCCGCAAAGTTGTGGATCAGTTCCCTTACCTCAGTTCCGTCTTCCGCGGTATAGACAAGCTCTGCTTTACCAGCACCCGGAATCTTCATCTCAGTAGCCTTGTAAACATCTCCATATGCATGTCTTGCTATGGTAATCGGCTTCTTCCATGTTTTTACGTTCGGCTCGATTCCCTTGACGACAATCGGAGCACGGAATACGGTTCCGTCAAGCATTGCACGGATTGTCCCGTTTGGGCTCTTCCACATTTCCTTTAAGTTGTATTCCTTCATACGTGCGGCATTCGGCGTGATTGTTGCGCATTTTACCGCAACCACGTACTTCTTGGTTGCATTTGCAGAATCAATGGTAACCTGATCATCGGTGCGGTTACGTTCCTCAAGTCCGAGATCATAATACTCTGTCTTCAAATCAATAAAAGGAGTCAGCAATTCATCTTTGATCATCTGCCAAAGAATTCTGGTCATTTCATCTCCGTCCATCTCAACAAGTGGGGTTGTCATTTTGATTTTTTCCATATTTGTTCTCCTTTTCCTATAGTCTGTGTCTAGTTTAATCATAAGAAAAATCAAAGTCAATACTATCAAAATAAATATTTGAAAAAATAGGAACCCTTAAAAATCCTTCTCATACAATATACTGTAAATAAATAATTTTGGAGGTCACACATGAGTGATTTAGCTGCAACAAACTGTGGATGCAACGAAGGAGGATGCAGTTCTATTATCTGGATTATCCTCTTATTATTCTTCTGCAACGGAAACGGCTGCGGTAACGGATGTGGCAATGGTTGTGGTAACAGCTTATTTGGTGGTGACAGCTGCTGCTGGATTATCCTTTTGCTTCTCTTCTGCGGCTGCGGCAATAACAGCATCTGCTAGTAATACCCACAAAAAAGGACCGGTGCCTCGGTCCTTTTTTCTATGACTGTTTTTTACTTTTATTGTTTTCCATCTCTTTTTGCTTCTGGTATGCCTTGTATACATCGCATTCCTTTGGTGGTTTTCGTTTCTTCATGCATTCGTCATCAATCTCATATACCATATTGCCATCTATAATCAAAATTCCCATTGAAGAACCCCTTTTTCCTCATTTTATGAAAAACCGGCTCATATTGTGCCGCTTCCCACATAATATGTTAAAAAAGGCCAAAATTATGGAAAAAGAAAACATTTCAACACCATACGATGAGGCTGTTTGTACCAGGGAATTACAAATGTTAAAAACCATCGTTCCGTATATTGGAAACACGCAGAAAAAACGCGTTGCCGCACTCATTCAGTATCTCGAATACAAGAATGTCATGTCAGTGCTTTCTGAAAGCGATAACCAGCTCTCAGCCTGTTCCATCCCGGAAGGTTCAAACAGGACAAGTACACTTCTTGGAGAGTTGAAGCAATACTGCACCCAAAGCGAAAAAGAAGCAATCGACAATCTGCTGAATCTGTTATGCATTGTTGATAACTATGAAATGTTTCACTTCTAGGCAGTACATTACATATAATGTACCTGACATGATCATCCGGAGGCATTAAGACATGATGGAGGACATCTTCAAACAGCATCCCGAATTGCTCGGAATGGACAAAAATAAAATGGATTTCATAATGGAGTTCGCCCAAAAAGACAAACCAAAAAATACCAAGGACGCCATGCCTTTTCTTATCGCGTATATGAATCAGGCCAAAAAACAAAACATTAATTTTACGAAACCGGAGGTCCGTTTCATCACCGAAATTCTCATGCAGGACCTAAGCTCTGAGGAACGGGCGCGGGTTCAGAAAATTCTAAATATGATGGGAACCTAATTCAAAAACGAATCCCGGTCAACCTCAAGAATTTTATCGATCGGGCAAAGGCTTATCCCTTTCCCATCCGTTCCGTTAAAGTACTTTTCACCGGCAGACTCAAACAGGACATAAATCCTGTCGCCGGAAATAGCAATTTCCTCAGATCCCGGTGGCATCTCCACCTTGATCTGAGGTTTTTCTGTTTTCTCTGACATTGCAAAAACCGATCTGTATACCTTCAGATAGGAAGACGATGCACGGCCATAGGAAGTGCTTAAATAAACTCTTCCCTTGTCATCAAATGCGATTCCCTGTACTTTTTTCGGTATACGATAGCTGCTTAAGGCTGTAAGTTTCCCTTGTCTGCGGTCATAATAGTATGCAACAAGCTTTGAATCTCCGGAGACCGTATGCGTTGCGATCCAAAGTCTCCCACTGTCATAAGTAATACAGGATGGCGTGTTCTCCACAGCAATTGTGTCAACCATCTTTGATGCATCCACCACTTCGCCCCTATTCTGTTCTGCCATCAATTTAACAAAATCATAAGAGATTCGCTCCATGCTGCACGTGCTTGAATTGCAGACCCACACATTCTGCCCATCAAATGCCACTCCGCCTAAATGGCTCTTCGGATTCATTCCAAGAGTAACAAGAAACTCACCACTCTCACGGTCAAATACAAATAACTCTCCGAGTTCGTCTTTGCCTTCCGAATAAGACGTTAAAAGCAGGTATTCGTTCGTAAGGCAAATTCCCTGCGGACACTGCGCCTCACCAAATATCTTCTGTTCTTGCAGATCCTGTCCTCTTGAGGACGGCATTCCCGGGATCATCACCTCGTCCCAAAAATCATAAGAGAGGCTTTTTAACCACCTGGTTCCAGACTTTTCCGCGGACCGGTATCTGTAATTATTTACACTTGCCCTGCTGTCTACACTATTATCCATACGCCTTTTGTCCGCATGCCCTCTATATAGGAAAAGACCTCCCATGGCCAGAACGGCCAAAAGAAGGAGCATGCCTCCTCCTATGCATCGTCTTACACGCATATTCATGAAACACACTCCCTCCCTTTATATCCTTTGCAGGCTGCTTTGCCGGACTATAATTCTTCATTATCCGTAAGTTTGCCTGCCCTTGCTTCAATTTCTTTCTGTGCAACATCGTCCGGCGCCTGTTCATAACGCGCAAATTCATATGAGAATGTACCGCTTCCACTCGTCATGGAGCGAAGCTGGGTATTGTATCCATACATCTCAAGCATCGGTATGTCCGCGACAATTTCCTGATAGCCGTTGCCGGTCGGGTTCATTCCCATCACACGGCCTCTCCGCTTATTAAGATCTCCCATAACATCTCCGGTATAGCTGTCCGGAACAACAACCTTAAGTGTAGCAATCGGCTCAAGCAGAACCGGTTTTGCCTCAAGAAATCCCTTCTTAAATGCCTGCTTTGCCGCAACCTTAAATGCAAGCTCAGAAGAATCTACCGGATGATATGAACCATCATATAACACAGCCTTTACGCCTGTAACCGGATATGCCGCAAGCGGTCCCTTCTTTACAGCCTCTGCAATTCCCTTTTCCACCGCCGGGAAGAAGTTCTTCGGCACTGCACCTCCGACAACGCATTGGTCAAATACATACGGTGTCTCCATATCCCCGGATGGTTCAAATGTCATCTTGACATGACCGTACTGTCCATGTCCGCCCGACTGTTTTTTATATTTATATTCTACATCAGCTTTCGCCCGGATTGTTTCTTTAAACGCGATCTTCGGTCGCATTAATTCAATGTCAACCTTATATTTCTCCCGAAGTGCACTTGCCACAACCTCAAGATGCTGGTCTCCGATTCCGTATAAAAGTGTCTGTCCATTCTCGCTGTCATTCTCAACGCGAAGCGTCAGATCTTCAAGCAGTATCTTCTGAAGAGCCTGGGAAATTTTATCTTCATCCCCCTTATTCTTCGCCTTGTAACGCATACACACATATGGTTTGGAAATATTGGTGCGGATATACGCTACCGGCTGATTCCTTGTTGAAAGAGAATCTGTCGTAAAAGTATTGGAAAGCTTTGCGAGAGCCCCGATATCTCCTGCATGAAGTTCCGGAACCTCCTCAACCTTGCTGCCGCGGATGACATACAGCCGGCCAATCTTCTCATCGGTATCACGGTGGAAATTATAAAGGACATCATCTGTTTTTAAGACCCCGGAGTTTACCTTAATCAGCGAATACTTGCCAATATACGGATCGACGATTGTCTTAAATACATATGCAGATTTGGACTTTGAGAAATTGTAGTCCGCCTGATATACCTCATTCGTCTTTGTGTTGATGCCCGCACAGGTTCTGCGGTCCGGACTCGGCAGATATTTTACCACATCTGACATCAACGTGTACATACCACGTGCAAGGATATTAGACCCCATGAGCACCGGAATGATTGAGCCATCTATTACATTCACACGAAGCGCCTGACGGATCTCATCCTCTGAAAATTCATCCCCATTGAAGTATCGTTCCATGAATTCTTCGCTCGTCTCAGCGACCGCTTCTAACAGTGCCTCCCTGCAAATCCCCAGATTTTCCTTTGAGTATTCCGGAACTTCGAATTTTTCAACAGTTCCATCTTTCTTCCAGCGTTTTGCCTTCTGCTGTACCACATTGACATATCCGACAAACTCCCCGTTTTCCCTGACCGGAAGATGAAATGGTGCAATTTTCTTGCCATACATTGCCTGCAGATCCTCAACCACCTGCCTGTAACTTGCATTATCAATATCCATGTCCGTCACAAAAATGATTCTCGGCAGTTTATACTGCTCACACAGTTCCCAGGCCCGTCTGGTTCCAGTTTCAATTCCGGCCTTGCCCGATACAACAATAATTGCCGCATCCGCAGCGGAAACAGCTTCCTCAACTTCTCCGATGAAATCAAATGAGCCAGGAGTATCCAGAAGATTGATTTTGGTGTCCTGCCATATAATTGGTATTACCGAGGTGTGAATTGAGCATAAGCGCTTGGCTTCTTCCTTATCAAAGTCGCTGATCGTGTTACCGTCTGCCACTGTCCCCATGCGAGTGGTAATACCGGAAAGAAAAGCCATCGCCTCTGCCAATGAAGTCTTACCGCAACCGCCATGTCCGAGTAAGACTACATTCCTTACTTTGTCCGTTGTGTAAACATTCATATAAAAACCCTCCTTATGTAATTTTCCATGGATATATTGTACTAATAATCTTTCATTATTACAACACTTTTGTGCAATTATATCAAAAAATATAGAATTGTCCAACAATATTTGACGTATCAGAAAGATGTAGTAGAATAAATCCAAAGGCAAATTTTCGGAGGGAATCACATGGCATTTCAAAAAATCGGATTCATCGGGCTTGGACTCATCGGTGGCTCCATTGCAAAAAAAATAAAAAGTAATATACCGGATTGCACAATTGTTGCAACCGCCGGACACCAGAGTACCATACAGACGGCCTATGATGAGGGGCTTATCTCCAACAGTTCATTGCTTGATTTTGCAGATTTTTCCGACTGTGACCACATATTCTTATGTGCTCCGGTCAATCGTAACATCGAATATCTCTCCGTCTTAAAGTCAATTATCCGTCCGGATTGTATCATCACGGATGTCGGAAGTACCAAATCCGAAATCCATAAAGCAGTCATCACGCTCGGACTTGAGCACAATTTCATCGGAGGCCACCCCATGACCGGTTCAGAAAAGACCGGCATCACCAATGCAAACGCCTCAATACTTGAAAATGCTTACTACATCATCACACCAACTGCACACACAACTTCGGAACAGCTGGAAGAATTCCGCTCCTTCGTTCAGTCTCTTGGCTCCATTCCGCTTGTTCTCGACTATGAAACACACGATTATGCAACCGCATCGATCAGTCATCTTCCTCATATGATTGCATTTTCGCTCGTCAACCTCGTTCAGGAGATCGATGACAATCAGGAAACAATGAAAACAATCGCTGCAGGAGGTTTCCGCGATATCACACGAGTTGCTTCGTCATCTCCCATAATGTGGGAGAATATCTGTGCATCAAACCGGACCCAGATTGTAAAGCTCATGGATCTATATGTCGACAAGCTTTCTTATCTTCGCAGTCTCCTTGTTGATTACGATTCCGACCGTCTCATGGAATTTTTCCAGAGCGCAAAGAACTACAGAGATTCCATGTTTATCCCTGGGCGGAAAACCGAATCCTCTGTCTACGAGATATACCTTGATCTGGCAGATGAAGCAGGCGAAATTGCAATCATTGCAAATCTTCTTGCTTATAAAGGTGTCAGCATCAAAAACATCGGCATCATACACAACCGTGAATTTGAAGAAGGTGTTCTCCGGGTAGAATTCTATGATCAGAATGCATTGGATCATGCCATTGTCATCTTGGAAGAACGTAATTACAAAGTATATAAAAGATAAAAAGGACGCCGCTTTAATATAAAGCGGCGTCAACTACGTCAAAGTAATGTTCAAATGTCTTACGGCAACACGATGGATTTTCTATAACAATACCATCTGTCAAAAGTCCCGGCAAGGTAAATGCCATTGCCACCCTGTGATCATCAAAGGTCTGGATTGTTGCAGCATGCGGGCTTTCCGGATAGATTGTAACAGAATCTTTTGTACTTTCGCATCTAACTCCCATTGCTGCCAGATTGGTAAGGATAGCCGACATGCGGTCACATTCCTGCAGCCGTATATGTCCAATATTTTCTATCGTAACCGGCGCATCCGCAAATGGTGCAATTGCTGCAAGAGTCAATGCTTGATCCGAAAATTCCGATAGATCCCATTTTTTCCCATGCATCCTCCCCCCCGGCGGAGGCAATACAACTACCCCATCTTCTTTCTCGGTAATCGTGCAGCCCATATCATATAGCACATCCAAAAATTGCTCATCTCCCTGCAGACAGTTTCTATGTACACCAAACACTTTTGCGGAGACTCCAAGAAGCGGACTCATTGCATAAAAATAACAGGCAGCAGAAAGATCCGGTTCGACGGCATAGTCCCTCGCGATATAGCGCTGGCCTGCCGGAATAACAAATGTCCCGGCATCCGGTTTCAGAATGCGGACCCCAAATTGTTTCATCATCGCAACAGTCATATCCACATAGGCCATTCCGTGCTTGCCCGTTACATGAATTGTAAAATTCTCTTCAAAAAGAACAGAGACAATCAAAAGTGCACTCAAAAACTGGCTGCTCTTGTCAACATCAATCGTAACTTCATTTTTCTGCCGCTTCTTACACCCAATCGTAAACGGGAAATGATACGCTTCCCCCTCAAAGGTTACTGTCGCGCCAATTTCCTCCAAAGCAATCAAAAGTTCTTTCATCGGTCTTTTTCTCATCTGCTCGGATGCATCCAGATAAAAGCTTCCCTCCGACATTCCAAGATATGCAGACAAAAAACGAGCCGCTGTTCCTGCACTTCCCACATAAATGTGCCCTGACTTTGTTTTATTCGGAAGCTTCCCGCCACAGCCGGTCACTGAAACCGTACAGCTATCCTCGTCTATCGCTACATCGAATCCAAGGTCACAAAGTGCCTGCAAAAAATACCTGGAATCGTCAGAAAAAAGAACTCCGGTCAGCGTACTCTTTCCCTCTGCAAGTGCAGCAATGAGAAGTGCCCGGTTGGTAATGCTCTTTGAACCCGGAACAGATACCGTAATCGGTCTTGGCTGTTGTACTTTTTTTACATGATATTCTTGTGTCAACATAATTATTTCCCCAGATTTATTCTGTAAAAGTATAGAAAAAGGGGTTGTCAAGCAACAACCCCTTCCATTCTACAAATCATTAAAGATCTGATAAATGTCAATCTTGAGTGCATCCGTATCTGTCATTCCGATGAACACTCCACCGTAGGAATAGCCATCCTCAGTCTGTGTGCGTCTTACAATCTCAACAACTGCATCTACCACTTCCTTGGTCCAGATCTGAATCTTGGCATCATAATATGTGCCGGTCTCTAAAGCAGCCTTGGATTTGAATCCAATACCACTCCGGGAAATATCCGTAACGTCCACATGTACATACTTCAATGTGGTAATTCCGGCCTCATCTAAGCGTTCCAGCTGAACGTTCACATCCAGATCAAGTCTCTTGTGCTTTCTCTTCTCTTCCATCGTTTATCCCACCTTTGCTTCCCCATAAGATTACTTACATCATATTACATCTTACGGCTTTACACAAGTAAAAAGTTAATTCCGAGTAAAAACTATTGGATGAGCATGGCATCACCAAACGAGAAGAAACGGTAACGTTCCCTGACCGCCTCCTCATATGCTGCAAGAATATGATCTCTTCCTGCAAGTGCCGAAACCAACATGACAAGTGTGGATTCCGGAAGATGAAAATTCGTGATAAGAGCATCAATCACTTTAAACTGATAGCCCGGATAGACAAAGATTTCTGTCCAGCCACTGCATTCATGCAGCTTTCCGTTTTCATCGGCAGCCGCTTCCATCGTCCGTGTGCTCGTTGTTCCAACTGCGATCACACGATGCCCGCTTTCCTTTGCATGGTTGATCTTGTCTGCAGCCTCCTGCGATATCATATAATACTCCGAATGCATATGATGGTCGAGGATATTGTCTACCTTAACCGGACGGAATGTGCCAAGTCCGACATGAAGTGTTACCTCCGCAATGTCAACACCCTTTTCTTTTACCGCTTCAAGAAGCTCTTTTGTAAAATGCAGACCTGCTGTCGGAGCTGCTGCCGATCCATCATACTTCGCGTAAACAGTCTGATAACGTTTCTTATCGGTAAGCTGGTGGGTAATATAAGGTGGCAATGGCATCTGCCCAAGCTGATCAAGTATTTCCTCAAAAATTCCCTCATACGAAAACTGGATCAGGCGGTTTCCATCCTCCACAACATCTAAGACCTCGCCCTTTAAAATTCCATCGCCAAAGCTGATCTTTGTCCCCGGTTTTGCCTTTTTGCCCGGCTTGACAAGTGTCTCCCAGATATCATTCTCCCTGCGTTTCAAAAGCAGGATTTCGATTTTGGCTTCGGTTCCTTCCTTTACGCCAAATAGACGTGCCGGAATAACCTTTGTGTTGTTAAGTACTAGACAGTCTCCCGGATTTAAGTACTCCAGAATGTCCCTGAATATTTTGTGTTGGATTGCCCCGGTATTCTTATCAAGTACCATCAGCCTTGAAGAAGATCTGTCCTCCAGCGGATCCTGGGCGATCAATTCCTCCGGAAGGTCATAATAAAAATCTTTTACGTCCATACTTCACTCCTAGACACGAAGCGTAATTGCATGCTTTACATTTAAATTCTTTAAAATAACATCTACAAATCCATCAATCATCTCAGGAGTAAATTCTTCCTCCTTCGGTGTAAATACAACAGAGAACGCCATGCTCTTCTTGTTGAGAGCAAGCTGTGCTCCTTCATAAACATCGAACAATCTGATGTCCGTTACATATTCACAAGATTCATAGATCAGCTTCTCTACCTCTGCGCACGTAATGTCACGGTCCATCACAAATGCAAAATCTCTCTTCTCTTCGGCAAATTTTGGAAGCGGGCAGAAGGTTCTGCTCTTTCCAAACCACTGTGAAAGTGTACGTACATCAAGTTCCATAATATATGCAGGGGTACGCATATCAAGTTCGTTGCATACCTCGTAGCACGCTTTGCCTAGATATCCGATCTCAACACCCTCGCAGTATACCGCTGCGGTCTGATACGGATGTAAGAATGGCTTCTGTGCCGCCTCGTAGGTAAAAGTCACATCAAGAGCCTCTGCAACAGCCTCTGCCATTCCCTTTAAGGTAAAGAAATCTTCATTTTCTCCAAATACTCCGACACAGAGTGTTTCTCTCTCATCCGGGTATTCGGTAAGCGGCAGATCCTTCGGAATGAAGATATTACCGAGTTCAAAAATACGGCCTTCGATTGTTCCTCTCTTCTGGTTTCTTGCGATCGCACGAAGCATCTGCGGTGCAAGTGTTGTACGCATCAAAGACAGATCGATGTTGATCGGATTGATCAGACGGATCGCATGACGCTCGTTTGCATCCTCCGGCAATCGGAGCAGGTCAAGGTCAGCCGGTGAGAAGAAAGAATAATGGATTCCTTCGTATGCTCCCGCAGCACATAACGCATTTTTGATTTTAAGTTCTGTCTTCTGCCTTAAGTTAAGACCGCCCATTGTAACCTGTGCGGTAGGCATGAATGTCGGTACGATATGGTCATAGCCATACATACGGATAACCTCTTCCGCAACATCCGGATAAGATTCCATATCCTCACGATACGGTGGAATCTGGATTGTCAATTCATCTCCGTTGATTTCTGGCTCAAAATGAAGGTTAGTCAAAATACGGACAATGTCCTCATCCGGCACTTTAATTCCAAGTACTCCATTCACACGGGCAATGCTGACTTTCATCTCCTTCGGCTCAATGGAGTTTCCGGTAGAGACCTCAACATGAGTAGATGAAATCCTTCCACATCCCAGTTCCTCAATCAGATGAAGCGCACGTTTCATGGCAAGCTCTGTCGTATACTCATAAACACCCTTTGAATACATTGCGCTTGCATCAGAAGATTGTCCAAGTGCACGGGAGCTCTTGCGGATGTTATCTCTTGCGAACTTAGCAGACTCTAGCATTACCTCTGTTGTTGTATCAAGGATCTCGGAATTCAAACCGCCCATGATTCCGGCAAGTGCAACCGGCTTTACACCGTCACAGATTACAAGATTCGCATTATTTAATGTAAACTCTTTCTCATCAAGTGTGGTAATCTTCTCACCATCATTTGCTCTGCGGACATGAATCTGGTTGCCTTCCAGATAGTTGTAATCAAACGCATGCATCGGCTGTCCGAGTTCTTTCATGATATAATTGGTAATATCAACCACGTTGGAAATTGAACTGCATCCGACAAGTGCCAGCCGCTTCTTCATCCATGCCGGAGATTCCTTGATTTCTACGTCATGTACATAGTGTGCGATATATCTTGGACATATATCTGTTGCATCGACCTTTACCGTAAATCCGTCCTTTGTCTTTCCGCTCTCCGTATAATCAAGTGCAAGCGGTTTAAGAGGCTTGCCAAGTACGGCTGCAACTTCTCTTGCAATGCCGTAGATACTCTGGCAATCCGGGCGGTTTGCAGTGATCGCAATGTCAAAGATCCAATCTGTCATCTCCAGTATTGGCTTAACATCAGCCCCCAGCGGTGCATCCTCCGGTAAGACCAGCAGTCCGTTGTAGCCTGCACCCGGGTAAAGATCCTCGGTTAACCCAAGCTCTGTTCCGGAGCAGAGCATCCCAAAGGAATCATATCCCCTCAGTTTTCCTGCTTTGATCTCCATAACACCCTCAATTGTCTTGTGATCCTTTGCAGTTGCGTAAACGGTAGCTCCTACCAGCGCAAGCGGATATTTTCCGCCTGCCTTTACATTATCTGCTCCGCAGCAGATCTGGAATGTTCCATGTTCACCGGCATTGACCATACACAGATTCAAATGGGTATCCGGGATTGGCTCGCAGCTCTCTACAAGACCGACCACAACCTTGCTGATGTCTTTACCAGTCTCGATCAGTTCTTCTACTTCAAACCCACAAGAAAACAGCTTTTCTTCAAGCTCCTTCGGGGTAACATCAATATCTACATATTCTTTTAACCAGCTCAGTGGTGCTAACATAACAAACGTTCTCCTTTCCCATTAGTCATCAATCTGCTTTAATACGCGCAGATCAGATTCAAACAACTGCTTGATATTATTGATTCCATACTTAAGCATCGCAACACGCTCGATACCGATACCGAACGCAAAACCGCTGTATTCGTTGGTATCAATTCCGCAGCCCTCAAGGACTTTGTTGTTTACCACACCTGCACCAAGAACCTCGATCCATCCAGTACCCTTGCAGAGCTTGCAGCCCTTACCGTGACACTGGAAACAGCTTACGTCAACTTCAACAGAAGGCTCGGTAAATGGGAAATAAGACGGTCTTAATCTTGTGGTTGTTCCCTTTCCAAAAATCTTCTGTACAAATTCGTCCAGCATACCCTTCAAGTCACAGAGTGTAATTCCCTTATCCACAACAAGTCCTTCCATCTGGGTAAACATTGGAGAATGCGTAGCGTCATCATCCGAACGGAATACCTTTCCCGGGGAAACAACCTTGATTGGAGGTTTCTTTGCTTCCATGACATGAATCTGTCCGGCAGAAGTCTGTGTACGAAGCAGAAAATCTGGGGAAAGATAAAACGTATCCTGCATATCTCTTGCCGGATGATCCTGTGGTGTATTAAGCGCAGTAAAGTTGTAATAGTCGGTCTCGATCTCTGTTCCCTCATAAATATCAAATCCCATGGATGCAAAGATATCGGTAAGCTGATTTCTTACCTGTGTAACCGGATGCAGATTGCCCTTTTCATTCTTTACTGCTGGCATTGTGACATCAATCTTCTCACTCTCATAACGCAGGCGCATCTCCTCTGCCTTAAGTTTGGCGTCAAGTTCCTCAAAATGATTCTGCGCCCAGGCTTTCAGTTCATTTACTTTCTTACCATACTCAGCTTTCTGTTCATTCGGGACCTTTCCCATCTGCTTCATCAATGATCCGATCAGTCCGGTCTTTCCATCAAGAATATTCTTCTTGTACTCATACACACTCTTTGAGCTTTCGAGCTTTGAAAGCTCATCTTGCACTTCATTTTTGATTTTGGCAATCTTCTCACTCAGTTCTGTAAATTCTGCCATGTTCATTCTCCTTTTCTTAATACAATCGTTTCTAACAAGTGTACATCAGCTATATGGATTCCTATTCCACGTGGATTGCATCCCTGCGGAACATTTTGCTTTACAGGAAAAGAATTTTCCTAAAATAAAAAATCCCATGATAGCTGATTGCTATCATGGGACGAATAAATCGCGGTACCACCCAAATTCCGAATAACCTGTATCCGGCACTCATCTTCTGCATAACGTGCAGCACCCGTCACAGACTACAAAACAAAAGTCCTTCATCCGTGCAGCTCCTGTGGGAAATTCAAGCATATTCTTTACTCAAGAAGGCTTACAGCCGGTGACCTTCTCTCTCTTGCAGCAGTCATATGCTCTACTGTACACATTCATCGCCTTTCATATGACGTATATTTTAGCACATGGTGCAAAAAACATCAAGAACTTTTTCCATTGAAGGCTGCTACGCCTTGCTCCGGTTTGCTTTGAAGTCTTGCATTGCCCGTGTTCTGTTTTTTTGCATTTTGCGGAGTTTGTCCTTCTCCAGTTCCACCTTACGCCTTCTCCCACGGATCATGGCACCGGTCTTGTTGTAGAACCAGAAGGACTGCACCAGCAGATGATTAAATACGCCAAGTTTGTCCTTGGTCGTCCCATAATAGCGCATTCCGCCAACCGCGGTCTTACCACCGTTTTTGATATAGGCAATCAGGTCATTCTCGTCCCGGATGTCAGCATCAAACTCTGTATAGGCGCAGCCCACGCAGTCCGGTCTGTGGGAGTCACTGCCCCCAAACATCGGAAGCCGGTATTTTGCTGCCATTTCCCTTGCTCCTGCGTTGCTTCTTTCATCCTCACATGCATTAAAGCCCTCTAAAAAATCAAACTGCAGTGCAATGTCTCTTCTCCGCTTGTACTTTCCCGTTGAAAAAAGGCTTAGGTAACGCTCCCCACAAGGATGTGCCGGCCCCAGAATTCCACCATAATGATGTACAAGGCGTATCAGAAGCCGTACCGGCATACCTTTAATCTCTAAAATTTTCAGTCCGATATGGTTCGGGAGAACCACAAGAAAATGTCCGCCGTCCACCGTATCGTATTCCACACCTTTTAGGACAACAAAATCCTTATATTCTTTCCCGCGGATGTTCTTTCGCCAATAGCGATATCCGTCATAGCTGTCATGGTCGCTTACAAGCATTCCGTCAAAACCTTTTTCACGCAATGTCTTAATATAATCTTCTATGGAAACTCTTGCATCCACAGAACCTTCCTTCGTATGGCAATGCATATCAAATTTCATCTTCTGCCGCTTCCTTTCTTTTTTCTGTCTTTTTATCCAACAATATCAGGCTTATTTGCAAACATTTCATAAGACGCCGTATCCTTCTATATCTATCCAATATGAGCCGTCCCTGTTACAGACTCTGTGCAAGAAGTGCATTTCTGTAAAAGAATACCAGAATTTCTTTGTAATCCATTCCAAGCTCCGCCATTTTTCCGGCAGCATACTGACTCATCCCGATTCCATGTCCGAAGCCTCCGCCGGATACGGTGTATTTTTGTCCATCCTGCTCCGTGATCACGAAGCTCGCGCTCGGAAGCATCGTCATATCCGTGCGTGTCGTACCATCCGATAATGTAACCTCACACAAAAGCTTTCCCAGAAGCTTGCGTATTTCATTCTCATCCGTCAAGGTCTGGGTCATCTTCTCATAACAGACATCCATAGAACGGACATAACCGCTGTCGCTTCTTTTTGTCAACGTGATACTCTTTATTTTTCCAAGAGAGGCATCGGTATATGCATCCAGATTCAAAATTGCACTCCACCGGTAATATGGCGAATCGCTGTCGTAAGACTGCGGTGCCTCCTGCAAAAAATCTATGTAATTGGCGCGCAGATTGAGCCGTCCGACTGACACATCCGAAAGCAGTAAATCCTGTGCTGTTATATAGGGCGGATTTTCCTCGCCCCACGCCTCCATATCTTCTGTAAAGCCATTGCTGGTCGAGAAATAATAGCAGTTGATTGGCTGGCCATCGTACACCATGAGCTGACCTTTTGTTTTCTCCACTGCAAGGTCTGTCATACTGCTTGTTCCAAACCGATTATATACCTGAAAGGCTGTGCTGTCATCCACATTTGCACCATATGCAGCATATGTCTTATTCTGCATCTGCGCATAGGCAAACGTCCGCGCACAGACTGCCTGAGCCTTTTGCGCCTCAAACGGAAACGTGCTCTCCATCTCCGACGGCAGAACATACCGCACATAATCTTCTATCCCGATCTGATTGATAAGAACCACGCCACCTTCCCATTCCCGGATCAAAAGAATACCTTCATATCCGTTGCTGATCTTCCCCCCGTTTTCATCTGTAATATACAAAAATCCTCCATCACATACTGCCTGTGCAGTGTGCACCATTGTTGCTTCCAATGATTGTTCTGACGCCTGGTTCGTCCTGTCTGCTTTATCTGCAATCTGATTGATCACATATACCATATCTACCGGAACATCAGCATCCTGTTCGGCACCATTTATTGTCCATTTCTTAGAGCCGGTAATATACAGATTCCGGTACACAAGATTCTCGCCATTTTTTAACAGTACGCGAATCGTATCCTCCTTGTCTGTCACCTGTATATCATCCTCATTCTTAATGACTGCACAGATTTTCCCCTCCGCTGTTACATAGTCAAGATTTTCCTCGCCGATGGAAAGCTCCGAAAACCCACTCGATCTTACCTGTCCATCCACAATCCGGTACAACTCAAGTGACGTTGTTCTCTCCACAAGGCCATATCCCTCCACCTCAATATGATTCTCATCATAGCTTAGAAGTGCACCTTTCACAAAATCCTTTTTTAGCGCGATCTTTTCAATTTTATTGTCTAAAAAATAAATATCCGCGATACCTCTGTAGCTGTTTGTTGTCTGTCCCCGAAAGCGATACGTTTCTCCCCGATACAGAAAAGTGATCCAATTGTCCCCACATTCGGTGATATAGACATTTTCCACCAATATCTGTGTGTTGGCATCCTGCGTTGTCCCATTTTGTGGAAATTGTGCAGTCTGTTTCGACACCATATGCATCACCACCAGAATCGTTATGGAAACACTTAAGACCACCAGACCGATCATCAGAAGGATCATCCATTTCATCTTGTCAAATTTCTTTTTCATATAGCAGGCGCACTCCCCCATTTATTCTTGAACAAACATGCGTTTTTTCGTCACACGCACAAATAAGGGAGCCGCATGAAGCAGCTCCCTTTTCTTTGGTATCTTATCCCGTAGGTTCTTTGGTTGTCTACAATTATTCCTCTTTCGTAAAAGTCCTTCTTTTGTAACTATTTCTCTTTTGTAATGGCCATCTTTTGTATCGTTATCTTTTGTGTAAACCCAAAATGCCGTTTCCTGCAATTTAGACTCCTAGCGCTATAGCTAGGTGGGTAACCGCAGTCTGTCTTCTGCCTTCCACTGATACGAGGCGGCCTGACATCCAACAGCTCATATAGGAATCCCATGAAAAGTAAATGTAGGTTCTAAATATACAGGATTGTCGAGCATCCCAGGCTATACATTCTCTTTTGTAACTGCTTTAATTATAATTTATCATACCGCTAAATGCAACAAATAATTCGAGACACATTCTTCCAAAGATGGATTATATCGACAATAACATAATCGGATTTATTTTTTCATCGGATTGGCTTTTTCGTATTCTTTGTACAGTTCCGCCCGCACTGCCTTATCATTCACGGCTCTTGTGACATCATCGTTTCTTCCGCTTGCAATGAGCCAGGAAAGCATCGAGCTTAATTGATCCTGCCCTTGTTCGTTTCCCGTTTCGATTCCTTTTTCGAATCCCTCTTCGCGACCTTCTTGACGTCCTTCTTCTCTCGCATCCTCACGCTCCAGAAGAATCTGCTGTTCAAATGTATAATCAAGTCTTGTCACTTTTACCACCTCCGAACGATGTTCGATCAAAAAGTCACGAAGCACATTTTCTTCAATACAGCGGTCTATC
>JBNMJQ010000032.1:0-21093 GCA_050873865.1 Agathobacter sp. | reverse complement strand
TACTGTAAATCCGGGCGGAAACATCAATATAGGTGGCCATGCGTGGCGTGGCAATCGTAAAGTCAACCGTAATACCGGTGCGCCGCTTGTACTCATTAAGCTTCTGATAGACTTCAAACAGACGGGCGCGCCCGGGAATGCCGAATGCCTTCAGGGAAGGGGAGACAGCAAGACAGATTGTCTTCTCAGTGCGGCCTGGGTCTGCAACAACGAGGTTGGCAGTGAGCGGGTCCAGACCGAGAGAAACGCACTCGACAGAAGCGTAGAATGATTTTAAATCAATTGCAATATAGGTATGCGATGTGTTAGACATACAATATAACCTCTTACAAAAACGAACATATGTTTGCAACTATTTTAACAATATATCTGTCTTTTGTAAATAGAAAAAAGCTGCTTAAAAAAGCAGCTTTTGTATGCAACCGACGGGAATCGAACCCACATCACAGGAGTCGGAGTCCTGCATTTTATCCATTAAACTACGGTTGCGGATAACATCCTATAAGTTAGCATAATCGAATCAGAATGTCAACGCTTCAATTGGAGATATTTTCGGATTTTCCAAATGTTTCCCGATGGGCCTGACATTGACAATATGGTGGCATTATGCTATTTTTATTAAAGCGTTTTTGAGGCAGACGCTAAGTTACAGACTGATAGACCGGGTTAGAAAAGGACTTATTGCGATGAAAGCATTTTTAAATAAAATAAAAGATTTTTTTCAAAAAGAAAAGATAAAAAAAGTGACAGACTGGTGTGTTGGACACCGGCGTTATTTCCTTGCGGCGCTGCTTTTTCTTGTGCTATTGGCGGTACTGTACGCATGTACCGGGCCGAATGCAAAGAAGCAGTCCGATGACAAAAAGGACAATGATACTCAGACGGCAACGGAGAGCAGCCAAGCGGCTGATTTTACACTCGATGCTGATTTTGAGAAGGATGCCCATGAGGATGTCAACGCGCTGATCCAAAACTATTTTGCAGCATATGCATCCGCTGACATTGAGGCGCTTGAGGCAATTGCTTCTCCAATCAGTGACAATGAGAAGAGCTACATTCAGGTATTTGGTGAATACATAGAATCTTATGAGAATATTGTATGTTATACCAAGCGCGGACTGACAGATGATTCTTACCTTGTGTCTGCATATTTTGATCTGAAATTCTACGGCGTGGAGACGATGGCTCCGGGATTGGATTTCTTCTATGTGGAGACCAAAGAGGACGGAAGCCTTTATATTAATAACCTGTACAGCCCTTACAATTTGAACCGCACGGAGAACAGCCTGGATCCGAATGTTTATGCTGTGATTTTGCAGTTCGAACAGCAGGATGATGCAGTCAGACTCCGCGAAGAAGTAGAGAGCGCATATTCCGAGGCACTAGCCAGTGACGTGGATCTTGCCACAATGCTTTCAACAACGATTCCGGATGCGATGACGGCATGGATGGAGAGCGTGACTGCACCGAAAGACGACACAGAGACCGACAGCACTACCGATGATACAGAGACACCGGTAGATGATACAGAGGCAGATGAAACACCGGCAGATGATACGCCTGCGGATGATGCGGTGACGGATGAGACACCGGCAGACGATACAGTAGTTGATGAGACACCTGCAGAAGAGACACCAGCGGATGATGTAGTGGCAGATGAAACACCAGCGGATGATGCCCCGGCTGTGGATGAGAATAAAGAGGTCAGGGTTAAGGTCAATATCAAGTCGGTAAAGGTCCGTGAGAAAGCAAGCACATCGAGTGATGTAATTGCCGGTGCCGAAAAGGGCGATACATTTACAAAGCTGGGAGAGACAGACGGCTGGACCAAAATAGACTACAACGGGAAGACAGGATATATTAAGTCTGACTACGTGGATGAAGTGACAGAGTAAATAAGTAAACAGATGCGGAGGCTTTGCAGAGTCTCCGCATTTTACAGTAAAGGAAAAATAAAATGCCAGAAAGCGGAGTTCGTATAAATAAATATCTAAGTGAAGCGGGGGTGTGCTCCCGAAGGGAAGCGGACCGGAGAATCGAGGCCGGCGAAGTGCGGATCGGGGATCGCGTGGCAGCCACCGGAGACCGCGTGATGCCGGGAGAGACAGTCTATGTAGACGGAATCAGGGTGACGAAGGAAGAAGAGATGATCCTTCTTGCAATGAACAAACCGGTTGGAATCGTGTGTACAGCAGAAAAACGGGAAAAAAATAATGTGATTGATTTTTTGGATTATCCGAAGCGTGTCTATCCGGTCGGACGGCTGGATAAGGACTCGGAAGGGCTTTTGCTTCTGACAAATAACGGGGATATTGTCAACAAGATGATGCGTGCCGGGAACCGGCATGAAAAGGAATATATTGTGACGGTAAACAAGCCTGTTTCGGACTCGTTTTTAAGAGGACTCGCAGGCGGAGTGCCTCTTGTGGAGTTAGAGACGACAACCAGAAAGTGCAAAGTAGAAAAAATTTCCTCAAGACAATTCCGGATCATCCTGACACAGGGACTTAACCGCCAGATCCGCCGCATGTGCGAATATTTTGGATATCGTGTGGAGAAACTTGTCAGAGTCAGGATCATGAACATACAGCTTGGCGGGCTAAAGCCGGGTGAGTACCGGCCGGTAACAAAGGAAGAGTACGAAATGCTGCAGAAACTGATCCAGAATTCTTCCAACCAACCGGTCAGAAAGTAGAAAGGGGCATACGGCAAATGGACAAAATTGAGAGAATGGAAGAGCTGATTGCCCGGTTAAATGAGGCGTCCGATGCTTATTACAATGGCAGGGATGAAATTATTTCGAACTACGAATGGGATGCGATGTTTGACGAGCTGTCAGCATTGGAAAAAGAAACCGGACAGATATTACCAGGCAGCCCTACGCAAAAGACAGGATCTGAGGAGGCGGTAACGGATGAGGGACGCAGGGAACCGCATGAATTCCCGGCGCTGTCGCTTGCAAAGACGAAGCAGATCAGCGAATTGCAGGCGTGGGCGGGAGAACGTCCGATATGGCTGTCGTGGAAATTGGACGGACTGACATTGGTTTTGACATATGATAACGGAACACTGACCAAAATCGTTACCAGAGGAAACGGAACCGTTGGCAAGAATATTACGAACCTTAAGAATGCAATCGGCGGTTTCCCGCAGGAGATTCCGTACGAGGGACATATGGTCGTGCGTGGAGAAGCGGCAATCTCTTACACTGATTTTGATATGATCAATGATACCATTGAGGATGAAGATGAAAAATATGCAAACCCGCGTAACCTTGCGGCCGGTACATTAAATCTGGATGATGTGGGGGCTGTCGCGGCAAGAAAAGTACATTTTTATGCGTTTACCCTGGTTTATCTGGAAAAGGAGATCATTTCCTGGGGAGAGCGGATGCAATATCTTGCCGACATGGGATTTACGGTAGTTGACCGTGAGCCGGCGACCGCAGGGAGCCTTCCGCAGCTGATTGAAAAATGGACACAGCGTGTAGAGAGCGGTCATATGGATATTCCGGTAGATGGACTGGTAATTACTTATGATGACACTGCATATGCTTCTACAGGGAGTGTGACAGGCCATCATGCTACCAGGGCAGGCTATGCTTTTAAGTGGCAGGATGAGGCGGTAAAGAGCAGACTGCGCTATATTGAATGGTCCTGTGCGGTTTCTACCATTTCCCCGGTAGCGGTATTTGAACCGGTGCAGATTGAAGGCACAACGGTGTCAAGAGCATCTTTGTGCAATATCAGCGAGATTGAGCGCCTCGGAGTCGGAAAGGAATGCACGCTTGAGGTTATAAAGGCAAACAAGATCATCCCGAAGTGTATTGCAGTACATGATGCTGTAGGGGAGGTGGAGATCCCGAAAGAATGTCCGGTATGCCATGCACCGACACAGATCCGTATCAGTAAGGCGAGCGGAACAAAGACCCTGCATTGCACCAACCCGGATTGTACCGCAAAGCATGTCAAGAAGTTTACCCGGTTTGTCAGCAAATCCGGTATGGATATGGATGGACTTTCCATCCAGACAATGCTAAAGTTTATGAATGAAGGCTTTATCCATGAGTTTTCTGATCTGTTCCATTTGTCAGAGCACTTTGACGTTATTGGTCAGATGGAGGGCTTTGGGGACAAGTCGCTGCAGAATATGGCGGCAGCAATTGAAAAAAGCCGCAAGGTGCATCCGGTAAATCTGATTTATGCGCTTTGCATTCCGATGATAGGTCTGGATGCAGCGAAGAAGATCGTAAGGAACATCGGCATGGATGGATTTCTGGACCGCCTGGAAAAAGGAATTGATTTCTCAGATATCGATGGAATCGGGGCAGAAAAATCCGCATCTATTTTTCAGTGGTACAGTCAGGACAAGAACCGCACTGAATTGTCCCATCTGTTGAGGGAACTCGATATACAACAGGTAGAACAGACAGATACCTCCCAGGGAAGCTGCGTGGGTGTTACCTTTGTAATTACCGGTGACGTACACAGTTTTAAGAACCGTGATGCATTTAAGGCATATGTGGAGTCGCAGGGAGGAAAGGTTGCAGGAAGCGTGTCCAAAAAGACAGCGTATCTGGTCAACAATGATGCAGAATCGGAATCTTCCAAGAACCGGAAAGCAAAAGAATTAGGTGTGCCGATCATCACAGAGGATCAGTTCATTGAGATGTTCGGAAATTGATAGAAAAGAGGAATTGCAATGCCAATCAAAACACAAAACGATCTCCCGGCAAAGGAGATCCTGGAGCGGGAAAATATATTTGTCATGGATGAAAACCGTGCCAATCATCAGGATATCCGGCCGCTTGATATCGCAATATTAAATCTTATGCCACTGAAGGAGGATACGGAGTTACAGATTTTAAGATCGCTTTCCAATACTCCGCTTCAGGTGAATGTCACGTTCGTTGCAACCTCAACACATGAGGCAACCCATACGTCCTCCAATCATCTGAACAAATTCTATCTTTCGTTTGATGAGATAAAGAATCAGAATTTCGATGGCTTCATTATTACCGGCGCTCCGGTAGAACTGATGGAGTATGAGGAGGTTGACTATTGGCCGGAGATCTGCCAGATCATGGAGTGGACGAAGACACATGTGACGTCAACACTTCATTTATGCTGGGGCGCGCAGGCGGGACTGTACTACCACTATGGTATTCAGAAACATATTCTGGACAAAAAAATGTTCGGGGTGTACGAGCACAAAGTCATGAATCGTAAAGTACCTCTGGTAAGAGGATTTGACGACCATTTTATGGCTCCGCATTCGCGTCATACAGAGATACTCAAAGAGGATATTGAGAAGATTCCGGATCTTACAATCTTAGCAGAATCGGATGAGGCTGGTGTGTTCCTTGTAATCGCAAAGGATGGTGGGCAGATTTTTGTGATGGGACACCCGGAATATGATCGGCTGACACTTGGGAAGGAGTATCAAAGAGATAAGCAGAAGGGGCTTCCGATTGAACTTCCGGTTAACTACTATCCGGATGATGATGACACACAAAGACCGCTGTTACAGTGGCGTTCCCACGGCAATATCCTGTATTCAAACTGGCTGAACTATTACGTTTATCAGAATACACCTTATCAGTTTATCAACACCGAGGAGATTGTCGGGAAATGAGGCCTTTCGGGGACGGCATGAAGAAATGCCGGACGGGAATTTTCCTGTCGGTTTTTCTGGGAAAATGGTCACAAAAACTATTTTACATAATGGACAACATGTGATAGGATTAAGTTAATAAAGTTTTTGCTAAAAACTACTACTTAAGGGGGCGTTTTTATGGCTAAAGAAATGGTAGCAATGCTTTTGGCCGGAGGACAGGGTTCACGGCTCTATGCGCTGACGCAGAAGCTGGCAAAACCGGCAGTTCCGTTCGGCGGCAAATATCGAATCATCGATTTTCCACTTTCCAACTGCGTTAATTCGGGGATTGATACGGTGGGTATATTGACACAGTACCAGCCGTTTGTGTTGAATGAATATATCGGCAACGGCCAGCCGTGGGATCTTGACCGGTTGTACGGAGGCGTGCATGTGCTTCCACCATATCAGAGAGCATCAGGCTCTGATTGGTATAAGGGAACCGCGAACGCGATTTACCAGAATATTTCTTTTATTGAGCAGTATGATCCAAAGTATGTCATTATTCTTTCGGGCGACCAGATCTGCAAGCAGGATTACAGTGATTTCCTCCGGTTCCACAAGGAGAAGGGGGCAGAATTCTCTGTCGCTGTTATGGAGGTCCCGTGGGAAGAGGCAGGACGCTTCGGACTTATGGTAACGGATGAGAATGATAAGATCACTGAATTCCAGGAGAAACCGAAGAACCCGAAGTCCAATCTGGCTTCCATGGGTATTTACATATTCAATTGGGATATCTTAAAGAAATACCTTGAGGAGGATGAGGCAGATCCGGAGTCTGAGAATGATTTCGGTAACAACATCATTCCGAATCTTCTGCGCGACAACCGCAAGATGTATGCATACCGTTTCAATGGATATTGGAAGGATGTAGGAACGATTTCCTCCCTCTGGGAAGCAAATATGGAGGTTCTTGATCCGGAGCACAGCGGAATTGATCTGTTTGATGAACAGTGGAAGATTTACAGCCGTAACAGCGGCAAGACAGGACATTATATCGGCGATAAGGGTGTTGTGGAGAACTCCATGATCACCGATGGATGCAGGATCCAGGGATATGTTAAGCATTCTATTCTGTTTGCGGGTGTTACCGTTGAGGAGGGTGCTGTGGTTGAGGATGCCGTTGTAATGGGTAATACCATTATCAAATCTGGTGCATCTGTTAAGCACTGCATTGTTGCAGAGAAAGCGATAATCGGTGAGAATGCTTCTGTCGGGGAACAGCCGGCGGACGAGAAGGATAAAGGCAAGGTTGCAACGATTGCACCGGGTATCACCATCGGAGCGGGGGCAAAGATCGGACCGGATGCGATGGTATATGATGATGTTGAGGAAGGGGGCGTTCGATAATGATCAGTGCAAAGGCAGATGCTCTTGGAATTATTTTCCCGAATAGTTATGATACATTGGTGCCGGAGCTTGTTACAGAACGTTCTATGGCTTCCATCCCATTTGCAAGCCGTTATCGTCTGTGCGACTTTTTAATTTCAAGCATGGTACATTGTGATATCAGCAATATTTCACTTCTGGTAAGACAGAATTATCATTCACTTATGGATCATCTCGGATCCGGCCGTGAATGGGATCTGGCAAGAAAGAAGGGTGGACTTAATATCTTCCCTCCGTATGCACAGAAATCAGTTAAGGTATACAATGGATGGATTGAGGCTCTTGAGAGTATCAAGGGATTTTTGCGGATGCAGCCGGAGGAATACGTTGTGCTTACGGATTCCAACTTTGCGGTCAACTTTGATTTCAGGGCACTTATTGATTCACATGTTGCCAGCAAAGCGGATGTAACACTTGTTTATTTCAAGAGTGAGATCCCGGAAGTGTTTAAGCGCTCCAATGTCAATATGCATGAATATTATTACAACTTTGACATTGATGAGAATGACAGGGTCAACAAGATTTATCTCAATTCCACGCAGGACGGAGAGGTGAACCTTGGACTTAATATCTACATACTTCAAAGAGAGCGGTTGATCGAACTGATTGACGAAGCATATATCCACGGATACACCTTCTTTATGAGAGATCTTCTGGCGTCTGAGACGAACAAGCTGGATATTCATGCATACCGCTATGACGGGTATGTCGCACATATCCATGATATGAAGAGCTACTTTGAGGAGAATATGCGTTTGCTCAAAGAGGAGAACATCAACGCATTGTTCTCGGGCAATCCGATCTACACCAAGATCCGTGATGACAACCCGACAAGATATATCTCCGGCGCAAAGGCAAAGAATGTACTTGTTGCAGATGGATGCGTGATTGAGGGTGAAGTAGAAAACTGTGTACTTTTCCGAGGCGTCAAGATCGGCAAGGGTGCAAAGGTTAAGAACTGCGTGCTGATGCAGGATACTGTGATCGATGAAAACGCGAGTGTGGAGTATGTCATCACCGATAAGAATGTTCACATTACGGCCGGCAAGTCACTGTCCGGAAACGATTCCTATCAGGTATTCGTATCGAAGCGCCAGACAGTTTAATTTGCATTTTTGATTTGCAAATGAGGGATTGTTTGCTATAATGTGCATAGACTACGGATGTTGCATTCGTTATTAGAAGTAGGAGGCAGTTAGAATGGCAGAGAACAGAAATATCATCCAGATCAAATCCGATCAGCTGGGAGAGGTCAAGATTGCAGATGAGGTAGTTGCGATCGTTGCAGGTCTTGCAGCAACTGAGGTTGAGGGTGTCAGCTCTATGGCAGGCAATATTACGAATGAAATCGTAAGCAAGCTCGGAATGCGTAATCTTTCCAAGGGAATTCAGATCGAAGTTGAGAATGATGAGATCAAGGTTTCCGTTGCAATCAATATTGCATACGGTTACAATATTCCGGATGTATCTGCAAAAGTGCAGGATAAGATTGCAAGCGCAATTGAAAATATGACGGGACTCCATGTTGCGGAGGTCAATGTCAGAATTGCAAGCGTAGATATGAACGGTCAGGCATAATTTATGCTTTTTAATTAAGCCAAGATGTAGTATAATAAAGGATGTCCTATGGGCATCCTTTATTATTTATGATTCTGGAGATAAAAAATGACAAGAAGAGAATTAAGAGAAAATATGTTTAAGATGTTGTTCCGGGTGGAATTTCATCAGCAGGGCGAGATGCCGGAGCAGCTTAGTCTGTTTGAGGAAGAATTAAAGAATTTAAAGGCGGAGGATAAAGAATATCTTTCTGCAAAGACAGACGGAATCCTCTCACATTTGAGCGAGATCGATGCGGAGATTAATGATAAATCGGTCGGATGGAAGACAAGCCGTATGGGTAAAGTCGATCTTGCTATTTTAAGACTGGCAGTCTATGAGATCCGGTACGAAGACGAGATTCCGGAAAAGGTATCCATCAATGAGGCGGTAGAACTGGCAAAGAAGTATGGAACAGATGAATCCTCTTCCTTTGTAAACGGAGTATTGGCGAAGTTTGTATGACAAAGAATGTTTATTCAGTCGGACAGGTAAATTTATATATTAAGAATATGTTTTCGCAGGACTTTATGCTGCACCAGATCAGTGTAAAGGGCGAAGTGTCCAACTGCAAATACCATACAAACGGGCATATCTATTTTACCATCAAGGACGCGGCCGGGGCTATGCGCGCAGTCATGTTTGCGGGAAATCGTAAGGGACTTTCTTTCCACATGAAGGAAGGGGACCGTGTGATTGTGACAGGCTCGGTAGAGGTTTACGAGCGCGATGGCATCTACCAGATGTATGCCAGACAGATAGAGGCTGACGGCGCAGGCAATCTGTTCCTTAAGTTTGAGCAATTAAAGCAGGAACTGGAAGAGATGGGCATGTTTGCGCAGGAATATAAGCAGCCGATCCCAAAATATATTCACAGGCTTGGCATTGTGACCGCACCGACAGGCGCTGCAATACAGGATATCCGCAATATTGCAACGCGCAGAAATCCATATGTCCAACTGATTCTGTACCCGGCACTGGTGCAGGGGAGCGGCGCAGCAGAAAGCATTGTAAACGGAATCCATGCGCTTGATATGCTGGGGGTAGATACGATCATTGTCGGAAGAGGAGGAGGTTCGATCGAGGATCTCTGGGATTTCAATGAAGAGATCGTGGCAAGGGCAATCTTTGACTGCGAAACATCAATCATCTCTGCGGTCGGACATGAGACAGATACAACAATCGCGGATATGGTGGCGGATCTTCGTGCACCGACACCGTCAGCGGCTGCAGAACTTGCGGTAGCCGATGTGCGCGACATAGAAGCTGCACTGCGGCAGAAGCAGGAACGCATGCGGCGGATGATAGGACAGCAGCTTAGACTGGCAAGAGAGCAGGTAAATCACTACGCAACGCGTCTTAGCGCGGCAAGCCCGCAGAACCAGCTGAATACAAACCGTACAAGAGCGGCAGCTTTGGAAGAGAAGCTGACAGCCTGCATGCAAAAGAAACTAAGTGAAAACCGCACAAGAACCTCCATGGTCAGGGAGCGTTTGAACAGACGGATGGAGCGAATATTAGAGCAGAAGAGAACACAATTTGGACTTCTGGCAAAGCAATTGGAGGGCAATTCCCCAATCCGCAAACTGAGCCAGGGGTATGCGGTTGTAGAGGGACCGGATCAAAAGACAATCCGATCTGTCAGACGGATACGATTGCAGGATGAGATAACGGTACAGATGTTAGATGGTGGAATGAAGGCAACTGTTTCGGAGGTGTGGCAGAATGAAAGAAAAGAATGAATCCATAACACTGGAAGAACGATTTGATAATATAGAACAGATTTTAGGACAGATGGAATCAGGAGAGGTTTCTTTGGATGATTCCTTTGAATTATACAAAAAGGGGCTGGCGGAGATCAAGGCGGCAAATGATTCGCTGGACCGTATCGAGAAGGCAATGCTTGTATTGAATGAAAACGGCGAATTGGAGGAATTCTGATGATAGAGCAGGAAATCGCAAAGCGCGTAGAGGAAATCAATCAGATCATTGAGCAGTACCTTCCGAAAGAAGAAGGGTATCAGAAGACCATCTTTGAGGCGATGAATTACAGTATACGTGCCGGCGGAAAAAGACTTCGGCCGATGCTTATGCAGGAGACGTACCGCATGTTTGGCGGACAGGATGCGGTGATCGAACCGTTTATGGCTGCGATGGAAATGATCCATACATACTCTCTGGTGCATGATGATCTTCCGGCGATGGATAACGATGAGTACCGGAGAGGAAAGAAAACAACACATGCGGTGTATGGGGAGGCAATGGGAATACTTGCCGGAGATGCACTGCTTAACTATGCATATGAGACTGCCTCTAAGGCATTCGGGCAAATGGATACGAATCCGGCTGTTGGAACTGCGTTTGCGGTGCTGGCACAGAAAGCCGGAGTGTATGGAATGGTTGGCGGACAGGTGGTAGATGTCGAGGCGGATAAGCGTGGTGAGACAATGATCGCACGTGAGAAGCTGGATTTTATCTACCATTTAAAAACGGGTGCTTTGATTGAAGCCTCCATGAAAATCGGGGCGATTCTTGCAGGCGCAGCAAAAGAAGAGCAGGATTGCGTGGAGCAGGTTGCGGAAAAGATCGGACTTGCTTTTCAGATACAGGATGATATTTTGGATGTGACAAGTACTTTTGAGGAACTTGGCAAACCGATCGGAAGCGACGAGAAGAATCAGAAGTCCACTTATGTTACATATGAGGGGCTGGAACAATCTGCAAGGGATGTTGAGCGGCTTCTTAAAGAGGCATCAACGCTTCTTGCAACCATTGGAAAAGACGATGCATTTCTGCAGGAGCTGATCCGCTTTTTGGTTCATAGAAATAAGTGATAAGGCATATGGTGGATGTCGCCTTATGTTGAGGGGATACATGATTTTAGAACGAATACAAAAAGAAAATGATATAAAGACGCTCACACCCAAAGAACTTGATATCTTAAGGGACGAGATCCGGGAATTTCTGGTGGAATCCATCTCAAAGACAGGCGGACACCTTGCTTCAAATCTCGGAGTAATAGAGCTTACCATGGCACTTCATCTTGCGTTTGACCTGCCGAAGGACAAGATTATCTGGGATGTAGGGCATCAGTCTTACACACACAAACTCCTGACCGGAAGGAAGGACGGATTTGCCACCTTGCGCCAGCTTGGCGGGATGAGCGGCTTTCCTAAATCGGCTGAAAGCGATTCGGACTGTTTTAATACCGGACACAGTTCAACCTCCATTTCGGCAGGACTTGGAATGGCCCAGGCGAGGGAATTAACCGGTGAAGATTACTATGTTGTCTCTGTTATCGGAGATGGCGCGCTGACAGGCGGGATGGCGTTTGAGGCCCTTAATAATGCATCACAGCTGAAATCCAACTTTATTATTGTGCTGAACGATAATAACATGTCCATTTCAGAGAATGTCGGTGGGCTGAACCGGTATCTGTCCAATTTCAGAACCGCAGATGCCTATAGCGGGTTAAAAGCAAACGTCAAGAATTCTTTGAGCCAGATACCGGGTGTCGGCAAGAAGATGGTGCAAAAGATTCACAATGCAAAGAGCGGAATCAAGCAGTTGTTTGTTCCGGGAATGTTCTTTGAAGAGATGGGGCTTATCTATCTTGGACCGGTAGATGGAAGCAATATCGCGGAGATGCGAAAGACATTTAACGAGGCAAAGCGAGTGGATGGCCCGGTGCTTGTACACGTGCTGACAAAGAAGGGCGCGGGCTATCTTCCGGCGGAGCGCCACCCGGCAAGATTCCACGGAACCGAACCGTTTGAGATCGAGACGGGAATCCCGACCAATAAGCGGAAAAAGGCAAATTATACCGATGTTTTTTCGACAGTAATGTTAAAACTTGCAGAGCGGAACCAAAAGGTGGTTGCAATAACTGCGGCAATGGCGGACGGAACCGGATTGAAACGGTTTCATTTGAATTATCCGGAGCGGTTTTTCGATGTCGGAATAGCGGAAGAACATGCGGTGACATTTGCGGCAGGAATGGCAAAATCAGGCCTTATCCCTGTATTTGCGGTGTATTCTTCCTTCCTGCAGCGTGCGTATGACCAGATCATGCATGACGTATGTTTACAGAATCTTCCGGTTGTGTTTGCAATCGATCGTGCCGGACTTGTCGGAAGCGATGGGGAGACACATCAGGGAATTTTTGATCTGTCATTTTTGTCCACAATTCCGAATATGACAATATTAGCTCCAAAGAATAAATGGGAGCTTTCCGATATGATGAAATTTGCGGTTGCCTTCGGGGCACCGGTTGCGGTGCGCTATCCGAGAGGCCTTGCATATGATGGATTAAAGGAATTCCGGGAGCCGGTGGAGCTTGGAAAGAGTGAGATGCTCTATGAGGAATCGGAGATTGCACTGTTCGCACTCGGGAGCATGATCCCGATCGCGGAAGAGGTGCGGAACATGCTGAAAGAGAACGGGCATTCCTGCACACTTGTAAATGCACGGTTTGCAAAGCCGTTTGATGAGGCGATGATCCGAAAGCTTGCAGGTTCACACAAGCTTCTGGTGACAATGGAAGAGAATGTAAAGAGCGGCGGAATGGGTGAGCATATCGAAAGCTTCCTGCTTAAGGAGAATCTGGATGTTTCCATCCTGCCGGTATCCGTGCCGGATCAGTTTGTGGAGCATGGAAATGTCGATGCACTGCGCGCACTGCTCGGAATAGATGCCAGGTCGATTACAACAAAGATTTTAGAGGTATTATGAAAGAACGTTTAGATGTTTTACTTGTGAAAAAGGGACTTGCTCCTTCAAGAGAAAAGGCAAAAACCATGATCATGGAGGGCAACGTATTTGTCAATAATAACCGGGAGGACAAGGCTGGCTCTACATTTCCGGAGGATTGTCAGATTGAGGTCCATGGAACAACCTTAAAATATGTCAGCCGGGGAGGCCTTAAGCTGGAGAAGGCAATGACGCATTTTGGCATTACCTTAGAGGATAAGGTATGCATGGACATCGGGGCCTCAACGGGAGGGTTCACCGACTGCATGCTGCAGAACGGCGCGAAGAAGGTTTATGCTGTGGATGTCGGGTATGGACAGTTCGCATGGAAATTAAGACAGGACCCGCGAGTTGTATGTATGGAGAAGACAAATATCCGCTATGTGACGCCGCAGGATATCGCAGATGTCCTTGATTTTGCTTCGGTGGATGTCTCTTTTATTTCCTTAACAAAAGTTCTTCCGGCGGCGAGAGAGCTGCTTGCGGCAAACGGTCAGATGGTATGTCTGATCAAGCCTCAGTTTGAAGCCGGGAGGGAAAAGGTCGGAAAGAAGGGTGTTGTACGTGACATTAAGGTGCATGAGGAGGTTGTTTCCAATATTCTTTCCTTTGCGCTTGCAAATGGCTTTTCCGTACTTAATCTTGAATTTTCCCCGATCAAGGGACCGGAAGGAAATATTGAATACCTGGTATATCTGGAAAAGTCCGAGGAAACGCATCTGGCGGATGAAGTAGATATGATGGCAGTTGTTGCAGCTGCACATGAGGAGTTAGACAAATAACATGAAACATTTTACCCTGATCACAAATGCGTATAAGGATAAAGATCTCCGGCTGACGGAGCAGGTTAAGGAATACATTCGGGCGCGCGGCGGAAGTGCTGTTGAATTGCTCAGCAATCCAATCGGGCAGCTCAAGGAATTTCAGGTCAGCGACATTCCGAAGGAGACACAGATGATTTTTGTGCTTGGCGGGGACGGAACGCTGATCCGTGCGGCAACTGCCGTACAATCGCTTGGAATTCCGCTTATCGGGGTAAATCTCGGAACGCTTGGCTATCTGTGCGAATTGGAGGAGAGCACGGTTTTTCCTGCGATTGACAGATTGATGAGAGATGATTACAGCGTGGAGGAGCGCATGATGCTGTGTGGGCATCTGGCTGGTGAAAGCAAGACCCGGGCTGCGATGAATGATATTGTAATCCACAGGACAGGCGACCTTACGATGCTAAGCCTGATCGTATATGTAAATGGTGAAATACTCTACACCTATCATGCAGATGGCATTATTGTCGCGACACCGACCGGATCCACCGGATACAATATGTCGGCGGGAGGCCCAATTGTCGATCCAAAGGCAAAAATGATCCTTCTCACACCGATCAACGCGCATAATCTGAACTCCAAGAGTATTGTTCTTGACAGTGAGGATGAGATCGTTATTGAGGTCGCAAGAAGACGTTATGAGCACGAGGAAGAGGCATGCGTCAGCTTTGATGGAGATCAGGTCGCAGAACTTAAGGTAGGAGACCGCTTTGTTATTTCCAAAGCACCAAATATCACAAAAATCTGTAAATTGAATAATCTGAGTTTTTTGGAATTGCTTCGTAAAAAGATGGAAACCTATACATAGGAGGGTGACATGAAAACAAAACGTCAATCAAAGATCCTTGAGCTTGTGCAAAAATATGAGATTGAAACCCAGGAGGAATTGTCTGCCTACCTTGAAAAGGAAGGTTATACAACCACACAGGCAACCGTATCCCGTGATATCCGGGAGTTGAAGCTGACAAAGATTCCTATGAATAATGGAAAACAGAAATATGCCGTCCTGAATGAAGCAAGGGAGCAGATGGCAGAAAAGTATGTCAGGGTACTCCGTGCCGGATTTTTATCCATGGACATGGCACAGAATATCCTTGTGATTAAGACAGTTTCCGGTATGGCAAGCGCTGTGTGTGCGGCAATTGATGCGATGCACATCCCGGGGATTGTCGGTTCGATTGCGGGAGATGACACGATCATGTGTGCAATCCGCACTGTGGAGGAAACATCGGATATCATGGCACATCTCCGCAAGATTATCGAACAGAAATAAAATGCGCCGGATGGGAGAGTAGAAGGAGAGTTTTATGTTACAGAACCTGCATGTGAAGAACCTTGCGCTGATTGACGAGGCGGATGTGGAGTTTACGGAAGGACTGAATATCCTGACCGGAGAGACAGGTGCCGGCAAATCCATTATTATCGGCTCCATGAATCTTGCCCTTGGGGAGAAAGTCCCGAAGGAAATGCTGCGAAACAACGACGATACAGCGCTGGTTGAACTTATTTTTCAGGTGGATAACGAACAGACAAAGGAAGCACTTCGTGCTCTTGATGTCGAACCGGAGGATGACATGGTCATTCTGACCAGAAAAATATCCGGTACAAGGGCGGTCGGACGCATCAATGGAGAAACCGTATCTGTTTCTCGGATGAAAGAGGTCGCAGCACTTTTGATTGATATCTGCGGACAGCAGGAAAGCCATACCCTGTTGTCGAAGAAGAAACATCTTGAGATTCTGGATGAATATGCGAAGGAGGCACTGACAGATAAGAAACAATCGCTTGCCTTTGAATACAGGGAGTATCGCAAGTTAAAGGAAGAGTGGGAGTCTGCGAACCTTGATACGGAGGAGCAGAAACGGGAATTGTCTTTGCTGGAATATGAGGTGCATGAGATAACAGAAGCAGCGCCGACTGCCGGGGAGGACGAGGAGCTTGAAGCTGCTTTCCGCCGTTTTTCCAATGGCAAGAAGATTATGGAATGCCTTGGAAGTGCATACGAGGCAACCGGAGGGGAGATGGAGAGCGCATCGGAGCTGATCGACCGTGCGGTGCGTGAACTTGGAACCGTCAGTGGGTTTGATAAGCCGATTGAAGATCTGGAACAGCAGTTGGTCGAGATAGATAATCTGTTGTCCGATTTTAATCATGAGATAAGCAATTACATATCTTCCGCAGAGTTTGACGAGGAGACATTCTATGAAACAGAAAAACGTCTGGATGTCATCAATCATCTGAAATCGAAGTATGGAAGTACGATTGAGGAGATTCTGTCTTCCTGCAGGGAAAAGGAAGAGCGGATTGCAAAGCTTTCCGACTATGAAAATTATCTTGCGGATCTTGCGACGCGCATTGCAAAGCAGGAAGAGAAGGTACAGGAGTTGTCGGATGAGATCTCAAAAATCCGAAAGAAATATGCGCTTCAGTTGTGTGGCACGGTCACAGAGGCTTTAAAAGAACTGAATTTTTTGGATGTGCGGTTTGAAATGCAGTTTGAGCGGACTGCAGGCTACACTGCAAATGGTGTGGATGATGCAGAGTTCTGGATTGCAACAAATCCGGGAGAGCCGACAAAGCCGCTCGGAAAGGTAGCATCCGGCGGTGAACTTTCACGTATTATGCTCGCAATCAAGACTGTGATGGCAGAGGGAGATGATATCGGCACATTGATCTTTGATGAGATTGATAGTGGAATCAGTGGGCGCACGGCGCAGATGGTTTCCGAGAAGCTTAATGTGCTTGGAAAGAGCCATCAGGTTATCTGTATTACACATCTGCCGCAGATTGCCGCAATGGCCGATACGCATTTTCTGATTGAAAAGGAAGTGGAGAATCAGGCAACCGTATCACGGATACGCAGGCTTGATGACAAAGAGTGCGTCGGTGAACTTGCAAGAATGCTCGGCGGTGTTGAGATCACAGAGACGGTTTACAAGAGCGCGCAGGAAATGAAGCAGATGGCTTACATGAAAAAATAATTTTATCGCATACTATTACAAAAGATTTCTGGAGTAATGGTATGCGATTTTTTTGTGCCCGTTTTTATAAGAATGTAGTAGTGATATATTGTAGCATTGTGTTCTGCTTTTCCTATACAACATTGCTTGAGGCAATCCCGGACCACATCTATGTGTGTGAGGGGGAAGCACCGGAACTGAATCTGCAGGTGCCGGTTCGGATAGAGCAGAAGGCTCTGTTAAAAAGTACAGCCGCGCTGCAGGAACAGCGTACACAGGAAGAGGCTGTAACTGCGGGCAAAAATGAAGTTGAAGAACATATCATAACCTGTAAGCTCTTTGGAATTATTCCGATCAAGGAGGTGAAGGTCAGCGTAATCTCAGCACAATCGGTGTATGCCTCCGGGCGTGTGATCGGTATTTACGGTCAGACGGATGGAGTGCTTGTGCTTAAGACATCGGAGGTGCTGGATGAGGAGGGCGTGCTTTGCAGCCCTGCGGAGAATAAAGTGCTGCCGGGCGATTATATCTGTGCCGCAAACGGGGTAGAGATCGGGACGAAGGAAGAGCTTATTGAAGTGGTACAGCAAAACGAAGAAGAAAAACTTGTGCTGACATTGGAGCGGAAGGGGAAATCTATTGATGTTGCGGTGCAACCGGTCTGCACACAGGAAAATAAGTATCTGCTCGGCATCTGGGTAAAAGATGACATGGCAGGCATTGGAACCATGACCTATTACACCAGGGAGGGAAGTTTTGGCGCACTTGGACATGGAATCGGCGATGGCGAGACGGGAGAGCTTCTGACGATCGCGGAGGGACGTTTGTACAATATGCGTCTGCTTGGCATTCAAAAAGGAAAAAATGGTGCTCCGGGAGAATTGGAGGGAATTATTTACTATGGAAGTGAAAACTATCTCGGAAGCATCCGGACAAACAGCAGTATGGGAATTTACGGTGAATTGGATGAAAAATGCCTGACTGGATATAAGGCATCGGATGAATGCTTCGAGATCGGATATATGCAGCAGATCGCCTGCGGCAAAGCGTATATTTTGTCTGATATCAGCGGGGAGATAACATCCTATGAGATCTCAATCGACAGCGTAAATTACCAGGCGACTGATACCAACAAAGGAATACAGTTCCACGTGGATGATCCCAAGCTGTTGGAGTTGACGGGAGGAATCGTGCAGGGAATGAGTGGCAGCCCGATCATACAGGATGGCAGGATCATTGGTGCGGTGACACATGTGCTGGTGAATGATCCCAAGCGTGGGTATGGAATTTTTATCGAGAATATGCTGCAGTAGCAGTGGGGACGTTCCTTTTGGCACAAGCAGCGCCCTTTGGCACGCACATTTCTGCGAATAACTGAGCCAAAGGGCGCTCCCTATGCCGAAGGGCGCTGCTTGTGCCAAAAGGAACGTCCCCACTATCGACAAATTTTGACAAATTGCCCCAATTAGGTTTATATATAGTTACAATGATAAACGTGACAAGCATTGGAGGCAGATATGGAAACACTAAAATGTGTGATTGCAGATGACAACGAAAGAATGCTACAGTTACTTGGGGCGATTGTATCCGGAGAGGATGATTTTGAAGTAGTGGGAGCCGCAAAAGATGGGGAACAGGTGTACAAGCTGATCAAGGAGACGGAACCGGATGTGGTGCTGATGGATGTTGTTATGCCGAAGCTGGATGGTCTGGCAGTCCTAAAGCAGATCAGCGAGGATCCGTCAATGGCAACGCATCCTTCATTTATAATGATCAGTGCGATAGGACAGGAGAAGATCACAGAGGAGGCATTCTCATATGGGGCGGATTATTTTATTATGAAACCTTTTGATAATAATATGGTGATAAGCCGGATCCGGCATGTGCGCGATATGAAAACAGATCAGGACAGACGCAAGATCAATGCGTATGAGCGGATAGAAGAACAGGGGACGGAAGATCTGGAACATACCGTTACGGAAATCATCCATGAGGTCGGGGTGCCGGCGCATATCAAGGGATATCAGTACTTAAGAGAAGCAATCATGATGTCGGTAAATGACATGGATATGCTGAATTCTATTACAAAGGTGCTTTATCCGACAATTGCAAAAAAGTTTGATACCACATCAAGTCGGGTAGAGCGTGCAATCCGCCATGCAATCGAGGTGGCATGGAGCAGGGGAAAAATGGATACCATTGATGAACTGTTCGGGTATACGGTAAATAACGGAAAGGGAAAGCCGACCAATTCAGAATTCATTGCGCTCATCACGGACAAGATCCGCCTGCAGATGAAGCAGACGGCAGGCTGCGCATAAGGGATACTTCCGGTGATAGAAAATAAGGGTTTCCAATTGAGAAAAAAGGGAATATAATATTCTTAATAATTGTATTGGAGTTGGAGGTTTTTTATGAAGAATATTTTATTCGTTTCATCGGAGGCGGTTCCGTTCATCAAAACGGGCGGCCTTGCAGATGTGGTTGGTTCGCTTCCGCGATATATCAATAAGAATGAATTTGATGTGAGAGTCATTCTTCCGAAGTATGCCTGCATGGACAAGTCCTTTTTGCCGGATCTGAAGTTTAAATGTCATTTTTATGTGGATCTTAATTGGCGCAAGCAATATGCCGGAATTCTTGAGACACAGTACAAGGGGATAACATTTTATTTTGTGGACAATGAATTCTACTTCGCCGGTGCATCACCGTATAACAACATTTATGAGGATGTAGAAAAATTCGCATATTTCTCCAAGGCAGTTTTATGTGCGCTTCCTTTCCTGGAGTATCATCCGGATGTGATTCATTGCAATGATTGGCAGACCGGACTTTTACCTGTGTTTTTGCATACCTCCTTTGGAAGTGATCCGTTCTATTCCGGAATCAGGACTGTTTTTTCAATCCATAATATGAAGTTTCAGGGGCGCTGGCGTATCCGGGAGGTCATGGATATTACAGGACTTCCAAAGCAGATATTCAATTCCAATGAGCTTGAGGCGTATGGAGAGGCGAACTACCTAAAGGGCGGAATCGTGTATGCGGACGCTGTGACAACCGTCAGTCCGACTTATGCGCATGACATAACGACACCGGAGGGTGGTGAAGGGCTGGATGGCCTGATGTTTGCAAGGAGGAATGTTCTTTCCGGTATCATCAACGGTCTGGATTATGAGGAATATAATCCGCTGACGGATCCGTATATCGACTATCATTTTTCTGAGCGTGATGCCGTTGAGGGAAAGCGGCTCAACAAGAAAAAGTTTCAGGAGAATGCGCAAATTGCGGTGGATGAGAATGCACTGCTGATCGGAATTGTATCGAGATTGACGGATCAGAAGGGCTTTGATCTGGTAGCCTATGTGATGGATGAAATGCTTAGCACCATGAATGTGCAGCTTGCGGTTCTTGGAACCGGAGAATCCCGCTATGAGAATATGTTCCACTATTTCCAGAACAAATATCCGGACAAGGTATATGCACATATCGGATATTCCGAAGAGAATGCACATCAGATCTATGCATCCTGTGATGCTTTCCTGATGCCGTCTCTTTTTGAGCCGTGCGGATTGAGCCAGCTGATCTCCATGCGCTACGGCACTGTGCCGATCGTGAGAGAGACAGGCGGCCTCAAGGACACTGTAGAGCCTTATAATGAATATACACAGACCGGAACGGGATTTTCTTTCCGCAACTATAATGCGCATGATATGCTGCATGTGATCCGGTATGCCAAGCAGATTTTTGACAATGACAGGCAAAGCTGGAAAGGCATTATGGAACGTGGCATGGACATGAATTTTTCGTGGAATGCGTCTGCGGGCAAATACGAAGAACTTTACAACCACCTGACCGAGTGACTGGCTTACAAAGAATATGATTTTGTAAGCCAGTCACTCGGTCAGGTGGTTGTAAAGTTC
>JBNMJQ010000031.1:0-21864 GCA_050873865.1 Agathobacter sp. | reverse complement strand
CCGGTAGACGGAATGAACTTGATCACACCGCCGATCGTAAGAAATACCTGACCTGCATAAAGCGTGGCCAAGCCAAGCGCAACAAGCTTATAATAAGAATCCCTCATTTGCATTGCAATATTCATAAACATGATAAAGCAGCTGGCGCAGACTAAAATAACGCAAATTGCAAAAACTCCGCCAAATTCCTCTGAGATTGCCGAAAAAATAAAATCCTTTTCAACGACCGGGATTTTTTTTGGCATTCCCTGATTTAATCCCAGTCCAAACCATCCGCCCGTCCCGATTCCAAAGAGAGACTGACTGACCTGATAGCCCTCATTGTCAATTACGGATAATGGGTCCTTCCAGGCAATGATACGTGTCTGGACATGCGGAAACAGTTTTGCCCCGGCAAATGCTGCCAGCCCCATAGCACCGATTCCACTGAGAAAATAGCTCATTTTACCGGTCGCAACATAAATCATAACAAGATAAGTGACAAAATATAAAAGCGCTCCGCCGAGATCTTTGGAAATTACAAGCGCCAGAACAAAAAGCGCCGATATTCCGCTTGTGATAAGAACCTGTCTGATGTCCTTTTTCTGATAAAGCATGGATGCGATAAAAAAGACAAACAGTATCTTAACAAACTCCGATGGCTGAATGGAAATGCCTGCAATAGAGATTGAAAGTTTAGCTCCATAGCTGGTTGTGCCGGCAATCGCAACTGCCATCAGGGATAGAATGCCGACAGCGGCATACAGCCATGTGAGCCTGCGGAAAACAGATAACTTCTGTAGAAATACCGGTATGAGCATGGCAATGGCTGCACCTGCAACGAGAAAAAGGTATTGGCGATATGCCTTATCGATGGACAGGCGGGTCAGCATAACAAGCCCAATGGTAAACAGCATGCACATATTGTTCAAAACAAGGCGCGATGCTTTCTTATAAAAAATATGGTAAAAAATAAAAATCAAAGAAACAAGCAATACCTGCAAAAGATAAAAAATAAGAATCTGCTGGTTTTTACTTGTCAGATATAAAACCCCATTTGCGATGAATTGGATCAAATATAAAAGTACCCTCTGCAAATGAAAAATATAGGATTGTTCTGACACATCCTTCCGGTAACGAAATACCCAGAAGCAGGCAAATGTATAAAACAGAAAGCAAAAAATCAGCAGATATTTTGCCGCCTGCACCAATAAATGAACCATTTTATTCTACTCCTCTTTTATAATGACCATTGGTGTATGGAACAGCTCCGTTCTCCTCCCCTGGAGGGAGCTTATTTAATACACTCTCATATTGTTTCAGAATTGCTCGGACTTCCTGTTCAGACTCCACAGAAAAATGAAGCTGGAACTTTTGGATACCATAAGAACACAGTTCATCGAAAGCATAAAAAAGCTTTGTTGGCAAGGAATTGTATATGATGTTATAACAATCCTGGCAACAGTTACGGACGGCAAAATCCTTCTTATAGCGGTCACGAAGATAAAGAATCCCAGGTGTGTGCCTGCACCCGCCGGTATTTTTGCAAACGCATTGGGCCGTTGTCATTAGTGGATAATATCCATATAACCACATTATGCTTTGTGTGTTTTCCCTTGATGCAATCTCCTTACGGTTCAATTCAAACGGAATGGTAAGTTCGTCCGCTCCTGCCTGTAAAAATGCATCGATAGCATCATTATTGTACGTATAAAGATTGTGGTCACATACAAGCTCCTTGCCAGGCAAAAATCCTTTCACAAAGAAAAAGCTTTCATAGTTCTTAACCACAAAGCCATCCAGATCGCATTGCCCCAGATGTTTTATATTGTCATGATAAAATTCCATTGTCTTTGCGCGACAGATTGCGGGCAGGATAAGGAATACCCTTTTCCCTCTTTCATGGACAAGTCTGCTATCCTTTGAAAGATCCTCAAAAAAGGTCTTCTTATCGTATGCACCTGCATCTAAATAGATAGTATCAATCCAGGAAAATGCCAACACGCCAGAAAGAAATTTACGATTTTCCAATGAAACAATTTGTTCTTCTTTTTTGGAGATGACCGGAGTGAAACTTGCCTTAGTCATATTGATACCGCTAAGAGCAGCTTCCGGCTTCTTCCTCTGATAGCTCAGAAGTATCTGTGCCTGCAATTGCTCAATTGCTTCACGTTTCAGCTGATTTAGTATTCCATTTGGAATGAACAGTCCATCGTCTAATGTGACATCCAGCGTATCAAAGGAAAAAGCGGTATCCTTTGTCTTTTGCATGCGGTTTCTTATATCCGTGACCGTGGCCGGAAGTTTGTTGGCAATGTCCGGTTTCTGCCCTGTTACAGTCACCCTGCAATCTGTTGCCAGATCCCATACCGTAAACTGCATTGGCTCATCAAGCTTAATGGTCATCTGTCCACCGATTTTGCGATAGGCCTTCTCCCTGCATGAATATTCGCTTTCCTGTGTAAATGACGGCTTTTCAAAGGTTACCATGTCTGCTCCGTTGTGTCTGTTCAGATAACCATCTGTAAAACCGCATCGGCTGCCATAGGAAGAAAGCATAGAGGCATCCTCTTTTTTTAGACTGCATTCTGTGCCGGATAGCGTATCATCTAAATATTTGCGATACATCGCAACAACGCCTGCAGCGTAAGATGTCTTTTTCATTCGCCCCTCGATCTTGAGTGAATAGACACCCGCATCAGACATTTCCTTTAAATGTCCGATACAACAGAAATCTTTGAGACTAAGCACATAAGACTCTGTTTTCCGAATGGTCTTATCCTCATTATAGACACTGTATGGAAGCCGGCATGGCTGTGCACAGCGTCCTCTGTTTCCGCTTCTTCCGCCAAGCAGACTGCTGAAGAGACATTGCCCGGAATACGAATAGCACAACGCTCCATGCACAAACGCCTCAAGTTCCATTCCGGTTTCCCTGGATATTTTTTTCATTTCTTCAAGGGATACTTCCCTTGCCATTACTACACGCGTCACGCCGAATTGCTGTAAGAAACGTACCCCTTCTGCCCCGGTAACGGTCATCTGGGTGCTTGTGTGGATTGGAAGCTGCGGGAACCATGCATGGATTTTGGCAAGTGCACCAAAATCCTGCACCAAAACAGCATCAAGCCCTTTTTCATAAAACGGAAGCAGGTAGTCATACAACTGTTCGATCTCATTGTTCTTTAATAAAGTATTTACTGTCAGATATATTTTCCTGCCCCGAAGATGTGCATAGTCGAGTGCTTCAAGTAAATCTTCTTTTGAAAAATTATTTGCATATGCGCGCGCACTAAAACGGTCTCCGCCAAGGTATACCGCATCTGCTCCGGCATCAATGACTGCATGAAGCGTCTCGGGAGAGCCTGCCGGTGCAAGTAATTCCATTCTTGGTTCCATGTTTTTCTCCATTCTACAGGATAATCATATTATCCTATAATCAACAAAACGGGGCAGAAACTTCTATCTCTGCCCCGCTGATATTTTATTGTGCTTTCGTAGTTTTCTTTTTGTCTTTGTCCAGAAGCGAATCTTCAAGTGTCGCCTCAAGTCTTGCTTTATTAAGCAAAAGCTCGCGGTTCTCAGCCTCCAGCTGCTTTAACGATGCTTCGGCTGTCTCTGTCTTAACCTGATTGGTAATCAGATCATGCTTCAGATCATAAATTTCTTTATCCTTAAGCTCGATATCCCGTTCTAATTTTTCTACCTGGGATTTTGCTTTAAAGTAGTCATCTGCAATATTGAGCTGGATTAATGTGCTCTTCATATTGAGCGGGAGATGGCGATAGTCTTCAATTGCATCGAACTCACTGATCTTATTGTTTATGTAAGCTGCTACTTTCTGTAAATATTCTTCTCCTTCATAGCCGCTTAACGTATATACCTTTCCGTCAATTACAACTTCGGCACTTGTCTTGGCTGACATGATTTATCCTCCGAACCTTTTCATTTTCTTAACTTATCCATACGTATTGTATCATTGTAATGCAAAGAACACAATAGCTTTAACTGATTCCAAAATGTTCATATGCAAATGTTGTCGCAACGCGCCCTTTCGGTGTACGGTTGATAAAACCGTTCTTGACCAGATATGGCTCATAGACATCTTCAATCGTCCCGGCATCCTCTCCGAGTGCTGCGGCAAGTGTATCAAGACCAACCGGTCCTCCCTGAAACTTTTCAATGATTGTCATCAGTATATTCCGGTCGTTCTGGTCAAGCCCAAGTTTATCCACCTCAAGCAGATCAAGCGCAAATGCAGCCACCTCATATGTGATCTTTCCGTCATATTTCACTTCTGCAAAATCACGCACCCGCTTTAGGAGGCGGTTTGCAAGACGCGGTGTACCACGGGATCTTCTGGCAAGCTCATAAGCTCCCTGCTCATCAATTTCAACTCCAAGCTTGGCAGCTGAATGAAGAATGATCGTCTTTAACTCATCTACCGTATAGTATTCCATATGGCAGACAACTCCGAAGCGGTCACGTAGCGGCGCTGAAAGCATACCTGCGCGTGTAGTGGCTCCGACAAGAGTAAATTTTGGAAGATTTAGACGGATGGACCTTGCAGATTCGCCTTTTCCGATCATAACGTCAATCGCGTAATCCTCCATTGCAGGATATAACACTTCTTCTACTTGACGGTTCAGCCTGTGAATCTCATCTACAAACAGCACATCCCCTTCTGCGAGATTATTTAAAATTGCCGCCATTTCGCCCGGTTTTGCAATTGCCGGACCGGAAGTGATTTTAAGATGCGTCCCCATTTCATTCGAAATGATTCCGGCAAGTGTCGTTTTACCAAGTCCGGGTGGGCCATAAAATAACACGTGATCCAGGGACTCTAGGCGCTGTTTTGCCGCTTCTATGTATACCTTTAGGTTCTCCTTGATCTTTTCCTGTCCAATATATTCACTTAATGATTGCGGTCGAAGATTTGTCTCAATGGAGATATCTTCTTCCTGCATCTGCGTTGATATAACCCTGCGCTCCATAATAATGCCTGATCTTTCCTTTTCGATAATCTGATTATATATCAATCCATTTGGGTTTACATATGCTTAAGTGCGGCCCGAAGAACAGCCTCAACATCCATATCCTCGGTAATCTCTACTTTGGATACCGCTTTCAGACTTTCTGCTGAAGAGTATCCAAGCGCGGAAAGTGCAAGTACTGCATCATTTTTTACGGTAGAGGCAGCCCCTTTTGTAACAGCGTTTTGCGTATTTGTCAGTTTTTGCTCAAACGCATCCTCTAAAGAAATCTTATCCTTTAATTCAAGCACAACGCGTGAAGCTGTTTTGGCACCGATTCCGGGAGCCTTTGCAATCGCTTTTGCATCGCCGGAAAGTACAGCAAACCGAAGGTCATCTGTTGACAGTGCGGATAATACGGCAATCGCGCCCTTCGGGCCGATTCCGCTGACAGAAAGAAGCTGTTTAAACATTTCAAGTTCATCACGTTCTAAAAATCCATACAACATCATGATATCCTCACGCAGATACAGATATGTATGAACTTTTACGACATCCCCGATAGGCGGAAGATCGTTCATCGCCTGTCCGGAAATAACAACCATATATCCGATACCGCCGACATCAATGACAATATGGTCGATATTTACTTCTACAAGTTCACCACGAATATAAGAAAACATATGCGCTCCTTCTATCGAAAACGGAATTTGACACGTAAAATAAGTTCCTGAGAAATCACACCGATTACAAGTCCTGTTATCGTCCCGGAAACAAATAATACGGGGATATAATATAATACGGAAAGGTTTTGTACTATCGCTGCTGCCACAAAGAGCTGTCCGATATTATGGAAGATGCCTCCGGCAACGCTGACAGATACACATTTGAACTTGCCGGTCTTTTTAAGCAGAAACATCATAACAAAACTGAGCAATCCCCCTGCAAGAGAATATGCGATGCTAAATACGTTACCGAACATCATTCCGCTAAGGATAATGCGAAGAACAGAAATCGCAAGTGCTTCCTTTGTACCCAAAAGATAAAGAGCCCACACGATAACAATATTGGTAAGCCCGAGTTTCACACCGGGAATCCCAATATGAAACGGAATCAGGGTCTCTATATAGCTGCAGATCAATGCAAGAGCCAGAAATATTCCCATATATGCTGTTTTTTTCATGAAATTACCTCTATTTATGGAATAACATTACTTTGAAAAAGCATCAAATTCGTCTTCGTCATCACCTGATACAATTACAATTACTTTGTTTGGCAGACAGACGATTGTCTCACCGCTTTGAGAGATTGCATTTTGATATTCACAAAGCTTATCCGGACAATCCGCATCTATCATTTTTGCTTTTCCATCTTTGATCGACAGAATGTTTGTAGTAATGCCGGATGCATTTGGAATCTTAATCTCCTGCTCATCGGCAAGGGAATATGTTCCAAAAACCTCTCCATTTACCATGATCTGAACCTGATTTCCCTGTTCTGCACGGCGAAAATAGAAAAAGTAGATTCCCGCTATGGCAACAGCAAGAAGAATCAATAATAAAATAATGTCATTCTTACCAAAACGTTTATTCATTTACAATTTCACCTAAATAATAAAAACCTTTGCATTCCTTCAGTTTTACATTATAGATTTTACCAATCATATCAGATGTTCCCGGAAGATGGACAACCGAGTTGTTATCAAGACGACCGGTAACAAGTGAGGCATCCTGCTCGTTTTGTTCTTCGATGAGAACAGGAAGTGTCTTTCCTTCCAACTCTAGTGCCTTTTCATTCGAGATAGACTGAACCAATGCCAAAAGCTCATCAAAGCGGCGTTTGACCACATCCTGTGGAATCTGATCCTCCATAGCCGCTGCCGGAGTTCCGGTACGTTTGGAATAAATAAAGGTAAATGCGCTGTCATATCGCACTTTCCTTACAACATCCATCGTTTCCGCAAAATCTTCCTCTGTCTCGCCCGGAAAACCAACAATAATATCAGTTGTAATCGCAATATCCGGCACCTTTTCACGGAGTTTATCTACAAGAGCAAGATAATGTTCCTTGTCATAATGGCGGTTCATAATTTTAAGAAGTCTTGAACTTCCTGATTGCAGCGGAAGATGCATATGGTGGCATACCTTGTCGCAATCACGGATTGCATCAATCAGGTCATCGGAAAGATCCTTTGGATGGGATGTCATAAAACGGATACGCTTTAACCCATCGATTCTGTTGACCTCGCGAAGCAGTTCTGCAAATGTGACCGGCTGTTCCAGATTTTTACCGTAGGAATTAACATTCTGTCCTAAGAGCATGATTTCGGATACCCCATCTTGAACCAGCCCTTCAATTTCCCGGATGATATCCTGGGGTTCCCGGCTTCTCTCGCGTCCCCGTACATACGGAACAATACAATAGCTGCAGAAATTATTACAGCCAAACATAATATTGACACCGGATTTGAAGGAGAATTTACGTTTGATCGGAAGCTCTTCTACAATCTTGTCCGTATCCTTCCAGATATCAATGATCATGGAATGGGATTCGAACATTCTGCAGAGAAGTTCAGCAAACTTATAAATATTATGCGTTCCGAAAATCAGATCTACGCACCGATAACTCTTTTTGATTTTTTCAACAACAGCGTTTTCCTGCATCATACATCCGCATAATGCAATTTTCATGACCGGATTCTGCTTTTTGTAGTTGGAAAGATATCCAAGCCGCCCATACACTTTGTTATTTGCATTTTCACGGACGGTACATGTGTTATAGATCACAAAATCGGCATGTTCATCCTCGCCCTCAACATAACCAACCTGTTCAAGTACTCCGACAAGTTTTTCGGAATCTCTGGCATTCATCTGGCAGCCAAAGGTATGGACACAGTAAGTAAGCGGGCGTCCAATTTCCTCGGACTCCCTCTTTACATATTCTTTTGCCTTCTCAATATAGTCATATTGTAAACGTGTTTCTTCTAAATCTCTCATATTCTTTCCTATTACTCTCTAATTTGTCCGTTTCCGTAAATAATGTATTTGTAGCTGGTAAGCGCCTCCAGCCCCATAGGTCCGCGGGCATGCAGCTTCTGTGTACTGATACCGATTTCTGCACCAAATCCAAATTCATTGCCATCGGAAAAACGTGTGGATGCATTGACATAAACACAGGCAGAATCAATCGCATTCAGAAAATGCTGTGCCCTGTCATAGTTATTTGTTATGATTGCTTCAGAGTGATGGGTTGTATAGCGATTGATATGCTCAATTGCTTCATCAATATTTTCTACCGTCTTAACAGAAAGGATATAGTCAAGATATTCTGTTCCCCAATCTTCCTCTGTTGCTTCCTTTACAAGTGAATGGTCACTGCCAAGGCAGGCAAGCGCACTCGCATCTGTCCGAAGTTCTACATTCTTCGGAGAAAGTGCCTCATATAGCATTGGCAAAAATTCTTTTTCTACACTCTTGTGAACGACAATGGATTCACAGGCGTTGCACACGCCGATTCTTTGGGTTTTGGCATTCTTGATGATGCGGACAGCCATCGGCAGGTCTGCCTCCGCATCTACATAGATATGGCAATTACCTGTGCCAGTCTCAATAACCGGTATTGTTGCATTCTTTACAACATTCTGGATCAGTCCATGTCCACCTCTCGGAATAAGAAGATCCACATATTCATCCATCTTCATAAATTCCATGGTTGTGCTCCGGTCTGTGGATGTGATCAGGCTGAGCGCTGATTCTGTAACATGATTCTTTGCCAATGCACTTTTTAAAGCGTCAACAATTGCAATATTGGAGCAGATTGCGTCACTGCCACCTTTTAAAATCACACAGTTTCCGGTCTTAAAGCAAAGTGCGAATGCATCCGCTGTTACATTTGGCCTGGCCTCATAAATGATTCCGATTACGCCGAGTGGAACACGGCGCTTACCGATAATCAGCCCATTCGGACGTTTTTTCATGGAAAGAACCTCTCCGATCGGATCATCAAGTGCTGCAACCTGACGGAGCCCGTCTGCCATTCCGGCAATGCGGTCATGATTTAAAGTAAGACGATCTAATAAGCCATCCGGCATATGATTTGACTTTGCACGTTCGATATCCTCTTCGTTAGCCTTCAGTATTGCCTCTTCACTCGCAATCAGTGCTGCTGCCGCATCCGTAAGAACCCGGTCTTTGGTATCGGAATCAAGCATTCCGACTGATATTTTAACATCACTGGCATTTTTACAGAGTTGTCTAAGTTCTTCCATGAAAGATCCTCCTGTCTAATTGGTGTCCAAACGGTTGGGTTGTATTACATCCGTGATAACGGTACGCATCGGATAGTCGTGTGGATCCGTCTCAAAAGCATCCACAACCTGAAATGAATAGGCGATTCCAATCGGAATCAACCGCTTGTTCTTTTGATTGGCAATAAGGTATCTGTCATAATATCCTTTTCCATATCCGATACGGTATCCATCATTTGAAAAAGCAACCCCGGGAACAAGCATCGGAGTTTTATCAACAAGCATCACAGGGAGCGGGTCTTTTGTATCCGGTTCTAATATTCCATAAGCTCCTGTCTTAAAATCACTTAGGCTTTCTGCCGGATAAAAATCCATCTCATCTCCCATTACTTTTGGAAAATATAATTTCTTATTATCTGCCCATGCGCGTTCCATAAATGCTGACAGATCAACTTCATTTTGTGTTGCCATATATAAAAGAATCCTGTCGCATTCTGCGTACCAATCCGATTCTAAAAGATTTTTACAAATCTGGTAACTGGCATATTGGCGATACATAAAGGAAATATCGTTGCGAAGAATCCTGCATTTTTTACGAACCTGATTCTTTGTTTCCATATTTTTCCCCAAGATTCTCTATGGAATCGTCCGGATTCACAATATCTATTGCATTTAGCTGGCTGCGTAAGTTATTACGGACGCTTGCAATATATTCCTGTCTTAGGATTGACTGCTCCATTTTTTCAACATCTGTCAATCCTTCTGCCTTTGCCTTGTGATACAGTTCATTAATTCTTTTTATCTTTTCTTCGGTCATTAACCTATACTCTCCATTATAAAATTCTCAAGATGAAAACTCGGGTTCGGGTCTGCGTGGAAGGTCGTTCCGACAAAATCCCCTGCAAATATATCGTGGATGACACTTAGATCCGCTGCGTTTGCAATGATCATATCTGCACCGGAGTATGTAGCAATCTTTGCGGCGGTAAGTTTTGTCGCCATACCACCGGTTCCGACATTGCTTCCGGAACTTTCCTTCGCCATGGAAAGGATAGATGAGTCAATCCTCTCAACGTCAGATATCAGTTTTGCATCCGGGTTCGCATTGGGATCATCTGTATATAATCCATCAATGTCAGATAGCAAAATAAGCTTATCCGCATGTACAAGCGATGCAACAAGGGCAGAAAGCGTATCATTGTCTCCAAACTGCATTTCATATGTACTTACTGTATCATTCTCATTTACAACCGGAATTACTCCGAGGCGGAACAGCTCTTCAAATGTATTCTGTGCATTGGTTCTGGAGACCGGATTGATCATGGTGTTCTTTGTCATAAGAACCTGGCCGGCCGTCTGATTATATTCCCCGAATAGCTTCTGATAAGTCATCATCAGCTTGGCCTGACCGACAGCCGCACATGCCTGCTTCGTTGAAATGTCTTTTGGACGTTCCGACAGACCGATGGCATCACGTCCGACAGCAATGGCTCCGGAGCTGACGAGGCAGACATCCATTCCCTGATTGCGCAGATCACAAAGTGAACGTACCAAAAGCTCGATCTTATATAAGTTGATACTTCCGGTCTCCTTATGGGTAAGAGAAGAAGATCCAATTTTGATAACTACTCGCATACTTTTATCCTCATATATTATATTGGGCAACGAAAATTACTTAACCTACTCTATCATACCTTCACATAAAATACAAAATAATATTATTACTTTCCATCATTTAGCAGATGGTACTGTTTCTTTTCTTCATACATAATAAAATCGGCCTGCTTTAACATCTGTTCGAGATTGTCAATCGTAGGTTTCCATAGCATCCCAAGCGATACGCTGACCTTTTTTTCTTTCATTTTCTGCTTTAGCAGATCAATCCGATCAGCAAAGTCCTCATTTGCCCAATCTTTGACAACAATAACAAACTCATCTCCTCCGACACGGTATACATGATCTTCAAACAGCTCTGTCATCAGCTCCGCAGCTGTTTTGATCAGCCGGTCACCTGCCTCATGTCCAAACTGATCGTTCGTTTTCTTCAGACCATTCAGATCAATATAGCATGCTCCAACGTTGCTCACCTGTCTGCGGGAATACGATTCGACAACACGAATGTATTTGTTTCGATTATATAGTCCGGTAAGCATATCACGATAGCTTAAATACTGCAGTTCTTCCTGATGCGCTTTTGTCTTTAAGCTGTTAATGATAAAGTACTGAATGGATGACAATAAGGTTGCATCATAATAATGATCCCGTGGATTGTCAACGCCAAGAAAACCGATAAATCTGCCTTTATCTTTAAGTGGAACTGCAAGCAGCCGGTCAATATCCTGGTCCTGCAGGACTTCGTAAGATTCATATCCGTTTTCCTGCTCCAGCTTTGACATATAATAAGGCTCATCCTTTTTGAAAAACTCCATCCAGCCTTCGATCACAGACAGATCTAAGTCCTGCAGATTCTCTATTTGCGGGGTTACACCGGCTTTGGCATATTCATAAGTATTGTTGATTTTCTTTCCATCCTTTGAAACTTCAAAAAGGTAAGTGCGATCTCCATCAAAGTACTGGTTGATAATTCCAAACAGATTGTGAATGGAGACATCAATATCATTATCGGACAGCAATGCCTTAACACATTGGTTCAATGTTGATGCAATCTCCAATCGCTCCTCCACCTTTGACTTTTTCTTCAGAAGCTGGTACATTTCATGATTCTGTTCCCCGGTTGATGCAATAAACATGACATACATGGAAAGACAGATAGATAAATTGATCAGGGAAATCCCGTAATATCTGGTCTGTATTGCCGCAGCGATAAGAGGGAACGAAATATACGAAGTCATGGACCAGAAAATACGCCTGCGAATCCGTTTGCGGTACTGTACAAGGAGTGACAGATCAATCAGCATTACCACAACCGGAAGCAGCATTGAGATCATATATCCGGTGTTACGGTGATAGTAATTCTGTTCGTCAAAATAATAATACAAATCAGTAAATTGAGACACTATGACAAGAAGAAGTGCTATTCCACACAAAGCATATGCAAACTTCACACGACCTAATTTTAAGGCCTGATCTCTTGTAAACAGATAGCTGCATACATAGGCATGAAAGAAACACAGAACCACAACACTTAATGCAAATACAAAAAAGTTTGTTACATGGACAAATATACTTCCGGTTTGTCCAGGATATCCGCGAAAAATATATGCAAATGCATCATTTGCCAGCAACACCGCGGTAAAAACCTGCATAAGCATAAGCCATTTTCTTTTTTCCTGGTCAAAATTATTACTTAAATACATACACAATGCTGTAATCAGGCAAAAAAAGCATCCACAAAAAAGTAATACAATCTGGATTAACTGATCTCTCAACATTTTATTTTCCTTTCATTCTCTCTTCTATAAAAGCATATGTAATTTATTTGTTTCACAGGTAAATGTGGCTTCTGTCACATCACCACAATATTCTCCATCGGCATGAAGAACAAACGGCTTGGAAATCGTAACTCTGGCAAAGGTACTGTCAGTCACATGAAAGCCTTTGATCCGTTCGTGTCTGGCAGCAACTAATATCGGAAGACAAAAAAATGTCCGCCATTTTGGAATCCCCGATGCGCTGCTTAGTGAAAGTCTTCCATCAAAAGGGGTTGCCTTTGGTGCCATTGGCACACCTCCACCCTCTGCGCGCAAATTCATTGCAGCCATAAAAATCAATCGCTCAAACCGTCTGCTTTCCTTATCATATTCCACCTCGACTGTAGCAGTATCCATCGAGAACAATGTCTGGATCGTAAGCAATATATATGTCATTTTTCCCAAATGAAGCTTATTTAAAAAAGTCTTCATGCCGGAATGGAGTGCCTTTTTACAGACAATCGCATCCATGCCAACGCCGCTGCTGATTCCAAAAAAACGCGATCTGGTTCCACCGTCCCAGCTTACTTTTCCAAGATCCATAGGACGGTAACATTCCCTTCCGTTTTGATAAGCCTTCACGATCCGCTTGACATTTTCTTCTGTATTTTTACCAATTCCAAGGCCTCTGCCAAAATCGTTGCCGGAACCGGCCGGGATAATTCCAAAGCGTACACGCTCAAAATCAACGATACCATTGATAACCTCGTTCATGGTTCCGTCCCCGCCAACAACAATGATGCAGATATCCGGATCATCCATCTGGCTTATCATCCTTGCAAGTTCTGTTGCGTGATTTTCGTATTCCGTCATATAAAACTTGTACTTAACATCCACATCAGCCAGAAGTGTTTGCACTTTCTCCCAGACCTTGGAGCTTTTTCCGGTTTGTGCCGTCTGGTTTACAATAAAATATAGCATAATGAAATTTATCCTCTCACAGCCACAAGGGGCGAATCCGAAGATTGCCCCCTGATACGGTTCATGACCGCTTAGCTTTTATCATAAGCTGTAAAATATGTTCTACATAGCGCCGAAGCATGATATCCGAGGTGCAGAAATCATCGGTGATTTCAAAATATGACACCTTGTCCTTATAATCCTTACGGAATTCCGGACTCATGATAGTGTCATACTGCGGAAGGAATTCTCCGTCCTTTCTGGTATAGCAATTGGAAGCTCTCGCATTCTCCCTGTATCCTTTATCGACATAAGCAGCAACGCTCTTATGTACCGCCATATCCTCCTGTGGAAGATAGTAATAATCCTTGTAATTGGCATAGAAGAAGTGAAGTTCCCCGCAATATACCGGAATCCTAAGGGTCGAAATATCCCCATTGCTGATAAAATAATATTCCCTGAATTGGAAAGAAACACGTTTCGGCACAGGATAATCATTTTTCAAAGTAATAAGGAGTTCTTTTTGCTGTGTACCATCAATGGAACGATATGTTCCAATCTTCGTCTCAGTTATCGCATATTGTCCATGAAAAATCTCATTATAAGTAAGAACCGGAAGGAGATCCAGCATTCCTGCAACATCTTCAAAGTTATGTAAAAGAAGAGCCTCTTCTTTCTTTGCATCCTGATCCTTGCAGTATTCGTGGTAGACGTTGATCAGATCACCACCGGAATAAAGGTCGTCCCTGGAAAGATTTAAAAAACTCTCAATTGTCTTTTGTTTGTAATTCGGAAGCTTCAAAAGAAATTTCATTTCCGATACAGACTTAAAAATATCCAGATAGTTCAGCGACTTAAATGTCTCGCTAAGCTGGTAGGTATCACACTTAGCCTTCAAAAACGGAACGTCAAACCCTACTCCATTGAACGAGATCAACGTAGAATAATTCTTAAGGATATCCAGAAAAGCTACAATCACATCTCTTTCATCTGCCGGAGTTTTTGCAAAGAACTGATCAATATGTACTTTTTCTTCAATATGTCTGGCACATCCGATCAGATAAATCGTAGAATGTGCAGGTGAAAAGCCGGTTGTCTCAATATCGAAGAAAACTGCATTTTCATCAAAAAGTTGATCCTGCAGCTGACTTTGCCGGATATACAGTTGCTCTTTGTGGATATGCTTCATAACAAAATTCCTCGTTAATTAGTCCTCGTTTTTCTCGAAGTAAAAAGAACTCAGTCTCGAAAATCCAACTTCCCTATAATTGATGATCTGCTCTGTGCTTCCAATAAACAAAACGCCATGATTATTTAAGGTCTGATAAAACTTTTTGTAAATTTCATCTTTGGCCTCATCAGTAAAATAAATTACGACATTTCTGCAAAGGATCATATCATAATCACGCGGATACGGATCTTTTAACAGATTATGCTGTTTAAAGGTGACACATTTTTTTAGTTCATCAGATATCTTATAGGAATTACCAATCTGCGTAAAGTATTTACGTTTCATATCTGCCGGAACACCGGCAATGCTCTTTTCATTATATAACCCGGCCTGTGCCTGCTCCAACACCTGTTTGTCGATATCAGTTGCAAGAATCTGAATATTGGAAAGCGGCATATGCTTTGAAAAAGCCATTGCTATCGAGTACGGCTCATCACCGGTAGAGCATGCCGCACTCCAGATCCGTAGTGGACGCCTATGTTCCTTTATAAGCTTTGGAATGACCGTCTCGTCCATGATTTTCCATTGGTCAGGATTACGATAAAATTCCGATACATTGATCGTAAGAAAATTGACAAACTGTTCAAAGAGCTTTTTATCTGTCTTAAGGAGCTGAACATAGTCCTCATAAGAGTCTGTCTTATTCTTTTTGGCAAGAGTATCAATGCGTCTTCGCATCTGCTTTTCTTTGTAAAAATTCAAGTCAATACTGGTAAGTCTGTATACCTCTTTTTTGAACCATTCGTAATTATCCAGCATCCCATTTTCCTCCATAACAAAGAGTCGCTTTACCTATAAAAGTGAAAAAAGGGAGCAGCCTGTTCGGCCAGCCCCCTAATAAATGTATCTTACTCTTCTGTCTCAGAAGCTGCGTCTTCAATATTTACATCTGCAACTTCTTCATCCCCGTTCTCTTCCGGAGCAAGTAAAGCCTTAATACTTAAGCTGATCTTCTTTTCGTCCTCGTTGAAATCAACAATCTTAGCTTCTACTTCCTGTCCTACCTTAAGAACATCGGATGGCTTTTCAATGTGTTCTTTGGAAATCTGTGATACATGAAGAAGTGCATCAACACCCTGAGCTAATTCAACAAAAGCTCCAAAATCAGTCATACGGGCAACCTTACCGGTTACAACATTGCCAACCGCATATTTCTCAGCGGCACCATTCCATGGGTTCTCATCCGGGAACTTTCTGGAAAGAGCAATCTTGGAATCATTGATGCTCTTAATGAATACCTTAACAGTCTCACCAACTGTAAATACCTTCTTCGGGCTTTCTACACGTCCCCAAGACATCTCAGAGATATGAAGAAGTCCATCAACGCCGCCAAGATCAATGAACGCACCAAAATCAGTAACGTTCTTAACGGTTCCTTCGATCACATCACCAACAGCGATCTTGCTGAGTAACTCTTTCTGAGCCTCTGCCTTCTTAGCTACGAGAAGTGTCTTTCTGTTTCCGATGATACGTCTCTTCTTCGGATCAAACTCGGTAATTACAAACTCAATCTCCTGATCCTTAAACTTGTTGAGATCTTTCTCAAAAGTATCGGATACAAGGCTTGCAGGGATAAATACTCTTGTCTCATCTACATTGACGCAGACACCGCCATCGAGTACCTGTGAAACCTTTGCGGTAAGTACTTCCTGATTATTGAAAGCTTCCTCTAATCTCTTGCTTCCCTTCTCGGCAGCAAGTCTCTTGTAAGAAAGAACAACCTGTCCTTCACCGTCGTTTACTTTAACGACTTTTGCTTCCATGGTATCGCCAACTGAAACAACTGTTGTAAGATCAACGTTTGGTTCGTTTGTATATTCATTACGAGTGATGATTCCATCTGATTTGTATCCGATATTCAGTACGATTTCATCCGGCTTAACATCAATAACGGTACCTTCAACCACTTCTCCATTTCTTATTGTTTTTAAAGATTCTTCCAGCATTTGTTCAAAGCTCATTTCTGACATTCTTTGAAACCTCCTCAATGATATTGTTTGGGGTTGATGCCCCTGCGGTAATACCTACGTTATTGATTGACTTAAGCTTGCTATAATCCATATCGCTGCTTGTTTGAATATAGTAAGTATTTTCACATTCATTTTTACATATTTCAAATAGCTTCTGCGTATTCGAACTCTTCTTGTCACCGATGACAATCATTGCCTCGGATACGGAAGCAATCTGCTGTGCTTCACTCTGTCGTTCCTCTGTTGCATTGCAGATAGTATTTAAAACAACTATATCATAACCTTTTTGTTTGATAATTTCAACTAATTCTTGAAATTTATTGTAGTTAAATGTCGTTTGGGAAACAATACACACCTTTTCTTTGTCTAAATTTGGCAGATGATCAATGTCATTTCCGTTACTTACAATATATACCGGGGCGTTTTCCCTTACCCAGCCGCGGATTCCCTGTACTTCCGGATGCTCCGGATTGCCGATAATAATAACCACATCACCATTTTCGCTGTGCTCTTTTACAAGCTTATGGATTTTTAATACAAACGGACATGTAGCATCGACGATTGAAAAGCCAGCCTGTTCGATTGCTTCATACTCTGCTGCACTGATTCCATGCGAACGGATAACAACCGTTCCGGCCGTAAGCCCGGAAATTTCATTTAGATCATTGATGACCCGGACGCCTTTTGACTCAAGATCTTTTACCACTTCCGCATTGTGAATGATCGGTCCATAGGTGTAGATTGGATTTTCGTTCTTTTCTATCTCACGGTAAACGACACTGACTGCACGCTTTACGCCAAAGCAAAAACCTGCACTCTTTGCAAGAGTTACCTTCATATTAGCACCCTGCCTCTTTGATAATTTCTTTCATTTTGTTTACAACCCCGTCAATGTCAAGATCCGAAGAATCGAGAAGAACTGCATCCTCGGCCTGCTTCAGAGGAGATGTCTCTCTGTGCATATCCTGATAGTCTCTGTCAATAATGTCCTTTTCGATCACTGCAAGATCGCACGGCTGTCCTTTTTCCGTAAGCTCATCAAAGCGACGTTTTGCACGTACTGCGGATGATGCAGTCAGATAAATCTTAACATTGGCGTTCGGAAGAACAACGGTTCCGATATCTCTTCCGTCCATGATCACATCTTCTTTTGCGGCAAGCTGCTGCTGAAGTGCCACAAGCTTTGTGCGCACAACTGGATATTTGCTGGTCGCGCTTGCCATTTTGCCGACCTCCTCCTTGCGGATGACCGGATTTACATTTTCACCATTTAAAAGCACACACTGCTCCCCATTCTGGTAGGCAATGGAAATATCCACTTTATCGGTTGCTTCTGTTATAGCGGCCTCATCATCGGCTGCAATGCCGTTCTGCAAAAAATAGTATGCCATCGCGCGGTACATGGCTCCTGTATCCACATAAATGTATCCAAGCTCTTTTGCTAGTTTTTTGGCAATTGTGCTCTTTCCTGCACCTGCCGGTCCATCGATCGCGATATTATTGCTCATAACTGTTCCTCGTTCTTTCTATATTCTATAATCTTTCTTTATGCTTCAATGCTGCATCCGGCAAGGAATCCGGTCGACCAGGCAATCTGCAGATTATATCCACCGGTCATTGCATCCACATCCAATACCTCTCCGCAGAAGTATAAGCTTTTTACCTGTCTGGACTGCATCGTTGATGGATCAATATCCTTTACGGATACACCGCCGCGTGTGATGATTGCCTCGTTCCATCCTCTTGTACCGGTAATCGTCAGTGGAAGCTTCTTTATTAATTGGGCAAACGATCTTCGTTCTTCTTTTGAGATCTCGTTTACTTTCTTTTCCGGATCAATTTCCGAAAGCATGATCATAACCGGGATCAGTTTCGCCGGGAAGAGATGCCCGAGCGCATTTTTAAACTGCTTGTTCTTCTGCTCATCGAAATCCCGAAGCAGACGCCTGTCAAGCTCCTCCAGATCAAGTGCGGGCTTTAAGTCGATGTAAAGCATCGGTTCCTTGCTTAACATTTCACTTTTTACTGCCGAACTTGCAGATAAGATAACCGGTCCGCTCACTCCAAAATGCGTAAACAAAAGTTCCCCGAAATCCTGATATAATTCTTTTTTACCATTACAGATACGAATGGAAATATTGCGCAGGGATAGTCCCTGTAGTTCCCTGCACCAATCCTCCTTGATATTAAAGGGAACCAGCGCCGGTGTTGGCGGGATTACCTTGTGTCCGGTCTGCTCGGCAAACAAGTATCCGTCTCCCGTTGCGCCGGTGGAAGGATAAGAAATACCTCCCGTTGCAAGAACTACCGCATCTGCAGATAAGTTCCTGCCATCTGCCAGACGCACTCCAATTACTCTTTGTTTTTGTAATTTCTTTTTGTCTGCTTCCGGCAGTGCTGCATCAATTGGAAGTTCCTCCGTCAATAAATCCAATACCTTTGTATTTAAACAGATCTGTACATGCTTGTCCTTTAGTGCCCTTGTCAGCGCTGCAATAACATCAGAAGATCGATCCGATACCGGGAACACCCGATTGCCACGTTCAATCTTGGTGGCAAGACCGTATGACTCAAAGAAATCCAATACACTCTCGTTTGTACAGGCATAAAAAGCGCTATACAAAAACTTCCGGTTACTCATGACATTGGAAAAAATTGTTTCCATGCCGCTTGCGTTCGTAAGATTACAACGACCTTTCCCCGTAATGTAAATTTTTTTGCCAAGCTTCTCATTTTGTTCAAGCAGGCTCACCTGATGCCCGCAATTTGCAGCCTGATATGCGGCGAACATGCCGGCGGCACCGCCCCCGACTACAATCACTTTACTCATTTTTCTGTCCATCCAGCTTCGCATAATGGATTTTGACGGAATCATTGATATAGTTGATCTCGTCATTCTCATATACCTGGTACTCCCCCCAGATATCTTCCAAAGTGGTAAGCGTTCCTGCAACTTCCTTTTGCTTTTTCATGCAAAGCGCAACAATCAGGGAATTGATCACACTAAGTGGTGCGACAAGCGAATCAACGATGGACGCCATATCACTGTCCGCGATCAGGTTGCAGGAAGAATACAGGTTCATCGGGGAATGTACGCTGTCGGTAATCGTGACAACCTTCGCATTCCGGTTATTTGCAAACTCCAATGCCTTCAATGTCCGCATGGAATACCTTGGAAAGCTGATGCCGATGATCGCATCCTCCTCGTTGATCCGGAGCATCTGCTCAAATAACTCGCTGGAACTGTTAGTCGTAAGCAGATGTACATTTTCGAACATCAGATTGCAGTAAAATGCAAGAAAACTTGCAAGTGGTGCACAGCTTCGGATACCGATAATATACAGATGCTTCGCTCCAAGTATCGTATCAACCGCGGCCTCAAATGCGGCATGGTCAATCTTCTCCAATGTTGACTTAATCTTGTCAGCATCCGAAGAAAGTACCGTCTGTAAAATCTCTGACTGTGAAATCCGGCCGTAGGTCACTTCCATCCGCTGGACGGAATTGAGCTTCGTTCGAACCATCTCCTCAAGTGCACTCTGGAACTCCGGGTATCCCTTGTATCCCAGACAGGTTGCAAAACGGACAACGGTTGATTCGCTCACTCCAACCGTCTCTCCCATTTTGGCAGCGGTCAAAAATACCGCCTTATCATAATTATCAGTAATATAGGTAGCAATCAGTTTCTGTCCCTTGCTCATTGAACTGTATCTGCTATTGATCCTATTTAACAATTCGTTTGTATTTGACATACAATTCCCTCAATTTCTTTTTCAAGTTTCCCTCTGGTCACATGAACCCACTGTCTACTATCGTATCACTTTGAGGGTAAAATGCAAGAAATAAGTTATAATTCTTTTATCTGCCCGATCATCTTTTCATAGGATTTTACTTCCAGATCATATCCAAGATATGCGATCGCGCGGTAGATTGTCTCCGGAATCGCACTGCTTTTGTCCCTGTCCTTTAGATAAGAGACAATGGTGTCAAAAAGCTTATCCTTTTCCAGCTGAATATCCGCATCACATTCCTCGAATTTTTCCACCGCATAATCGGAGGTGTTCCCGCATGGATTCTCACAGGTTGCACAGTTAGGCGAAATCTGGAATTTTTCTGCATGGATCAGTTCAACCAATGACTGCTCGCTGTCCTCACTTAAGAGTGCTTTTTCGATTACAGCATCCGTATGTTCTGTTGTTCCGTTATTTGATACCGCGCCTGCCAGTCCGATCAGTGCGCTTACGATTCCTGCTTTTTTCATTTTGATATTATCCTTCCGTTCCTCGCAATGATCACAGTTTTCATGGAAATCTCCTTACCACTCTCATCCAACGCATTTTTTACTGCCGCTTCAAGTCCGCCACAGCATGGAACCTCCATCCGCACAAGAAGAATGGATCTAATCCGGTTATTGCAGATGATCTCGGACAGCTTCTCCTTATAGCTTACATCATCGAGCTTCGGACATCCGATCAAAGCCACACGGTTTTCGATGAAATCCTTGTGGAAATTGGCATAGGCATACGCGGTACAGTCCGCCGCAATCAAAAGATCAGCCCCTGCGAAGTATGGTGCCTGTATCGGCGCAAGCCTGATCTGCACCGGCCAATTGGTAAGCGCAGATGGCAATGCCCCGCCTGCTCCCTGTACCGGCGCATCTGCTGCCTGTAATTGCCCTTCGGCATCAAAATCCTTCCCGCTGCCTGAGACGGTCAGTTTCTGTTTTGCCTGCTTTACCGCTTCCTCATCATACGCGGGTGCCTCCCGTTTTTCAAAAAAAATTGCGCCCGCCGGGCAGCCCGGAAGGCAGTCTCCAAAGCCATCACAGAAATTTTCTCTGACGAGCTTCGCCTTGTTATCTATGATCTCGATCGCGCCCTCATGACAGGCGGCTGCACAGATACCGCAGCCGTTACATTTTTGCTCATCGATCTTAATAATTGTCCGTATCATTTTTTACTCCCCTGCTTCATCATTACTTTATCTAAACTGCAAATTCTTTAGGTTACAATCGCTGATGGTGTAAACGAAAAAGCAGTTTTGACATTGCAGTGAACTGCCCCTTCGTTTACACCATTTGCGATTTGACCTAATTGAACAAAGTGAGCGTCCCGTTAGCTGTAAACTATGGACT
>JBNMJQ010000030.1:0-22711 GCA_050873865.1 Agathobacter sp. | reverse complement strand
GGGTAAGTGTGCTTCCAATCGGAATTACGGAGGAGAGCTTCTTGGAGAAGAAGCCTTCTTTTGCTACACTTTGTGACGGCGACCTTTCTCTTCTGCCAAAGAGGACGGCTCATTCGAATAAGGGCACATACGGAAAGCTTTTGGTGATTGCCGGAAACCCGGGGATGGCTGGAGCAGCTTTTTTTGCTGCAAAAGCAGCTTATCGGACCGGTTGTGGCCTTGTAAAAATATATACGGCGGAGGAAAACAGGATTCCGCTACAGACTTTGCTTCCGGAGGCAATTCTTTCAACATACGATAAGAAGTATGAGGAAAAACAGCTTTCTGATGAATTGAAATGGGCGGATGCTGTTGTGATGGGACCGGGAATCGGGAATGCAGCGTCGACATTTTCTATGCTTAAATTTGTTCTTCAGAGCATTACGGTTCCACTTCTTCTGGATGCAGATGCATTGAATCTTCTGGCGAGGGAACCGGAACTTCTGCTTCGACCACACCTTGACCTGATCCTGACACCGCATCTGGGCGAGATGGCAAGGTTGAACAATGAAACTGTCTCTTTGATCCAGACCAGGCTGATTGAGACCGCTCAGGAATTTGCAATGCGTTATGATGTTGTATGTGTATTGAAGGATGCCAATACCATTACTGCTGTGCCGTATGGAATGACATATATCAATACCAGCGGCAATCACGGCATGGCGACTGCGGGAAGCGGGGATGTGCTTTCCGGTGTGATCGGCGCTTTACTTGCGCAAGGGGCAAGCGCGGAGAACGCCTCGGCAGTTGGTGTGCATCTGCATGGACGCGCCGGTGATTTTGCATGCAGCAATCTCGGTGCAAGAACAATGACAGCAAGTGATATCCTTGACGGGCTATCCGGAATATTATGTAATGTGGAGTAAAATATGTTTAGAGAAGAAATCAGCAGAGTATATGCAAAAATCGATCTGGATGCACTTCGTTTTAATATGGAGTCCATGCATCATAATGTAAAAGAAGGTACAAATTTTATCGCTGTCATTAAGACAGATGCATACGGTCACGGCGCACTTCCGGTAGCAAAGGCAATTGAGGAGCTTCCATATCTGTGGGGGTATGCGGTCGCTACGGTGGATGAGGCTGATGCGCTTATTGAAGACGGAAGAAAGAAACCAATTCTGATTTTGGGAATCAGCTTCTTTGAACAGTATCATGACATTGTAAAAAAACATATCCGTCCGGCTGTCTGTGATTACGAAGTCGCAAAAGCACTTTCGGATATCGCAGTGGAACTTAATGAAACAGTTTATATTCACATTCCAATTGATACGGGAATGAGTCGTATCGGTTTTCAGGTAACAGAGGAGACTGCGCAGACAATCGAGGCAATTGCCAGGCTTCCGCATGTGGAGGTAGAGGGTATTTTCACTCATTTTGCAAAAGCAGATGAGGCAGACAGAATGCCAACGCAAGAGCAGATCATGCGTTTTGAGCAGATCATTGACATGGTGGAACAGCGCGGAATCCATATTCCGCTGAAACACTGTTCAAACAGCGCGGGAATTATTGAATTTCCGGAGGCAAATATGAATCTGGTACGCGCGGGTGTTACTATGTATGGAATGTGGCCATCCGATGATGTACGCAGGAATGTGGTCTCATTGCGGCCGGTCATGTCTCTTAAGAGCCACATTTCTTTTATCAAGATGCTCGAACCTGGGCGCCAGATCAGCTATGGCGGAACATATACGACAAAAGAGCTGCGAAAGATCGCAACAATTCCGGTTGGCTATGGAGACGGCTATGCCAGAAGTCTTTCTAATAAGGGGTATGTCCTTATAAGGGGGCAGCGCGCATATATATGCGGCAGAGTATGTATGGACCAATTCATGGTCGATGTCACAGATATCGAGGGTGTAAAAGAGGGCGACAAGGTGACGCTCCTTGGAAGAGATGGCAACGAATGTATTACGATGGAGGATCTCGGCGACTTATCCGGACGCTTTAATTATGAATTCGCATGTCTGATCAACCAGCGGGTACCGCGCGTTTACGAGCCATAGTATTTTAATGTGTTTCAAACAATATAGATTTTTGCATATGATGTGAATACACTTGATAAATTTGGAAATACTTTTTGTAAAAGATATGTAGACCAATATTTATGGAGTGGAATCAATATGACAGTGCAAAGAGGAGATATTTATTACGCAGATTTACGGCCGGTCGTTGGCTCCGAACAGGGTGGAGTACGACCGGTTTTGATCATACAGAATAATGTTGGCAACCGGCACAGTCCGACTGTCATCTGCGCGGCAATCACTTCACAGATGAATAAGGCAAAACTTCCGACACACGTGGAACTGCATTCGGACCAGTATGACATTGCAAAAGACTCTGTTGTTTTGCTGGAACAATTGCGCACAATCGACAAGAAACGCCTGAAGGACAAAGTGTGCCATCTGGATAATCAGATACTTCTTAAGATAGACAAAGCCTTGGAAATTAGTCTTGAGCTGTATACATAACTTGACGGAATTTCCATACAATGGTATCTTAAAAAGGATAAATGTTATTATTTATAATAGAAAAAGGAGTATGTACTATGGATGACAGTGCCAGTCCCCGAACGAAGTCTTCCGGATTTTTTAAACGATTATTCGGAAAAGGTTATGAGGATGTGACAGAGGAAGAAATCATTTCAATGGTGAAGGAGGGACACGAACAGGGTGTTTTAGAATCCTCCGAAGCCGAAATGATACATAATATTTTTGAGTTCGATGAAAAAGAAGCAAAGGATATCATGACGCATCGCAAGCAAATGACAATGCTGGATGGTAATCTTTCGTTTACGGATGCGGTTGGGTTCATTATTGAAAGCGGACGGTCCAGATATCCGGTTTATGCGGAGGATACCGATACCATTATCGGCGTACTGCATATCAAGGACGCATTCCGGTTCTTCCAGCGCAATGAGATATTCAGGACCTCAATCAAGGACATACCGGGGCTTTTGCGCGAGGTGGTGTTTGTCCCGGAGACGATGAAAATCAATACGCTTTTTAACATGATGCAGAAGGAAAAGAGCCATCTGGTCATTGTAGTGGATGAATATGGACAGACTTCCGGGCTTGTGGCAATGGAGGATATTCTTGAAGAAATCGTCGGAAATATTGAAGATGAGCATGATAAGGAGAACCAGCAGATTGAACAGGAGGCAGATGGCTGTTACAGGATTGACGGACTGACCGATTTAAAAGATGTAATAGAACTGCTAAAAATACCGGTAGAGGAAGATTCCTTTGATACCTTAAACGGCTTACTGGTTTCTCTGCTTGAAAAAATTCCAAGCGATGGTGAGCACCCGGTGATCCATGCATATGGATATGTGTTTGAAGTACAAAAGGTAAAAGATAAGATCATCCGTGAGGTCTTGATCTACAAAGAATCGTAAGTAATGCTTTGTGCATAGACTTGCACGATGGCACAAAGTTTGCTAGAATAAATTAGAAAAATTTTTAGAAAAGAGGATACAGATTATGTCAGGACATTCGAAGTTTGCGAATATCAAGCATAAGAAAGAGAAAAACGATGCAGCAAAGGGTAAGATCTTTACAATGATCGGACGAGAAATTGCTGTTGCAGTTAAGGAAGGCGGCCCGGATCCGTCAAATAATTTTAAGCTTGCCCAGGTCATTGCAAAAGCAAAGGCGAATAACGTTCCAAATGATACCATTGAGCGTGGAATCAAGAAGGCAGCCGGCGAGGGCGGTGCTGTCAACTATGAAACAGCTACATATGAAGGATATGGACCGTCCGGTACAGCAATCATTGTGCGCTGCCTTACAGACAATAAGAACCGCACGGCAGCAAACGTCCGTAACTGTTTTACCAAGGGACAGGGAAGCATAGGTACGCAGGGCTGTGTATCTTATATGTTTGACGAGAAGGGACAGATCATCATTGACAAGGAAGAGTGCGATATGGATGCAGATGATCTGATGATGGCTGCTCTTGATGCCGGTGCAGAGGACTTTAGTGAGGAAGATGACAGCTACGAGATCATTACGGATCCGGCAGATTTTGAAAATGTCCGCAAGGCGCTTGAGGATGCAGGCATTGCAATGGCTTCCGCAGAGGTAACTATGATTCCACAGAATTATGTTACTCTTACCGAGGAAGCGGATATTGTAAATATCGGAAGAATCCTTGATTTCCTCGATGACGATGACGATGTTCAGGAAGTATTCCACAACTGGGAAGAGTAAGTAAGGTATTTTAGGCAATAATGATTATAGGGGGCATATATGAATAAAATCCTTTTTGCAGCATCAGAGTGTGTACCATTTATTAAAACAGGAGGTCTCGCAGATGTATGTGGAGCACTTCCGAAGGAGTTTGATAAAGAATACTGGGATGTGAGAGTGGTAATACCAAATTACAGTTGCATTCCGGAACATTTCCGCAATCAGTTTGAGTATGTAGCACATTTTTGGATGTCTGCAGGCCCATATATTCAGAACAAATACGTTGGAATCCTCCAATATAAGATGGATGGAGTTACCTATTATTTCATTGATAATCAGGAGTATTTCAATGGATTTACCCCATATGGCAATGTGCTTTACGATATTGAGAAGTTTACATTCTTTGACAAAGCTGTTTTATCTATGTTAAAGCATATTGATTTCCGCCCGGATATTATTCACTGCCATGATTGGCAGGCTGGTCTTATCCCGGTCTATTTAAAGAATGAATTCTCGGCTGATTCCTTCTATTGGGGAATCAAGACGATCATGACCATACATAATCTGAAATTCCAGGGTGTGTGGGATATCAAGACCATGCAGGGATTTACCGGATTTTCGGCAGATCTTTTTACTCCGGACAAGCTCGAGTTCAAAAAGGATGCCAATATGTTAAAGGGTGGCCTTGTGTATGCGGATTATATCACAACGGTAAGTGATACCTATGCGCAGGAGATCCAGAGTGAATATTATGGCGAGGGCTTAAATGGTCTGCTTTCTGCAAGACATTTTGATATGCAGGGAATTGTAAACGGAATTGATTACAAGGTTTACGATCCAAACACAGATCCAAAAATCTATGTTAATTATGATTTGGAGTCTTTCCGCAAGAAAAAGGCAATGAACAAGGAAAAGCTGCAGGCGGAGCTTGGGCTTGCTGTGGATAAGAAGAAGTATATGATTGGTCTGATCTCGCGTCTGACAGATCAGAGGGGACTCGATCTGATCAATTATGCAATGGAAGGCATTACAGATGAATTTACACAATTTGTCGTAATCGGTACAGGCGAAGGCCAATACGAGAATTTGTTCCGCCATTATGCATGGAAGTATCCGGACCGGGTATCTGCAAATATCTGTTATTCGGATGACCTGGCACATAAGCTGTATGCGGCGGCAGATGCTTTCTTAATGCCGTCTCTGTTCGAGCCATGCGGACTCACCCAGCTGATTTCATTCCGGTACGGAACTGTTCCAATTGTACGCGAGACGGGCGGCTTAAAGGATACGGTTGAGGCGTTTAACGAGTATGAGAACACGGGCGATGGATTCTCATTCGCAAATTATAATGCGGACGAAATGCTTCAGGTGATTAATTATTCCAAGCATATTTATTTTGACAAAAAGCGTCAGTGGAATCAGATGATTGAACGCGGCATGACGAAAGACTTCTCTTGGAACGCATCTAAGTTCCGATATGAAGGTCTTTACAATTATTTGATGGGCAAATAAAGAACTAAAGCGAGAATAATATTTTTTATTCTCGCTTTTTTGGAGGTTGGATTTATGGCAACAAAAAGAAGAACTTCGGGCAGCCGCAGTCGGGCTTCGGGGAATTCTTCGGGGAGAAAAACAAAAAAGGAACGTATGCAGGAAATGGAGCGTAAAGCTGCATTTCGCGAGGAAATTATTCTGTGGCTCGTTGTCGCGGTTTCATTGATCCTGTTTATCAGCAATTTTGGCATTGGCGGAAAAGTTGGCAATGCGATCAGCGGAATCCTGTTTGGAATTTTTGGTATCATTGCATATGTCTTTCCGGTTATTCTTTTAGTCGGGAGTTTTTTTGCAGTATCGAACAAAGGAAATTTTTCTGCGACAATAAAGATAGTTTCGGCAGTTCTGCTTGCACTTTTCCTTTGTCTGTTTGCAGCGCTGCTTACGGAAGCGGATTCCGTTCTAAAACCGGTAGAAGCATTTAAATTCTCCATGGAGAACAAAAAAGGCGGAGGAATTTGCGGAGGAGCGCTTGCATATCTTTTGGTTCCGGCATTCGGACGAATCGGGACATATATCATTGACATCATTGTCCTCATTATTTCACTTGTTCTCATTACCGGAAAATCCGCGATGAAGGGCATGAAGAATCAGGGACAGAAGGTATATGAGTCTGCCAAGGAGAGTAATGAACGATATCAGGAGTACCGTGAGTATAAAGCGAAAGAGAGGGAGAAGCGCCGGTTAGACAATAAGGTGACAGGCGTTTCAGCAGATACAAAAATTGATGCGGTTGAGCAGGAAAATTCAGACAAGCTTTCGGAACTTCGAATGGATAATTCCATTGATCTTCCAACAGTAAAGGAGGAGAGCAAGGTCTTATTGAACACTTCCGGAGAAGTAATTCAACAGGAAAAAACGGAGCTCTTAACGGAACCTGTTGCAGAGCCGGAGCCAATCCGCTCTGTTACACCGATGATTTCAGGCAATTTTTCAAGAGATCTTCATTCGGCAGAAAGCGATAATATGCGCCACATTGTGCCGATGAGGGCAGAGAGTGCGACAGTTTTTGCACCGGATGTGACAGCACATGAACCATCAAAACAGGTGGTTGAAGTGCAGGATGAACCGGATACACCGGTATTTCCGGATCCTTCAACAGCAGAAGCACCAAGGCAGGAGGAAACGATTCCTTCCAGAAAGCCGAAGCAGACTGCGGAGGAAATCAAACAGGGAGTGCAGGAGGTATCGGCCGAGATCGATCAGACGACTGCACCGATAAAGCGTTATGTATTTCCACCAATCGAGCTTTTGAAGAAACCTTCCGGCAACAAGGCGGGCAATTCGGAGAGCCATCTCCGTGAGACGGCTGCAAAGCTTGAACAGACGTTAAAGACCTTCGGTGTAAATGTTACAGTTACGAACATCAGCTGCGGACCTGCGGTAACACGATATGAGGTACAACCGGAGATGGGGGTAAAGGTCAGCAAGATCGTCGGGCTGGCAGATGACATTAAATTGAACCTTGCAGCTGCGGATATCCGTATTGAGGCACCGATTCCGGGAAAAGCCGCGGTCGGAATTGAGGTTCCAAACAAAGAAAATGTTATGGTATCTTTCCGGGAACTGATTGAGGACAGCGAATTTAAGAATGCAAAATCCAACATTACGTTTGCCGTCGGAAGAGATATTGCAGGAAAGGTGAAGGTCGCAGATATTGCCAAGATGCCGCATCTTCTGATTGCAGGGGCAACCGGATCCGGTAAGTCTGTGTGTATCAATACAATCATTATGAGTATCTTGTACAAGGCAGATCCAAACGATGTCAAGTTGCTTATGATAGATCCGAAGGTAGTTGAGCTTAGCGTATACAATGGTATTCCGCATCTTATGATTCCGGTTGTGACTGATCCGAAGAAGGCGGCCGGAGCACTTAATTGGGCAGTCCAGGAGATGACAACGCGATACGAAATGTTTGCGGAGTGCGGTGTGCGTGACATCAACGGATACAATGCAAAGGTGGAGCAGCTTACACCAATCGAGGGACAGGAAATGCCGAAAAAGATGCCGCAGATTGTCATTATCGTAGATGAGCTGGCAGATCTTATGATGGTCGCTTCTGCGGATGTAGAGGAAGCAATCTGCCGTCTTGCTCAGCTTGCAAGAGCGTGTGGTATCCATCTGGTCATCGCGACACAGCGTCCTTCCGTCAATGTTATTACAGGTCTTATCAAGGCGAACATGCCAAGCCGTATCGCATTTGCGGTTACGTCCGGCGTGGATTCGAGAACTATTCTTGATATGGTCGGAGCTGAAAAGTTGCTTGGTAAGGGTGACATGCTGTTTTATCCGCAGGGGATTCCAAAACCGCTTCGTGTGCAGGGCGCTTTTGTATCGGATAAAGAGGTCGCTGATGTGGTTGACTTCTTAAAATCGAACAACGGATCTGCAGCCTACAGCGAAGAAGTCCAAAAGAAAATGGAGAGCCTGCAAAGCTCATCCAATCAGACGGTATCCATTTCAGATTCTGATACCGGAGCGGATGGAAGAGATTCCTACTTCAATGAAGCTGCCAAGATAATTATTGACAAGGATAAGGCCTCCATTGGTATGCTCCAGCGTTACTTAAAAGTAGGATTTAACCGTGCAGCCCGTATCATGGATCAGCTTGAGGAGGCCGGAATTGTCGGACCGGAAGAAGGAACCAAGCCAAGAAAAGTTTTGATGAGTCCGGAAGAATTTGAGCAGTTTGTTGACGAAATGGGCTGAAAGTGATAAACATATTACATATACCAGACAGCAGGAGGAAAAGGATTTGAAATCAGATATTGAAATTGCACAGAGTGCAGAATTGATGCATATAAGAGATGTTGCAGCCTCTTTGGATATCGGTGAGGATGATCTTGAATTTTATGGTAAATATAAGGCAAAGCTATCAGATGAACTTATTGAGCGGGTACAGTCAAACCCGGATGGTAAGCTGATTCTTGTGACAGCAATCAATCCAACTCCTGCAGGAGAGGGAAAGACAACCACAAGTGTCGGACTTGGGGAAGCATTTGGAAAACTTGGAAAGAAGGCGGTGATCGCGCTTCGCGAGCCTTCACTTGGACCATGTTTTGGTATCAAGGGAGGAGCTGCAGGAGGCGGTTATGCGCAGGTTGTTCCAATGGAGGATCTCAACCTTCATTTTACCGGTGATTTTCATGCTATTACATCTGCAAACAATCTGCTGGCAGCTCTTTTGGACAATCATATCCAGCAGGGTAACGAGCTTGGAATTGATCCGAGACAGGTAACATGGAAGCGTTGTATGGATATGAATGACCGTGTACTCCGCAACATTGTTGTCGGACTTGGAAGCAAGATGGACGGCATGGTGCGAGAGGATCATTTTGTCATTACAGTTGCATCTGAGATTATGGCTATCCTTTGTCTGGCAAACGACATGAAGGATCTCAAACGCAGACTCGGTAATATTATCGTTGCATATTCGTTCGATGGAAAGCCGGTAACAGCAAATGATCTAAAAGCTACCGGTGCTATGGCGGCACTTCTTAAGGATGCGCTCAAGCCGAATCTGATCCAGACCTTAGAGCATACCCCTGCAATCGTACATGGCGGACCATTTGCAAATATCGCGCATGGCTGTAATAGTGTACGCGCGACCAAGACTGCATTAAAGCTTGCAGATTACGTTGTGACAGAGGCTGGATTCGGCGCTGATCTTGGTGCGGAGAAATTCTTTGACATCAAGTGCCGTAAGGCAGGACTTGTACCGGATGCCGTTGTTCTGGTTGCAACAATCCGTGCACTTAAATACAACGGCGGTGTTGCAAAAGAGAATCTTTCTGAGGAGAATCTTGAGGCACTTGCACGCGGTATCGTCAATCTTGAAAAGCATATTGAGAATCTTCAGAAGTACAAGGTACCTGTTGTTGTCACCTTGAATTCTTTTGTGACAGACAGTGCAGCTGAGACTGCTTATGTTGAGAAATTCTGCAAGGATCATGACTGTGAGTTCGCACTATCCGAAGTATGGGAGAAGGGCGGAGAAGGTGGCATTGAGCTTGCCAACAAGGTACTTCATACCCTTGAGACAAAGGAGAGCCATTTTGAACCTCTTTATAAGGATGACCTCTCTATCAAGGAGAAGATTGAAACTGTTGCAAAGGAGATATATGGAGCTTCCGCAGTAACCTATTCCCCGGCTGCAGAAAAAGAAATTGCAAGGATTACGGAGCTTGGATTTGGCAATTTCCCTGTCTGTATGGCAAAAACGCAGTATTCATTGTCTGATGATCCGAAGAAACTAGGACGTCCGGAGAACTTTACCATGAATGTTCGCGAAATCTATGTATCTGCCGGGGCAGAGTTTGTTGTTGCAATCAATGGTTCCATCATGACCATGCCTGGGCTATCAAAAAATCCTGCCGCTTATGGAATTGATGTGAGCGATGACGGAACAATTACAGGATTGTTTTAAGGAGAATTATGGCTGAAATAATTAACGGAAAAGAGATTTCTGCTGCATTGAAGGATGATTTAAGAGCAGAGGTTGCTACATTAAAGGAAGCGGGAAAGTCCTGCTGCCTTGCGGTGATACAGGTAGGATGCGACCCGGCATCCAGCGTATATGTCGGGAATAAAAAGAAGGCATGTGCATATATTGGAATTGAATCGCGTTCGTATGAGTTACCGGAAGAGACATCTGAGGAAGAACTTCTTGCTTTGGTTGATCGGCTGAATAAGGATGATTCGGTGCATGGAATCCTTTGTCAGCTTCCGCTGCCAAAGCATATCTGTGAGGATCACATCATAAGGGCAATTTCACCACATAAGGATGTGGATGGTTTCCACCCACAGAATGTTGGTGCACTTGTAATTGGACAGCAGGGGTTTGTATCCTGCACACCGGCAGGAATCATTGAACTTCTCCATAGAAGCAATATTTCAATCGACGGAAAGCATTGTGTCGTTGTCGGTAGAAGTAATATTGTCGGCAAGCCGATGGCACTTCTGATGCTGCGTGAGAATGCGACAGTCACGGTATGTCATTCACACACAAAGAACCTGAAGGAGATCTGCAAAGAGGCGGATATCCTGATTGTTGCAATCGGAAAGCCAAGATTTATCAACCACGAATATGTGAAGGAAGGCGCAGTTGTAATTGATGTCGGAATTCATCGCGGTGAGGATAACAAATTGTGCGGTGATGTGGACTATGAAGATGTTGCCGGACACACAAGCGCGATCACTCCGGTACCTGGTGGTGTTGGACCGATGACGATCGCCATGCTTATGAAGAACTGTGTGGAAGCTATGAAGCTGTATTCCTAATATTTCTTAAGGGGATTTGAAATATGAAATGTATTTATTGTGGCGCTGAAATGCCGGATGGCAGCGTTTTTTGCGCAAGATGCGGAAGAGAAGTGCAAATGGTCCAAAATATGGAAGCTCTTGAGGATGAATATCTTACAGGTATTTTGGAACAGGGCCAGCAGAACAAACAGGGAACTTCTTCCGCTGATGCAAAACGCAAAAAGCAGGAAGCGATGCGCAAAGAGCAGGAGCGAAGAAAAAAGAAAAAGCGTCTGACAATCTTTTATTGTGTGATTGCAGTTGTCATTTTGTGTGGAGTCGGAACAGGATTTTATATTAAGCATACAATAGATGTAGAACATGCCAATTCAGCAGACTATCAGATCATGAAAGCACAGGAGGCATATGCTTCCGGTGACTATAAGACTGCAATAGCATATTACGAAAATGCACTCAATCTGGATGATACGAATCTGGATGTAAAGCTTACACTCGCCGGAATCTACTATGACCGTAAGGACTATGATTCAGCTCTGATTCTGTATCTGGAAGTGCTTGAGGCTGATCCACAGAATGAAAAGTGTTATCGGAATCTTATCTCTATTTATGAGCACAAGAATAAGACGGATGAGATTATTGCACTCAGCAAAAATGTCACAGACCCGGATATTCTGGCTTTGTTTTCCGATTATATTGTAAATGCACCGACCTTTAGTACGGAGGGCGGAAAATACAATAAATACCTTGAAATTGCACTTGCATCTGACGCAGGCAATCAGATCTACTATACAATGGACGGATCAGACCCATCCGTATATGGAAGAGTTTACCGCGAACCTCTGTCACTCGATAAGGAGGGAGAATATTCCATCCGTGCGGTATGTGTTAATGCCAAGAAGCTGTACAGCGACATTGTGGTGGAGGATTATGTGATTGACATTCCGGCACCAAGCATGCCGGTTGTTACACCAAATGGCGGAACCTTTGATGAAGAAACATTGGTTTCCATTACTGTTCCGCAGAACTGTACCGCTTACTATACGTGGGATGGCACGATCCCAAGCGTACTTTCCGACAAGTACATCGCGGAAATGCCGGTTCCGGACGGTAACAACATCCTCTCTGTTATGATCGTGGATGAAAAGACCGGAAAGTGGAGCGAGATCTATCGCGGCAGATTCGTATATTATCCGGTTACGGAGGCTGATGTTCCAGCAGACGGTGAAGCCCCTGCCGATGGAACAATCATGCCGGTGGACGGCAGCACAGATGCAACGGCAGAAAGCCAGACGGATGCCGGTGCTGCGGCAGATGGCGCGCAGTAGTATATCAGGCGTTTTGCGATAAATGCGCCGGAATAAGAAGGATTGACTTAAAAAGCATCAGACCAGCGGCGCTGGGCTGGTGCTTTTTTTGATCCTTTCGTGACTGAATCGAATCGATTATGTACGGAAATCAATATTTTGAGGGCAAAGCATCGGAATTTTGATGCAGATGTAATCCCGATGCTAAAAATGCCCTATTTTCAGGTGTCGAGCATCGGGATAAAAATTGTGTAGTAATCCCGATGCAGAAAATTCTGTAAAACGGTGAAAAAAGCATCGGGAATACAACTCGGAGAGTGATCCCGATGTACCGGCTCAATTTTGAGAAAACAGAAAGCATCGGGAACCATTGTAAAGAAAAATCCCGATGCAAACCATTCAAAAGGGCTTACAAAAGCGATGGTAGATCATTGATCTGCCATCGCTTTTATCTTACTTATATGAAATAAAAAACTATATCTTATTCTTCAACGAAGTGCACGCCGTTTTCGTCCATGCTAGCAATTCTTGCCTGTGAGTAAACATCGAAGCCCTGTGCAACCAATTTGTCGTGGCCCGGCTGGAAGGATTTCTCAATCAGGATACCGATTCCGGCAACAGTCGCATGTGCCATGCGCATCAGGCGGATCGCTCCGGTGGCAGCCTCGCCGTCTGCAAGGAAATCATCGATGATCAGAACGTGATCATTTTCATTTATGTATTCTGCAGAAAGTGTAAGCTCATAGGAGGTCTGGGTAGTGAAAGATGTAACCTCGGTCTGATAGAGATTGCTGTTTAAGATTTTGGATGGTTTTTTCTTTAAAATGACAAGCGGAACCTTCATAGCCTTTGCTGCCATGAGCGCCGGAGCGATACCGGAGCTTTCGATGGTAACAACTTTTGTGACCCCTTTTCCTGCAAAATGATTGGCAAAGTCCTCGCCGATCTGCTCCATGAGAACTGGGTCAACCTGCAGATTTAAGAAGCTTCCGACCTTTAAGATATTTGGTGGGATGACAAGTCCCTCTTTTACAATACGTTCTTTTAATTCTTTCATGATATATTTTTATACCTCCTTTGTGATCAATTAATTTATTCCGGAAAAATCGAGGTGTAGAGCTTCTCTGCAAGGTGATCCTTGAATTCATCAGAGAGAGAAGGGTATTTCTCGGAAATCAGCGCGCATATCTTATTGTATCTTGGATAATATAACGCTTCCGGTTCATCAGAATCCATATCCTCGGTGGCGTAATTCTGCATAAAGTCTGCATATTCCTGCAAGAACCAGTCCGTGATCTCCTTGTCCAGCGACAATTCGCTTAGGGCTGCACTCTTTAGCTTTTTCATGGAAAGGAATGAGTGAAGTCCGATGATAAAAAAGATGACAAACAGGATTCCCATGACAACTGACATTAAGATTTTCTGGAAGTCAGCGAGCGGAAGTGGAATGATGCCTAAATCAACAAGTACCAGTAGGATGAGTCCGATTCCGCCTACGAGCGTGAAGCTTACCGCGGTGGAACGATTATCCTCTAGCTTGGTGTCCGGATCAATATACATATAAATCCTCCTTAAAGTGTTTGTTATAAAACATATATATGGTATAATGAAATCATGAAAATTACAATATTATGTGTTGGAAAAATTAAAGAAAAATTTTATAGGGATGCGGTCGCGGAGTACGAGAAGCGGTTGAGCCGTTATTGCAAGCTGTCCATTGTTGAGGTCGCAGATGAAAAGACTGAGGAAAATGCGTCACAGACACAGATCGATCTGGTCAAAGAGAAGGAGGGGCAGCGGCTTCTTGCGGCGATAAAGGATGATGGCTATTGCATCTGCCTTGCAATCGACGGCAGGATGCTCGACTCGGTGGAGTTGTCGCAGAAAATCGAACGGCTTGGCATTGAGGGCAAGAGCAATATTTATTTTGTGATCGGCGGCTCACTCGGACTGTCGGATGAGGTGCTAAGGCGTGCCGACTATAAGCTCAGCTTTTCCAAAATGACCTTCCCACATCAGTTGATGCGCGTGATCCTTTTAGAACAGGTTTACCGCAGCTACCGTATCATGAATCATGAACCGTATCATAAATAACTTGCATAGTACGAGCCACGTTTCTCATAAAGTGTACCATGAGTACACAGAACAAAAACGTAACCGAAAATCTTGTAAATGCATTGGAACTTCCGAAGGATGTGCTGCTTGGGCTGCCGCTTCTTTCTGTCTGCGGCAACAGTGAACTGCACATAGACAACCATCTAGGAATTCTAAGCTACCAGCCGGACGCAATCGTTGTAAAGACGAAGCGCGGACCGATCCGGATCGAGGGAGAACAGCTTGTAATTGACTGCTATACAAGGGACGACATCCATATTCTGGGGCAGGTGAGAAACATCTGCTTTGGAACATGAAGGCGGGGGCGAAAAGCGTTCTGGAAGGGTATCTTCTGGTTGAGTTTTCCGGAAACCGGGCAGAGCGCTTTTTACACTTATGCGTCAACCGTGATATCCTGCTGTGGAATGTTACCTCTAAGGAGGATGGCTCTTTTTCCTGCAATATGCGCATGTGCGATTTCAAGCAGCTCCGCCCGCTGTGCCGCAAGACAAGGACGAGAGTTCGGATCAAAAAGCGCTATGGTGCGCCGGGATATTTAAAGAGATACCGCAACCGGATCATGTTTGTCGTAGCGTTTGCCGCTATGCTGTGCGGTGTCGGGATCTGCTCTACCTACGTCTGGAATATCGAGATCATTGGCAACTCCTACATATCAGATGAAAATCTCATCCGTTTCCTAAAAGCAAATGGTGTGGGGCTTGGGACGAAGCTGCGGCAGGTGGATACGGATTCATTGGAGCTGACTCTTAGAAGCAGCTACGCGCAGATCATATGGGCGAGTGCCTATGTGGATGGGACATCGCTGGTCATCCATATCAAGGAGCAGATCAAGACGGAGGAACTATATGATCGTGATTTTGATGAAGCGGGTGATCTTGTCGCGGCAAAAAATGCCACGGTTGCATCCATTGTGACAAGAAAGGGTACGCCGTGCGTTGTTGCAGGGGATGAGGTTACAAGCGGGGAGCTTTTAGTAAGTGGCAGAAGCGAGATTCTGGATGACAATGGGGAGGTTGGACAGACGCTGTATCAAAGGGCCGATGCAGATGTCATCGGTTATGTCAGTTACTCTTACAGCAAGACAATTCCGATCCGGAGCCTGATTTCCGTTGATGTGGGTGATACAAAAAGCTCATATTTTATCCGTTTCCTGGATAAGAATCTGCACTTTGGGGATAGCAATATTCCGTATGAAGAATACTATGCATTGGAAAGCTGTTTTCAGGCAAGACTATCTGAAACATTTTATCTTCCGATTTATTGGGGAAAAACAGAGTATGTAAAGTGCACACAGGCATATTATATGCTCACGAAAGAAGCAGCAAAGACCATTGCAAAGGAAGATTTTGAAAATTTTCTTGAAGAATTGGAAGAAAATGGGGTTTCAATTGTCGATAAAAATGTTATGATAAAGGAAAATGGCGATTGCTATGAAGTGAGTGGGCAGGTATATGCCATGGAACCGATTACGGCAATGCAGCCGATAGAAATACCGCCGAACATGGAGGAACAAGTAACCGATGAATCTGAGTGAGGTATCTGTAAATATTCCTGTTGAACTTTTGTCAAATGTATTTGGGCAGTTTGATATTCACGTGAAGAAAATCGAAAAGACACTTGGCGTTACAGTAGTTATGCGTGATGATCAGGTAAAAATCATAGGAAGCGAGAGTGCATGCAAGGGCGCGGCTGATGTACTGCATTCACTGTGTGAACTCGCAAAACGCGGAAATGAGATCACTGAACAGAATGTTAATTATGCATTGGCACTCAGTCTTGAACAGAAAGGTGATGCTCTTGTTGAGATCGACCGTGACCTGATCTGCCATACGATAAATGGCAAGCCGGTGAAGCCTAAGACGCTCGGACAGAAGGAATACGTGGATGCCATCCGCAAAAAAATGATCGTTTTCGGAATGGGACCTGCCGGAACCGGCAAGACATACCTTGCAATGGCGATGGCAATCACCGCCTTTAAGAATGAGGAAGTCGGTAGGATTATTTTGACCAGACCGGCAATAGAAGCGGGAGAGAAGCTGGGATTTCTGCCGGGTGATCTGCAGAGCAAGGTTGACCCGTATCTGCGCCCGCTCTATGACGCACTGCATCAGATCATGGGCTCCGACAGCTTTATGCGCAATATGGAAAAGGGGCTGATCGAGGTGGCCCCGCTTGCCTACATGCGAGGAAGGACGCTTGACAATGCGTTTATCATACTCGATGAAGCGCAGAACACGACTCCGGCACAGATGAAGATGTTCTTAACCCGTATCGGATTTGGCTCGAAGGTCGTAGTGACCGGAGATGCGACACAGGTGGATCTGGCACCCGGCGTGAAGTCCGGGCTTGATGTTGCCCTTAAGGTTCTCTCCAAAATTGACGATATTGGAATATGCAGGCTGACAAGCAAGGATGTGGTAAGGCATCCGCTGGTTCAACAGATCGTGCAGGCGTATGATGAGTATGAGAGCCGCAGTGCGGCGCGATCAGTAAATCATAAAACGCGGCAGGTGAAGAAGCCATGAAGAAAGACCATGTGAGTGTGATGCGCGTGATTCCGCTGCTTATCATGACGGCTGCCACGGCCATATTAAGCTGTGTGCTCGGTCTGATGAAAGAAATCTATTGGGATGAGGCGGTGTGTGTAGGTTTTGTGGACATGCTGTTTCTGATGATTTTTATTTACGAATTGGAATATGACCGTAGAAACAGGCTGATCGCGAACAATATTGCCACGAATTTCTCCAGGATTGCAGGCGGCTACGTGCTCTGCTGTATCATCAACCTCTTATTTTTGATTTGCCCGGCCTTTTATATGCCGGTCATGTTGTTCCCTCTTATCATGTGTGCGGTCGGAAATGAATTTCTGGGAATTTCGACAGGACTCTTTTTTGTGATTCAATATACAATGATTTTTGAATCGGGATCAGGGGAATTGGTTGCGTATACACTTATGATTCTTTTGGCAGGAGGTCTTGCCAAAACGTTATCAAACCGCAGGGCACGTTGTTATGTCAGCGTCTTGCTTTTGCTGATCAATATTATGGTTCCGGCAATTTTTGGATATCTTACCACTCAGAAAAGTGATCCGCTGTCGTATCTGTACGGAGCGGCATGTGGTGCGGCAACTGCGTTGGTTTCTGGTTTTTTATTTTACAGATTCCGCAAAGGAACAGACAGTGAACTTGCAAACTGCTATCTGGATATCTTATCGGATGATTATCCGGAGATAAGGAAAGTCAGGGAATGGTTTCCTACGGAATACGCGCATGCAAAGAGGGTTTCCGATATAGCGCTTCTTGTTGCAAAACAGATGGAGCTTGACAGCGGGCTCTGTGGTGCGGCGGGATTTTATTACCGCCTGGGCAAATGGAGTGGAAAGGATTATGTGCAGGCAGGCATAGAGCGTGCACAGAACTTAAATTTTCCGATGGAACTGATCTGCATCATAGCGGAGTACAATGGTGAGGTACATAAACCGTCAACACCGGAGTCGGCAATTGTTCATATGATTGATGCACTGACGATTAAATTGGAGGCTCTTGATGGTGATGTGGCAAAAAGCACATGGAACCGGGAAATGATTATATATCAGACACTCAATGAGTTTTCCAGTGCCGGTTTGTATGACGAATCGGGTCTTAGTATGAATCAGTTTCTAAAGGTAAGAGAATTTTTAGTAAAGGAGAAACAGCTCTTATGAGTTTTTATTTAGAAGAAGAGTGCACAGTGGATTTTTCGTTTGATTATGAGTCACTTGCCAGAAAGGTAATTGATTTCTGCCTCGAGCATGAGTCTTTTCCATATGAGGCTGAGGTGAATCTGACACTTACGGATAACGATGGAATCTGGACAATTAACAGGGAACACAGACAAATCGACCGGCCGACGGATGTGCTGTCTTTTCCGATGCTTTCCTATGAGACCCCCGGTGATTTCTCTTTCCTTGAGGATGAGAATGAAGATGATTTTAACCCGGATACGGGGGAGGCATTACTCGGAGATATTGTGATCTCTGTGGACAAGGTCAGGGAGCAGGCAGCGGCGTATGGACATAGTGAAGAACGTGAATTTGCATTTCTGATCACGCACAGCATGCTGCATCTGTTCGGGTATGATCACATGGAGCCGGAGGACGCAAAAGTAATGGAGGAGAAGCAACGTCAGATTCTGGAAGCACTTCAGATCTTACGATAGAACAGAGGATAGAATATGGGAAGATCAAAGAATAAAGGAACAAATTTCCTTGTGCAGGGCTCCATCCTTGCAGTTGCATCTATAATCAGCCGTATCATCGGACTTGTTTACCGTATACCGATGACGGACATTATCGGAGACCTTGGAAACAGCTATTATGGAAGCGCATATGAGGTGTACAGCATCATGCTTATCATCTCTTCCTACAGTCTGCCGCTTGCTGTTTCAAAACTTGTTTCCGCACAGGTTGCAAAAGGCAACAAGCGCATGGCATATCAGGTGTTTAAGGGGGCAATGCTGTTTGCGGTTGTCTCCGGTACACTGTTTGCCTTGCTTGTGTATTTTGGCGCAGGCTTTTTCTCGGAGATATATTTAAAGACTCCGAATTGTATTTTTGCGTTGAAGGTGCTTGCCCCGGCGTTGCTTATTGTGGCAGTTCTCGGGGTCCTAAGAGGATTCTTTCAGGGGCTCGGAACAATGATGCCGAGCGCGATTTCACAGATCGTTGAGCAGGTGGTCAATGCAATCGTCAGCGTATGGGCAGCGTATATGCTGTTTGGCTATGGCAAGCGTATCGGTGGGGTGCTCGGAGATCCTGAGCATTATGCTGCCGCCTATGGAGCTGCCGGTGGAACACTTGGAACGAACCTTGGAGCTGTCTTTGGACTTTTGTTTATGATTTTTGTTTTCTGCGTTTATATGACGGTATTCAAGCGTCAGATCCGCAGAGAAAAGATCCGTGCAATGGAGCCGTTTATTGAGACGATACGGACGCTGGTAATCACAATCATACCGGTACTTTTAAGCTCAACGATCTATAACATCAGCAGCTTTATCGACAACGGTATTTATAAGCATATCGCGTATGCCCAAGGATATATCAGTGATGATATCGATGTGTGGTGGGGAGTGTATACCGGAAAGTATAAGCTCATGATCAATGTGCCGATATCTATTGCATCAGCGATGGCAGCTTCATCCGTGCCTACCCTTACTGCTTCTTTTGGCAAGGGTGACATGAAAGCGGTGCGCTATGAGATCAATGCAGCCATGCGTTTTATCATGGTTGTTTCATTCCCGTGTGCGGTTGGACTTGCTGTGCTTGCAAAGCCGATCTTTCTGCTTTTATTCCCGAGTACAGCACAGACAATAGATATGGCGGGTGCAATGATGTACATGGGATCTGTCGCAGTAGTTCTTTACTCTATGTCCACACTGTCAAATGGACTGCTGCAGGGAATTAACCGGCTGAAAATTCCGGTAATCAATGCTGCGATTGCGCTCGTCCTGCACGTGATTATTCTTGTTATCATGATGCTGTTTTTCCATCTGAATATCTACGCGGTTGTACTGTCGAATGTATTGTTTGCACTTATCATGTGCATACTTAATGCAATTTCGCTGACCAGATACAGCGGTTACAGGCAGGAAGTGGCAAGAACATTTATTGTCCCGGCAATCTGCTCCGCGGTGATGGGAATTGCCACATGGGCGGTATACAAGGGGCTGTTTGCCCTTTGCTCAAGCAATACGATAGCGTTGCTTTTGGCGATGGTTGTGGCAGTTATTGTTTATGCAGTTATGTTGCTGCTGTTACACGGATTAACGGAGAGTGAGATCCGTCGTTTCCCGAAGGGGGAGGTAATTGTGAGAATCGCAAAGAAAGCACATTTACTGCGCTAGATTTGGATTTAACATTGGAAATACAGGAATAAAATTACAAAGAATGCAGATACTGTATGCGGGTGATGAATTTATGAAACGAAAATACAGTATCTGCATTTTTGTTACGCTTTTAATCATTGTTTCGGTGCTTATGATCTGGGCCGGAACAAAACATATGGGGAGCGGTAGACAACTGCAGGATATAACACAGGATGAGACGGAAAGCACTACACAGGATAATGCGGTTTACAGTGGAAAAACGCAGGACAGCTATGCGTATATTATCTTTGATGTGGACGGGCATCTGCTTGTATATTATGCAGATAATGTAACTGTGTTTTTTGATACGGGGATTTTAAGCAAAAGTCTTTCCGAAGAAATGAGAAAACAGCTTGTATATGGAATCCGGTTTAATGATGAGGACGAGTTATACGAATTTCTTGAGAATTATTCCAGTTAAGCGCAGGGAGTTTTTGCTTGCATTGCAGGTGGATAAAGTGTTGTATAGCAGCATATAAGGCAGATGCGATGATAAATATTTACGGTTATCCCGTTTGCATATTGGAATCTCTTATGATAAAATTAGCGTGGCAAATTGGGAATAGGAAAAGAAATTGCCAAGGAGAAACATATGGCAAAAGAAAATCAGCACTTTGACTGCGCTGTGATCGGTGCGGGGGCCTCAGGCATGATGGCAGCGATTGCGGCATCAGAAAATTCCGGCAGGGTTATCCTAATTGAACATACAAATAAAGTGGGCAAAAAGCTGGCGGCGACCGGAAACGGAAAGTGTAACTTTACGAATGCTGATATGCAGGAAGAATGTTTTCGCGGCAATCCGGCATTGCTTCCGGTGCTGCGCCAATTTACCTTGCAGGATACATTGGACTTTTTTCATCGGATTGGGATATATCCAAGAGAAAAGAGGGGATATTATTATCCGAACAGCGAACAGGCTGCCTCTGTGGTGTGTGCGCTTGCGCGAAAGCTTAATGAACGGAGGGTGACGACGTTGCTTTCCTATACGCTTACGGATGTCCGGAAGGAAAAGCGAGGCTTCGCACTGACGGATGGAGTGAGTACCTATTATGCGGATAGTGTTGTTTTTGCGGTTGGACTACTCGCCTCGGACAAGCTTGGGAGTGATGGCTCTGCGTTTCCGTTTATCAAGAAATTTGGGCATCATTTTACGAAAATTGTTCCGGCACTATGTGGCCTATATGCCAGAAACATAAACTTTAAGCGTGTGGCAGGTGTACGGTGCGATGCCGGTATCCGTCTTCTTGTGGATGGACAGGAGGTTGCGCAAGACATCGGGGAATTGCAGCTTACGGAGTACGGATTATCGGGGATCCCGGTATTCCAGGTAAGCCGGTTTGCATCCATGGCTCTTGCAAACGGACAAAAGGCAACTGCTGAGGTATGCTTTTTGCCGGAGTTTACAGATGTACAGTTGCGGGAGGAATTTACATATCGATTAGAACAACAGAATGGCGTTGTAAGGGCATATGATCTTCTGGATGGTCTTACAAATCAGAAGCTGATCCCTTTTCTGTTACATCATGCATCACTTTCGGAGGATACGCAGATCCGGGATATCAGACAGTTAGATGGGCTGATTGAGGTGATCCGTCATTTCGCGGTCGAAATCGACAGACCAAGGGCGTACGAATTTGCGCAAGTCTGTGCGGGAGGTCTTGATACACGTGACATTGATACGCAGACCCTGATGTCAAGGCTCGTACCGGGGATGTTTTTCTGCGGGGAGCTTCTGGACGTGGATGGAATTTGTGGCGGATATAATCTGCAATGGGCGTGGTCGTCCGGTTATGTGGCAGGAAAAAATGCTGCAGTTTATGCAAAAAGGGAAAATTATGATAAAAATAAACCAGTTAAAGCTTCCTGTTGAACATACGGAGGCTGAACTTACAGAGAAGATAAAAAGAACACTTAAAATAAAAGAACATACGGATTTTTCTTATAAGATTCTGAAGAAATCTTTGGATGCACGTAAAAAGCCACAGCTTTTTTATGTGTATGCCATAGGTGTGGAACTTTTGAAGGAAGAAAACATTGCAAAACATATCCACATCCCAAATGTGTCGGTCGAGAAGCCTCGGACTTACCAGCTTCCGAAGCGTCCGGTGCAACAGAACTTTAAAAGACCATTGATCATAGGAGCTGGACCGGCAGGACTTTTTTGTGCGTATCTGCTTTGTGAGTGTGGTATTAATCCAATCGTTATCGAGCGTGGTGCTCCGATGGAGGAACGTGTGGATGCGGTGAATCTTTTTTGGCAAACCGGTGTGCTCGATACCGAATCCAATGTTCAGTTTGGTGAGGGCGGCGCAGGAACTTTCTCTGACGGAAAACTCAATACTGCGG
>JBNMJQ010000029.1:0-23394 GCA_050873865.1 Agathobacter sp. | reverse complement strand
GTAGGGACGTTCCTTTTGACACGCGCACCGCCCATTGGCCTGCCATGTGCCAATGGGCGGTGCGCGTGTCAAAAGGAACGTCCCTACGTCTACATGCAATGCAGGATATCGTTTGCCAGTCCCTCGATTTTTTCAATTACCTGTGCATCCCGGCTATCTTTGAATTGTTCTGCCAGAAGCTGTATCTGTTCCACATCTGTCTTTACAGATAAGAATTTCTCGACCAGATGAAGTTTTTCCTCATAGCCCTCCAGCTTCTTTCCGCATCGCTTTACCATATCGGCAACGCCCTGCCTGCTGATTTCCTCTTCCGAAGCAATTTCTCCGAGCGAAAGATCATTAAACATAAAATCCTCATATATCCGCTGCTGATGCTCATTGAGCAGTTCGCCGTAAAAATCATACAAATATGCCTGTTTTAGCTTTTCATCCATTTCCACTGTCCCCGTTTTATTTGCTGCAGGAGCACATTACATTTCTCCATAATGCTCCTTGCAGTAGTCAATCATATTCTGAATATACAAATTTCTTTTTTGTAAGAATCCACGGATACATTTTGCACTTCCATAGCCTCCGTACAATGCCTCTTCCCTGCTTCCGGTTCCCGGATAGCGCGCAAAAAACTGCTCATATAAAGGCCCATATACGCCCTCAAACTGTTCGAGTACCGCATTGGCATTCTCATAGGAAAACTGTTTTCCACCCAGGTCATTGAATGTCTGATAGAACTCCTCCCGAAATCCCGCATTTGTCATCAGATATGCAAAGCACAACACTGCCGGATTGCTCGTTGCCTTATCAAGCAGTCCGTACTTCGTGTAGTTATCCTCACGGATCGTATTGGCAGATGCCTCACTCTCACCGCAAATGCCGCCGAATTCAATATCGTAGAAGTTAAATCTCCATCTGCCGTCTGCGTATGGATTATCCGGATCCACATTCATAGTTTTCCACATAGCCCAATTCTTGCCCGGCCAGTCCCACTTGTTATTGATCCAGCTTTCTACCGCAAAATAGTCTCTGCAGGAATCTTTATCGACCAGCTTACAAAATTCCTCATAATCTGACTCATCTGCCAAATCCTTATGCGTCACAAAAAAATCGTTAAGTTCTGCAAAATAATATCTTTCATCCGTCTCTCCCTCCGGCAGTTCCCCGAGGTCAAGTTTAAATCCGCTTGCATACTTCTCCGCATCTCCTTTATACAAAATGACGTCATCCGATGTCACTCCATGCGTATCCTCGAAATATTCATCCGAATAGTCTTCCTGTAGAATGTAAAGGCCCCAATACTCCCCGTTCAGATATACAACTGCCGGGCGCGAGTTCTGCGTATCGCAATCCATTTCTGTAAGCATGGACTGCCAATAGGTATCATTAAACTTGGAAATAAATGCGCAGTTGCCTCCGTTACGCAAAATAAACGACTTGTAGGTGTCAACAGGTTCTCCGTTATCATCTGTCTTCTCCGGGAAAATCGGATATCGGAATCTTTTATCACCATATTCCGAACGGGCATACAGACGAAATCCCTTCTGCAGATCCGATCTGGAATAATTCCCCTGAATCCGGATTCCGCAGTTCTGGGAAAGCACCTCCCGTGTTGAAATTCCATCACTCTCAAAGAATTCAATATGCGCTTCTCTTTCCCAATCCTTTCCCCGCTGGGAATAATTTGCATCCAGCTTGCGCCCACAGTCATCAGAAGGATCTCCTCCGGCGGCCAGATATTCTTCCAAGGCATCCTCGAAACGGCTTCCCCTTACATAGATCCCGCTTTCTTCATCAAACAGATCATCATAATCCATGGAAATTGAAATCACAGCAAGCGGTGACTTTGCAGCCTCACAGCTTTCCCCGATTCCTATTACATGTTCCGCCATATCTCCTATAAAGTATGTCTTTCCCACCGTGCCGGAGCAGCTTCCATCCGCCGCAATGCTGACTGCCCTCACCACCGTACACTTATCCACCGCATCATCCGACGGGGCCGTAGCATACGACACAACAGAATCCGTGTTCTTATCAAAGTATGCAAAAGCAGTATCAAACAGATTCGGCTCCACCGCGGAAACCACATTTGCCGCGCCCCGGCGGTCTTCGATGCGGATGCTCTTTGTGTATTCGATTCTGGTTACACTGTCAGCCGGGTCAGATCCGTCTAGTGTATAGTAAATAGTGCCGCCGTCCCCGGCGGTCAGCTTAAGCTCAAATGCATCTTCATAGCAGCCGCTTTCCGCTGAAAATTCTATTGAGTTCTTTTCCCCTTTATCTTCTGACACCGCGCAGCCACATAAGACTGCACTCCCTATCGCGCAGATAATAATCCTAGCCAGCACCTTTCCCCTGATCACGCTTCTGCCCCTTTCATCCGGTCCTTCTGCTTTTGATTGATAAACTTGGCAACCATTGCCGAGCGCTGTCTTATCTTGCACCCCATCGTATATCTGTCATTTCCGTTGTCCTGAACCCTGATCACCACTACATCAATGCGGAAATCCTGCCCGGAGTCAGAGAACTCAACAATGCACCCGGAACCACGCTCAAGTCCCTGTGTCCCTTTCATGCTAAATCCAATTCCCGACTCGCTGATATCTTTTACAAATACATTGTACACATTCTCATGGTCTGCTGTGCGGATTCTTATAACGCCCTCCCGATCTAGTGTCAGCCGGTAATGCTGGCGGCGGTTATAGCTTACTGCCTCGCGCACACTAAAGACAATATGGACACTTCCATACTTTGGCAGTCTCATATTTACGATAGATACATTTCTCCAGATAAATGGCTTGTTACCCTCAACCATCGCGACAAGATTACTTGTGACATATTCACTCACAAAGTTAACCAATTTGTCCTCCCTGCGTATCGGGTCCAGCACCGTAAACTTCACATAAGGCTTTACTTTTTTGACCTCCTCAAGCATGTTGAGGTCTTCCTCATCCTTTGGGTAAGCAACCTTCGTCTCAAAGGTCAGTGTCTTAAATCCATTTGATGCTTCTATATTAATACTTGTTCCACTTTCGAGTTCCTTAATATACATACGGCCTCCCATTTATACAATCCGTTTTATTTTAGCATATCAGCCCTGCTCCGTCTAGGCATCCTTCTTTTTCCGTCTAATTTTCCCTGCATCCACAGCAACTATGTCATGTTTATGAACACCTATGCGGCATAATGTTCGGGTGTTGCATAAGCAATAACCTGCATATACTATACAGACGACTTCATCCGAAATGAAACAGGGAGGATTTTTATGTGCGGAATTGCCGGCTTCTGTGATTTCAAAAAAGACCTTTTAAAAGCATCCGAAGCGCATGAAAAAATTCTGAAAGATATGTACCTTACCCTATCGCATCGTGGAAGTGACAATCTCGGAAGCTATTTAAGACAGCACGCCGGGCTTGCACATGCGAGGCTGTCCATTCGAGACATTGCCGGAGGTAACCAACCGATCGTCAGAAACTATCAGGGTCAGGAATATGCCATTGTCTACAATGGAGAAATTTACAACACAGATGAACTGATTCCTCCGCTTCAAAAGGCGGGCTTTTCATTTAAAACCACATCCGACACGGAGGTAATCTTATACGCTTTCCTGCATGACGGTCCTGATTTTGTAAAACAGTTAAATGGAATCTTCGCATTTGCTATCTGGGATAACACACGAAACCGCCTGTATCTCTACCGTGACCGTCTTGGTGTAAAACCACTTTTTTACAATCCCCTTCCGGGTGGATACGCGTTTGCCTCCGAACCGAAGGGTCTGTTCTGCCACCCGGATATCACACCAGAATTGTCAGTGGACGGACTAAAGGAAATCCTTTCCATCGGGCCGGCACGCACCAGCGGTTTTGGTATTTTTGACGGTATGTCAGAGATACTCCCCGGTCATTACCTTATGATCAGCGAATCCGGCTGCCATGACACAACTTATTGGGATCTTTTTGCGGCAGAACACACAGACACCTATGAACAAACCGTAGAAAAAGTTTCCTTTCTCGTCCGTGATTCCGTAAAGCGGCAGATGATTTCTGATGTCCCTGTGTGCACCTTTCTCTCCGGAGGAATTGACTCCTCCATCGTCACAGCACTTGCATACCGGTATCTACAGGAAAAGGGCGAGACCTTGAACACATTCTCCTTCGACTTTAAAGGGAACGATCGTTTTTTCTGCTCCAACAGTTTCCAGCCGGAACGGGATCTCCCCTACGTCAATATCATGCTTGAGCACTATCCTTGCAACCACACATATCTGGAATGCGATGAGGTGCATCTTGCAGATGCACTCTATACCGCAACTGATGCCAAGGACTACCCCGGCATGACGGATGTGGATGCCTCTCTGCTCTATTTCTGTGCACTTGTAAAACAAAAAAACAAGGTGGCCCTGACCGGAGAATGCGCGGACGAAATCTTCGGCGGCTATCCTTGGTTTTATCGTCCGGAACTTATGAACCGTGATGGTTTCCCCTGGTCAGCAGATATAACAGCACGCACGCTCTTTTTAAGAGATGAGGTTGTACAAAAACTGGACCTCTGTGATTACTCCCATGAAAAGTACCTCGCATCCGTTGCCAAGGCGCCCCTCCTCGCCGGAGAAAACGAAGAAGAGAAGACACGCCGCCGGATCGCGTATCTTAATATCAAATGGTTCATGCAGACCCTGCTTGACCGCATGGATCGCACAAGCATGTATTCCGGCCTGGAAGCACGCGTTCCTTTTGCAGACCATCGCATCGTCGAATATGTATTTAATGTTCCTTGGGAAATGAAATACCAGAATGGAATAGAAAAAACACTACTTCGTGATGCTGCAAAAGATCTTCTGCCCAAAGAACTTCTTACAAGAAAGAAAAGCCCTTACCCGAAAACCTATCATCCTGGCTACGAAAGGATTCTTGTCCAAAGGCTCTCTGCTATCATCAACGATAAGAATGCCCCGATTGCACCGCTTATTGACCGTCAGAAAGCCATACGCTTCATGCAGGCTCCAAAGGAATATGGCAGGCCATGGTTCGGTCAGCTTATGGCAGGTCCACAGCTTATGGCCTACTTTATCCAGCTCAATTATTGGATGGAAAAATACCATCTGTCTGTCTAGCCAAGGTACTTCCAAAATACTGTGGGACACGAAAAGATTTTTCTCTTCCCGTGTCCCACATCCACTAAAAACAAAAATTCACTTCGTTGCCGGCATCTACTCTAGTGCGATTGCTCCGTCCTCTTCCTCCCGGCGCAGGATATCGTACTCGTCCAATTCCATTCCAAGGTCCACATAAAATACCTGCTTCGGATGTGGACAGGATTCCATTTCATTGCCTTCCTCGTCTACAAGCCGCTTTACTGTCGCAAGTACGTTGTCACCATTTGGCTTCATGACTTCAATCTGCTCTCCAACAGAGAACTTATTTCTCTGCTCGATCCGGTACATTCCATCAGCATTCTTCTCTCCTACGATTCCAAGGTAGGTGTAACCTTTCTCATAGGTATTGCTATCATAAATCTGAGCCTCGTCCGAAGGCTTTCCATAGAAAAATCCGGTCGTAAACTGCCGATACGTGCAGCTCTTAATCTGCTCTAAGTACCACGGCATATTCTGCCTGTACTTTTCCGGCGATTCCAGATAATCATTGATCGCCTTGCGGTAAGTACGCGCAACCGTAGCGACATACAGCGCAGTCTTCATTCTTCCCTCGATCTTGTAGCTGTCAATTCCGGCATCAATCAGATCCGGGATATGCTCAATCATGCAAAGGTCCTTCGAATTGAAAATGTAGGTGCCTCTTTCATTCTCATATACCGGAAGATACTGTCCCGGTCTTTGTTCCTCCACAACCGCATATTTCCAGCGGCACGGATGTGTGCAGGCTCCTTTATTTGCATCTCTCCCGGTAAAGTAGTTTGAAAGCAGACATCTTCCAGAATAAGAAATGCACATTGCACCATGCACAAACGTCTCAATTTCCAGGTCATCCGGAATACGTTCGCGTATCTCTTTGATTTCCTTCAATGACAATTCTCTCGCCGTAACAACGCGTGATGCCCCCTGCTCGTACCAGAACAGATAGGTTCCATAATTGGTATTGTTCGCCTGTGTGCTGACGTGACGCTCAATCTGCGGACAAACCTCCTTCGCAATCTGGAACACACCCGGATCTGAAATGATAAGGGCATCCGGTCGTTCCGGCTTCATCGTATTTAACTCTTCAAAATACTCCCGCACCCCCTCAAGATCATAGTTGTGTGCTAAAATATTGGCAGTCACATACACCTTTACACCATGTGCGTGAGCAAACGCAATTCCCTCTGCCATCTCTTCCATTGAAAAGTTTTTTGCCTTTGCTCGCAGTCCAAAAGCCTCTCCTCCGATATACACCGCGTCAGCACCAAAAATCACCGCAATTTTCAACACTTCCAAACTGCTGGCAGGAACCAGCAACTCAATCTTTCTCATATCAACACAGTTCCTCTCTTTTTCTGACATACACGCCCTGTGCCTGTCATTCATCCCCACCCGATAGACTGTAACGTTTATTTCCGGCTGGATACCGTTATTCCATCTCCAACCGGAAGAACCGCTGTCACAAGTTCTTCATTGTGTGTCAGTTCATACAGATATTCCCGCATACGCTTGTAGATCGTGCGGTTTCTTCGTTCCACAATATAATGTGATTCGATAATATCACCATCCTGCAGCACATTATCAGAAACAAGCACTCCCTGCGGGGCCAGCAGCCTTAGTACCTCCGGCATGAAGTTGATGTACTGTCCTTTCGCTGCATCCATAAAGATCAGGTCAAACGGCTCCGTAAGCGTCGGAAGAATTTCCTGTGCATCTCCCTCAAGCAGTGTAATGCGCTCCTGCATACCGGCGCGGGCAAAATTCTCTTTTGCAATCGGGATACGCTTCTCATAATTTTCTATGGTCGTAATCTTACAGTCATCGCCTGTATATTCTGCCATCAAGATCGCTGAGAACCCAACTGCCGCACCAACCTCAAGAATACGCTTCGGCCGCTTCATGGCAAGAAGTAGTTTCAAAAAGCTCTGCATCTCCTTCCGAATGATCGGCACATAAGAGTCCAGAGCTTCTCTCTCGATGGCGTCAAGGATTGGAGTATTACCAGTATCAAGAGAATTGATATAGGTTACCAGACGTTCATCTACTATCATATTTATTCCTCTCCCGCAGCATCTGCATTATCTTCTGCCGCTGCATCACCTTCATCGGCTGGGAAATCATCATCCGCCGAATAATCCTCCTGCTCGGTCTGCACATTCTCTGTATCAATGATTGCCGAAGTACTCTCTGTCTCCTCTGTTTCCGTCTCCTGCTCCGGCGAAATTGCTGCCATGATTTCCTTTGGTGTCATGGATGAATTGACCGTGTATACACCTGGGACTTCTTTTCCGGAATAGATAGACAGCTTAAGCTGGAGATAGAACAAATTGGCATCCCGTACCATTCCTTTTTCCTCTAGCAGCTTGGCAATGTCGTGTTCAGACATATCCTCCTTGACCTGAATCAGTGCATCCCGGCCCGGAGCCTCATCCACCGCAGTCTCTGTAAATACACGATAGCCAAAATCATATGCCACAAGTGACAGCTTCACGCCCAGATATACGACAACCAATATCACAATTACGCTGATTCCTATTCGAATGAAGGAAAAAAGTGCTTTGTTCTTCTCCATCTTTGACACTCCTAATGTAGCTTACTTATACTTCCATAATGATTGGCATGATCATTGGGCGGCGCTTCGTCTCTTTCCATACGAAATCACCCAGAGAATCCTTGATCTCATTCTTGATCTTGCTCCAATCGGTTATATTATGCTCCATACAATAGTCCATGGTCGCATTCAGCACAGACTTTGCCTCGTCCATAAGGCTCTCGGAATTGCGGACATATACAAAACCTCTTGACACAATATCCGGTCCTGCAAGTATTTGTCCCGATCCGTTCTCCAACGTCAGCACAACAACAATGATTCCATCCTCCGCAAGTCTCTGGCGGTCGCGCAAAACAATGTTACCGACGTCTCCGACTCCAAGACCATCTACAAAGATATTGCCAACCTGTACCCTTCCGGTTACCTCTGCACCGTTCTCATCAATCTCAAGCACATCACCGGAGGACAGGATCTTGATGTGATCCTTATCATATCCAAGCTCCTCGGCTATCTTCGCCTGTGCTACCAGATGTTTGTACTCGCCATGAACCGGAATGGAATATTTCGGATTCACCAAAGAATAGATCAGCTTGATATCCTCCTTGCAGGCATGTCCGGAAACATGGACATCCTGGAAGATAACATCCGCGCCCTTGCGCATCAGCTCGTTGATGATGCTGGTGACAGACTTCTCATTGCCCGGAATCGGGTTGGAGCTGAATACAATCGTATCATTTGGCTTGATGCTGATTTTTCTGTGCATGCCGTTTGCCATACGCGAAAGTGCCGCCATCGACTCTCCCTGGCTTCCGGTTGTGATAATAACCGTCTGCTCATCCGGATAGCTCTTTAATTGATCGACATCAATCAGAATATTATCCGGCAATGTCAGATATCCGAGCTGGGAAGCAATGGAAATAATGTTGACCATGCTCCGCCCCTCGATCGCCACCTTACGTCCAAACTTATCGGCAGAGTTGATAATCTGCTGTACACGATCCACATTGGAAGCAAAGGTCGCAATAATAATACGTGTAGTCTTATGTTCAGCAAAAATATTGTCCAAAGTCTTGCCAACGGACTTCTCAGAAAGTGTAAAGCCCGGCCGCTCTGCATTGGTACTGTCACACAAAAGTGCAAGTACACCCTTCTTGCCGATTTCTCCAAACCGCTGCAGATCGATCGCATCTCCGAATACCGGTGTGTAGTCAACCTTAAAATCCCCGGTGTGCACAACGATTCCTGCAGGCGAATAGATAGCAAGTGCTGCCGCATCCTGAATGCTGTGATTTGTCTTGATAAATTCAACCCTAAAGCATCCCAGATTGATATGCTGGCCGTATTTTACGACCTTGCGCTTTGTGCTGTTTAACATATCATGTTCTTCGAGTTTATGCTCAATGATACCAATTGTAAGCTTTGTTGCATAGATTGGCACATTGATCTCCCGAAGCACGTAAGGTAAAGCCCCGATATGATCCTCGTGGCCGTGTGTGATAAAGAAGCCCTTTACCCTGTCAATGTTGTCCTTCAAATATGTGATATCCGGAATTACAAGATCGATTCCCAGCATGTCGTCCTCCGGGAATGCCAATCCGCAATCTACTACGATGATACTATCATCATATTCAAAAGCAGTAATATTCATTCCGATCTGTTCCAGACCTCCAAGCGGAATGATCTTCAGCTTCTGTGTGTTATTCTGTTGTTTTTCCTTTTTCAAATGATTACCTCCAAATATATTTTGTTCCGTTCTATTAATATGTTACCGTCACTTCGTCATCGGCAAGCTCAGAAAATACCTTTGCAAGTGCAGCAAATTCTGTATCATCCTCCACCATTTCGTAAAGTACTTCCTCATCTTCCGTGCGAACTTCCTTTAAAATATATGCATCACTATCTCCCTCTTCCGATCCGTCGGATACAAGGAGATATTTTGATCCATTCAGCTGTGTTTCTTCCTCAACCGCAAACGCAGTCTCTTCCCCTGTCTGTGGGTCTGTAAAAATAATTTTTTCCATGATAAATAAACCTCTCTGTCCATAATCAGAGGGCACCACTCTATTTCCTTGGCGAAAAATCCATCCTGTATCAGAAATAGCTGCTGCCCTCTCATCTTAAGATTGATTACGCAAATAATCCAGATAGCCTTGCAGGATTAATATAGCCGCAATCTCATCTACATATTCCTTACGATTCTCTCTTCGGATTCCCATCTCCATCATAGACATATCTGCTGCCACAGTGGTAAGCCGCTCATCCCAAAGAATTACCTCAAGTCCCGTCCGACGCTCCAGCATCTCCTTGAATTCCTTTGTCCGCTCACATCGCTCACCCTCTGTGTTGTTCATGTTCTTGGGATATCCCAAAACGATCCGGTCAACACCATACTGCTCGGAAAGTTCTTCTATCCGCGCCAAAGTCTGTCTAAGCTTCGTCGGTGCCTTTCTTCGAATGATCTCTACTCCCTGGGCCGTCAGTAAAAGGTCATCACTTACTGCCACTCCGACCGTCTTTGACCCATAATCCAATCCTAAAATCCGCATACTACCTACCTGTTAATTCCATGAGCCGTTACTGATGTAAGATTTTAAGATTTCTTCTACCAGCTCGTCCCGTTCCACTTTCATAATAAGGCTCCGCGCATTATTATGACTGGTAATGTAAGTCGGATCACCTGACATAATATAGCCTACAATCTGGTTTACCGGGTTGTATCCCTTTTCACTGAGGGACTGATACACTACCCGTAGAACATCCTTTACCTGAAGCTCCGGCTCCTTTTCTACTGTAAAATATTGTGTATTCTTTAAATCCTGCATACTCTCACGCCCTTGCCTTCACTTTTTTCTATTGTAAACTACTCGTCCGAAAAATACAACCTTTATCTTATTTCTGTATCTCCATATACAACAGATCATCCGCGATCTTATCTGTGATAAATCCCGTTATCATGCGGTTTACAAGATTTTCTTCCGACTCGGTGGCAACCTTGACATATTCTTTTGTGTAGCCGACATACAGCATTCTTCCCTGAATATTTACAAGTTCTTCGAAGAGCACTGTCTGTGTTGTTTTAAGATATGCGCTCCGAAATTCCTGCGACATCTGTTCTCCGAGCGCAATAAGTTCTGCACTTCGCTTTGTCTTTATCTCCTCCGGGATCTGATTCTCCATCACAGCTGCGCGCGTTCCCTGGCGCTTGGAATACTTAAAAATATGCATCTCATAAAAATGAATGCGCTTTAAAAATTGCTTTGTAACCGTAAACTCTTCCTCGGTCTCTCCCGGGAATCCCACAATTACGTCAGTTGTAATTGCCGGGTGTTCAAAATATGCCCGCAGCAGCCTGCATCCGTTTTCATATTCCTCCGTCGTGTATTTGCGGTTCATACGCTTTAGTGTAGCATCACAGCCACTCTGCAGTGACAGATGGAAATGTGGACATACTTTCTGCAATTTTGACAGTTCTCTCGCGAAATCCTCCGTGACAAGCCGTGGCTCTAATGAGCCGAGCCTGATCCGCTCCACGCCCTCAATTGCATGCACCTCCTGAATAAGATGCAGCAGCGTGTCATCGCAATCAATCCCATATGAACTTAGATGTATACCGGTCAGGACAATCTCCTTGTATCCCTGTGCCGCCAGCCCCCGCACTTCATCAAGCACCTCCGAACGTGCACGGCTTCTGACCCTGCCCCTTGCATATGGGATAATGCAATAGCTGCAAAACTGGTTGCAGCCATCCTGAACCTTGATAAAGGCTCTTGTGTGCTCTGCCGTCTTTGAGAGGACAAGGTTTTCAAACGGCTGCGCACCATCGTTGATGTCCACGACATCGCACAGAGTTGTCATTCCTTTGTCTTTTGCATACTCTTCGATCTTTTGTACAAGTTCATTTTTCTTGTTGTTGCCAAGAATGATATCGATCGCCGGATCATTCTTAGCCTCTTCCTCCTTGGTCTGGATATAACAGCCGGCTCCGACCACGATTGCATCCGGATTCTGTTTCTTTGCCCGGTGTAACATCTGTCGCGACTTGCGGTCTGCCATATTTGTAACCGAACAGGTGTTGATCACATATACATCTGCATACTCCGAAAATGGGACAATCTCATATCCCGCCTCTTCCAAAAGCACCTGCATTGCTTCTGTCTCATATGCATTTACCTTGCAGCCTAAATTATGTAATGCCGCTTTTTTCATTTTTCACTCCTATTACAATTGACTTTTCTCATAAAAAACATTACTATCATCTTAAATACTACTTTAACAGTTGAGGAGGTGTTCTTATGAAAACAGTTCAGATTTCTTTAAATTCAATCGGAAAAGTAAAATCTTTCGTTAATGCAATTTCTCAGTTTGATTTTGATTTCGATTTGATCTCCGGACGTTATGTTATTGATGCAAAGTCCATCATGGGAATCTTCAGTCTTGATCTTTCCAAGCCGATTGATCTTGCAATTCATACAGAGAATGATCTCGATGAGATCATGGAAGTATTAAAACCATACATCATCGAGTAACAAAGATTTTTCGAGCAGCCGCAGAAACGGCTGCTCTTTTTTTGCTTTATTGATAATTATTCTGCATCGACCATGATTACTTCCGTTGTGTCAATGGCAGTCTTTACAAGTTCGTCAATCTTCTCTGCCAGATTCTGTTCTGACTTCTTGATATACTCAATATTTGGTTTCGTTACCGGATGCTTTGCCACAAAGATTGTGCAGCAATCCTCATATGGCAGGATTGAAGTCTCGTAGGTATCAATCTTCTCTGCGATTGTTACGATATCCTGCTTATCCATTGCGATCAACGGGCGGTATACCGGCATCGTACATACTTCATTCGTCGCTGCAAGTGACTGCATCGTCTGACTTGCAACCTGTCCGATACTCTCCCCTGTGATCAGCCCAAGACACTTGTTCTCCTGTGCAAAATGCTCTGCGATCTTCATCATATAGCGGCGCATGATGATCGTAAGCTCATCGTGCGGACACTTCTCGTAGATATAGAGCTGGATGTCTGTAAAATTGACAACGTGTAGCCTGATCGGTCCGGTGTAGCGTGCGATCTTCTTTGCCAGATCCACAACCTTCTGTTTTGCACGCTCGCTTGTATACGGCGGTGCATGGAAATAGGTTGCCTCGATGGTAACGCCACGCTTTGAGATCATATATCCGGCAACCGGGCTGTCGATTCCGCCTGAAAGAAGAAGCATTGCCTTTCCCGCTGTTCCAAGCGGCATGCCTGCCGGTCCCGGTATCCTTACAGAATATACGTTAATGAGTGGACGGATCTCAATGTTGATCGTCACCTGTGGATGGTGCACATCCACCTTGGTCTCCGGAAATGCATCTAAGATCTTTTCTCCGAGGGCAGCACTAAGCTCCATGGAAGTCATCGGATAATTCTTTCTTGCCCGTCTGGTCTCCACCTTAAAGGTAAAATGCTTGTCCGCATAAGCAGCCTCGATATGCTTAAGCACGGTCTCAACGAGTGCGTCAAAGCCCTCGTCCTCCGTCAGGATGACCGGGCAGATCTCCACGATGCCGAACACTCTCTGCAGCGCAGAAACCGCCTCGTCGAAATCATATTCGCCCTCCGTCTCCACATAGATGCGTCCGCTCTCCTTGCGCACATGGAAGGTTCCATCCACATTCTTGAGCTGGTACGCGATATTGTGAACCAGCGCATCCTCGAAAAGATAACGATTCTTTCCCTTGATCGCGATCTCCGCATATTTGATTAAAAATGCTTTATACATAGTATTCTCCGTTTCTGTCCTTGATAATCTATCTTCTGGTATATCTCTGTAAAACCGGGATGTGCTTTGCCATCACACCGATCGCATAGTCGATCTCCTCCATCGTTGTCTCCGCGCAGAAGCTGAACCGGATGGTGGAATCCAAAAGTGATTCCTTCAGTCCGATGCTCTTTAGCGTGTGGCTGACCGATGGCTTGTTGGAGGAGCATGCGCTTCCCGCTGAGACATAGATTCCTTCATTCTCCAGCGTATGCAGCATGACCTCCGCCCGCACACCGTCAATGCTGACGCTGACGATATGAGGTGCTGCATTCCGGTCTGTCCTTCCGTTTACGGACACACCCTCGATCGCGGTAACACCCTCGATAAAATGCTCCCGGAGCGCATACAGATGATCGATCTTTGCATCAAAATCCGTATAGATTGCTTCTGCTGCCACGCCAAGTCCGGCGATTGCAGGCACATTCTCTGTTCCGGAGCGCATGCCCTTCTGCTGTCCGCCGCCGTAGACTAACGGCTTTATCTTGGTCTTGTCCTTGATATATAAAAATCCGCTTCCCTTCGGCCCATGGATCTTGTGTCCGCTGACCGAGAGCAGATCAATATTCATCTTCTTGGGGTAAATGCGGTATTTGCCGTAGGACTGGATCGCATCCACGTGAAACAGTGTATTCGGATTTTTCTCCTTGATGATGCGCCCTGCCTCCTCGACCGGCTCCACCGCTCCAATCTCGTTGTTGACCTGCATGAGAGACACTAAGATCGTATCCGGCCGGATTGCCTGTGCCAGATCGTCCAGACTGATCTCGCCATACGCATTGACCGGCAGATAGGTTACCTCGTATCCGTTCTCCGCAAGGTATGCAAATGGGTTGGCAACTGAGGCATGTTCCACGCAGCTTGTGATCACATGCATGCCCGCACGCTTATTTGCCTCTGTACTTCCAAGGATCGCGAGATTGTTCGACTCCGTTCCACCTGACGTAAAACAGATCTCCTTCTCCTGTACCTTGAGTGTCTTTGCGATTTTCTTCTTCGCTTCGTTGATAAACTTTTCCGCTTCCACTCCCTTTAGATGTAAGGAGGATGGATTGCCGTAATCCTTCGTCAGAAGATCCACCATCAGTTCTGTCGCCTCCGGCAGACAGAACGTGGTCGCGGAATTATCCAAATATGCTTCCATAGTGCTTCCTTTATATATCCAATTGATAGACAAGCATGGCAAGCGTTGCAAGCCCTGCTGTCTCCGTGCGCAAAATACGTCTTCCCAGACTGATCCGGTGAAAACTGCCGCAATCGGCATGTGCCTCATCCACCATCATGATCTCCGCATCCGAAAAGCCGCCCTCCGGTCCGATCATAATACCGATGGACTCCTTAACACCGATGCCTCCAATGATCTCTCTGGTCGCTTGCATGCCCCGCTCATTTTCATACGGAACAAGCGTAATGTCAAGCTCTTTTGCCAAATTCAGTGCTTCCTTCCAGGAAACCGGCATCTGCACGGTCGGGATAAGTGTCCGCTTTGACTGCTTTGCGGCGCTCTCGGCAATGCTCTGCCAGCGGCTTATCTTCGCGGCAGCCTTCTTGTCATCCAGCTTTACCACGCAGTTCTTCATGGCGACCGGAATGATCTCGCTTACGCCAAGCTCCACTGTCTTTTGGATGATAAGCTCCATCTTGTCTGCCTTCGGCAGTCCCTGAAACAGCACGATCCGGTTGGAAAGCTCCGTTCCAAGCTCATCCTCCCGGTCGATTTCCGCCCGCACCATATCCGGTGTGATCTCCTTAATCCCACAGAAGTAGGACATTCCTGTGGAATCGCTGACGCGAATTTTCTCCCCCGCCTTCATCCGAAGCACATTGCCGATATGGTTGACATCACTGCCTGTAATGACGATCTCATTGCCCTGCACCTGCGTGCTCTCTACAAAAAACTGATACATGCTTAATCCTTCCTTGCCGTAACGTTGACCCACTCGCCCTGATGATTGACCTCTACCACCTCAAGACCAGCCGCGCAGATCGCATCCACGACCTCCTGCTCCTTGAAATCGATGATACCGGAGGTGATAAAATAGCCGCCCTTTTTCATGCGCGCCGGAATGACCGGAGCCATCGGGATAATGACATCCGCAAGGATATTGGCAACCACGATATCGTACTCCTCGTTGCCGACTTTCTGCTGCAATTCCTCATCGTCGATCAGATTGCCGACATAGAATGTGCCGAGAGATGCATCCAGATGGTTGACCTCCATATTCTCCCTGGTGGAGATCATGCAGTCCGCATCCAGATCCGTGCCGACCACCGCACTTGCGCCAAGCTTTAACGCAACGATGGAGAGGATTCCGCTTCCGCAGCCGACATCGAGCACCTTCGGGGTCCGGTTCTGCGGCGTGTAGTCCGCATTGCCACGGATGTATTTGAGAAGCTGGCGGATGCAAAGCTGTGTTGTCTCATGCTTGCCCGTACCGAAGGAGATTCCCGGATCGATCTCGATCAGGAATTTGTCCTTATCCTCCTCCTTAAGTTCTTCCCACGTCGGTTTGATCAGAATATCCTCGATCGTGAAGGAAGAAAAATACTTCTTCCAATTGTTGATCCAGTCCAGGTCCTCCGTCTCGGAGGAAGAGATCACACCGCTTCCGACCTCAACCATGCTGCGAAGCTCTTCGAGACCTTTCTTGACATTCTTAAGAAGCTCGGTCTGGTCACTTCCGTCATCTTCCACATAGAAGCTGACATGGCTGATTCCCTCATCCGGCGGAAGTTCCGGCAAAAAGTCGATGAACATATCTGCCTGATCCTCCTTGGATAACGGGATATTGTCCTCAATCTCGATACCCTCAATGCCAAGCTCTCCCAACATGCCTGCCATGTAGTCCTCCGCCTGTGTTGTTGTCTCAATGGTGTATTTTTTCCACTTCATGTTGTGTGTTTTCCTCCGAAATTTCTATTAAAATTAGCGATCCCACTTGTCTGCAAGCCCGTTGATCTGGTCTGCGAACTTGCCGAGATCCTTGTTGGACATACCCTTGCACTTCTGGATGACAGCCACCAGACGTGCGCCTGCTGCCACAAGACGATCGAATACCGTATTGGCAGCGCTCTTTGCCTTGGCAGATTTCTTCTCCGCGAGCTTGCGGTCGCCCTCTGCCACACAGACTCCCGTGATCAGGTCATACGCATCCCCGCTGTACGGTGCCGTTGCCGAAAAACCGGTCACCTCCTGCACATGCTCCGCGAAGGATACCGCAGTGCTCTCCTCGCCATGTACCACAAACACCTTCTGTACATTGCTCTCAAATGAGGAGATCCATTTCGTCAGATGATCCTTGTCTGCATGACCGCTGATACCCGGAAGGTTGACGATCTTAGCCTTTACCTCCACGGTCTCACCAAACAGCTTCACTTCCTTGACGCCGTTTAGCAGCGCATTGCCAAGTGTTCCCTCCACCTGATATCCAACAAACAGTACGGTGGAATCGCTGCGCCACAGATTATGCTTCAGGTGATGGCGGATACGGCCTGCCTCGCACATGCCGGAAGCCGAAATGATTACCTTCGGCTTCTCGATGAAGTTGATCATCTTTGACTCATCGCTGGTTACCGCTACCTTCAGTCCGTCAAACCGGATCGGGTTCACGCCGGACTCGATCAGTGCCAGTGTCGTATCATCAAAGCATTCCGCCACGTTCTTGTGGAAGATGTTCGTTGCCTCCACGGCAAGCGGGCTATCGATATATACCTCAAAATTCGGAAACTCCGGCAGCAGATTTTCCGTCTTGATCCGTCTTATAAAGTACAGCATCTCCTGTGTTCTGCCGACCGCAAACGCCGGGATCACAAGATTGCCCCCTCGCTGGAAGGTATCGCGGATCACCTCTGCGAGCAGCTTGGCATAATCCGGCGGCGTTTCGTGGTTGCGGTTGCCGTAGGTGGACTCCATGACCACATAGTCTGCCTCTTTTAACATGACCGGATCCTTGATGAGCGGTCTGCCGCCATTTCCGATATCACCGGAAAATACGATCTTGCGCTCCGTGCCGTTCTCTTTCAGCCAGATCTCGATCGATGCCGATCCTAGTAGATGTCCCGCATCGTTAAAGCGCACCGTGATTCCATCACACAGTTCGACCTTCTTATCGTAGCTTAGCGCCTCAAAATGCTCCAGAACACCCATCGCATCGTTCATATCATACAGCGGCGTGATCTCCGGTCGCCCGGCACGTCGTGCCTTACGATTCTTCCACTCCGCTTCAAACTCCTGGATATGTGCGGAATCCTTAAGCATGATGTTGCACAACTCGCAGGTCGCCTTCGTCGCATATACCTGCCCGCGGAAGCCATGATTATAAAGAAGCGGCAGCAGCCCGGAATGATCGATGTGTGCGTGTGTGACCAGCACGAAATCGATCGTGGACGGGTTCACCGGGATCTTCTGGTTCTCATACAGATCCGGTCCCTGCTCCATACCACAGTCCACCAGAAAATGCACTCCGTTACAGGTGACATAATGGCAGCTTCCCGTGACCTCACGGTCAGCTCCGATAAATTGTATCTCCATATTGTTCCCCACCTTCCCCTTCGTCAGACGACGAAACATCTTTAATAGCTTACCTTTTAGTATAAAAGAAAATTGGAATAGTTGCAAGGTTGAACCTCTATGTTTTCCACAAAACAAAAGGAACCACCACTTTCATCTGTGATAGTTCCTTCTACAATTTCATTTTATATCAGTACCTTGCAGAGCTGATCGTACTCACGGTTGATCTCCTGCACGGTGCGGTTGTCTCCATCGAGATTGTCCGGATGGTAGATCTTGATCAGATCCTTGTAGCGTTTCCGAAGTGACTGCTTGCTGCCGACACCCGTAAAGAACAGCTCTCCCTTGACCACCATGGAATCGGTATGGTGCGGTGTGGAATTTTGATATTCAAAATCCTTGACTCTGCTGTAAAACTCCTTCTGCCGCTCTACATGCTGCTTTTCAGTTGCAAGCTTGACAAGCTCCTCTTCCAGGATCTTAAACTTCATATCAAACAGCTTCTGCTGCTGTTCCAAGCGCCGGTCCTCGATCTCCACCTTGCGGCTGAATGCCTCCCGCTCGCGTTCCAATATGCGTCTTTGTTCATCCAATGCTCTGCGTTCTTCTTCCAGCGTCATCGCATTATCCCTCATCCCAATGAAAACTGTATCTAAATCATGTTACAAGATGTAGGGACACATAGCCCCTATTTAATGCAATAATACAATATTTAGTGGCTATGCGTCTATGGGTAATATATACTATATCTGCGCTGTTTCTATGCCAATGTCTGTGGCTTTTCAACCTCGTGCGCTGACCATGTATCTGCAACTGCTGCACCGCTAAAGTCTGCGGAATCACTGTAACTTGTCACGGTGATCGTATAAGCGCTGCTTCCGCTGACATAGACCGTTCCGTCTGTTCCGACTATGGATACAAGGTTGCCATCCGCATCCATGATAGTTCCTTCGTTATAAAGGTTCGTCACAGTGCTGTCTCCGGTTACTGTCCATACAGAATCACTGCTGATATAGACGTTGCAGTATCCGCTGCCGCCTTCTCCGGCATAAGTCTCGTCATCCACGATCGCGCCCTTTAGAGAACTTCCATTTTCCATGTAGAAATCAAGCTGGCTGATGCTATCCCACACAACATTTCCCTCCATTTCCTGTGCATCTGCGGTAAAGGTGCAGTCAGATCCGTTTGATCCGGTACTTCCCCATCCGCGCTCATTTGCGTTTCCGGTACACATCAGGAAGAACTCGCTATCCTCTGCGTAGGTGATATCCACGTCAGAAAGCAGAATGTTCGCCTCTGTATTCGTGGTGTAAATAAGTCCTCCGTTTTCGGATGTGATGCTTCCTCCTACGATCTGCATGGTGCTGTTGCCGACCTCGGAATCGCCGGACATGCTCTGGTATACAATGATCGTCCATGTCGTATCGTTCTGGCTTAGATCCTGCATATTTCCTGTAATATCACAGTCAAAAAGATGAATGGTATTAAGTCCCTCCATGCAGATTGCCTCAGAACCGGTCGCTGTCAAAGTTGCATTGTTGACCGCGATATCCGCGGTACAATAGACTGCCGGTGAACCGACACCATTGCTGGTATAGCTGCCGCCATCCACAACCATTGTTCCGCCGCCACGGTCACTACGGATTGCCGCTGCTGATTCTCCATCTGTCTCCACATTCAGATCCCATGCATACAATGTTCCTCCACCGGCTACATGGATGCCGCCGGATGTATTCTGCTCGGTTGAAATATCCGAATCCGCAACATACACAGTTCCGTCTCCGTAAGCAAATACGCCCGCACCGCCTGCCGCGTCGGTTGTGATCTTCGCGTTTTTAATATAGGTGGTTCCGTCTGTTGTAAGCACTGCCGCACCTACTCCGTAGAAGCTGGAATTGTCGCCTCCGGTGCTGTCACTGGATGTCCGGTCAACGGTAATGTCGCTCAACTGTACGGTTGCCCCGTCAGAGACAAGTATTGCATTTTCATCGGTTCCGGTTGAGGTATACGTCTCCCCGCTTGCGGAGGTATCCTCTGTATAATTTGTCACAGAATCATAGCTGTCTACACCGGATGCGCTCTGTCCCGGCTGTCCGCCCGGCTGATTTCCGGCTCCGCCGCCCTGCGGTCCGCCTGTCATGCCACTGTCCATACCCTGTGATACTAATATCTGTGTGATCGCACCGTTTTCATCAAATGTGATCTGGAGCATTGCACCCTCAGTAATGTCACTTAAGCTTCCTTCGGTCGTCGTATCGTCCGTTCCCTGCACTGCAATTACGGAAGTATCGTTGATCGTTAAAACTGCGCTCGCCTGTGACATTCCTCCCGGTGCAGAACCACTTGGCATATCACTAGGTACGTCGCTTGGTACGTCTCCACTCGGAGCGCCATCACTTGGTACATCTCCAATTGAAGCATCACCGCTTGGAGCTTCGCCGCTCGGTGCGTCGCCACTTGGCTTCTCACCGCTCGGTGCATCGCCCATGCCCTGTGCCACGCCTAACGTGATTTCGTTTCCGTCAACACTCTCAACTCTCGCCATGAGCGTTGTAGATGCTGGAGCCTCCGTTTCCTCATCCGTGTAAGAAAATTCATTTGTCCCGGATGTCTGTGTTCCATCATGATCGGCAGAGGTGCTTTCTGTATCCGCTGCCTCGGATGTTGTGCTGGTGTCCGCGCCCGTTGTTCCACATGCGGTCATCCCCGCGATTGTCAGAGAGCCGATCAATAAACCACATACCAATTTGCATTTTTTATATTTCATAGTTGTTTCCTCCTTGTAATGTATTTCCTTTCTTTAAACACATCATACCGGAGAAACCTTAAACCAACTTTAAAGGAAATAAAAAAATCAAAAAAGCTGTTGCCGGTGCTTTACAGAGTATATTCTGTATCACATCGTACAACAGCTTTTCGCAGATCATCTTTTACAGATCATCCAAAGATTCTTTTATTTTGTCCATAAAGCCCTTTTTCTTCTCGGACTTTTGGGATGTACTTGCCCCGCCTTCCTTGGTCAGGGAGCCTCCGGTTACTTCGTCAAACTTGCGAAGCAGATCCTTTGCCTCCTTAGACAGGTTGGTCGGTGTGGAAACGATCAGTGTAACATAATGATCGCCTCTGGTCGCCTTGTTGCGAAGGGACGGAACTCCCTTGCCCTTTAAGCGGATACGCGTACCGGTCTGGGTTCCCGGAGCAACCGTATAGATGATATCACCGTCTACGGTCTTGATGCGGACATCACCGCCAAGCGCTGCGATTGCATAGGAGATGGATGCGTTGGAGAAAATGTTCATATCCTGACGCTCAAACGCAGGATTTCTTCCAACGATCACCTCAACCAGAAGATCGCCTCTTGGTCCGCCGTTCGTACCCGGTTCTCCGTAATCACGCACTCTTACGCACTGTCCGTTATCAATTCCTGCCGGAATCTCAACGGTTTTACGAACCTTCTTTGTGATATATCCGGTTCCACGGCAATCCGGACATTTATCCCGGACAACCTTGCCCTTGCCACCACACTCCGGACAGGTCTGTACGTTCTGCATCATACCAAACAGTGACTGTGTAGAGTAAACGACTTTACCCTTGCCGCCACACTTCGTACAGGTCTCCGGGCTGGTTCCCGGCTTCGCACCTGTTCCATGACAGGTTGCGCATTCTTCTTTGTAGTTAAATTCCAACTCCTTGGAGCAGCCAAACACCGCTTCCTCGAACGAGATACGAATGCTCATGCGAACATTGGATCCCTTCATCGGACCACTGCTGCCGCCGCCTCGTCTTCCGCTGCCACCAAAAAAGTCTCCAAACAAGTCTCCAAAAATATCACTGAAATCCATGCCGGAAAAATCAAAGCCGCCACCGCCGCCCATGCTGCCATCAAATGCCGCATGACCAAACTGGTCGTACTGTTTTCTCTTTTCCGGGTCGCTCAGTACCGCATACGCTTCCTGAGCCTCCTTGAATTTTGCTTCACAATCCGGATCGTCCGGATGCATATCCGGGTGGTACTTCTTGGCAGTCTGCCGGAACGCTTTCTTAATTTCCTCCTCGGTAGCAGTCTTTGACACTCCGAGGACTTCGTAATAATCTCTCTTATCAGCCATTTTATGTTTACCTTTATATTCGCGTATAGGGCTTCCGGGAAACTCCCGGAAACCCCACCATTTTTACTTTAAGAAGTACTGTTCCTATGCCGCATCCGGCATGAGTTCAAATTATACTTCCTTGAAATCTGCATCAATGACATCATCATCTGCGGATGAAGATGTATTGGCATTCTGTGCGCCACCTGCAAATCCGCTCATGTCAGGACCTGCTCCTGCTGCACCCTGTGCACCCTGTGCTGCCTGTGCCTGCTCATACATCTTTGCAAATACCTTCTGCGCACTCTGTGTGAGCTTCTCCTGTGCAGCCTTAAGATCTGCGATATCAGAATCGGTCATCTGGTCAGCTTCCGGATGTGCATCAAGGATAGCCTTTACTGCATTCAGGTCAGCCTCAACTTCTGCCTTGTCGTTTGCGTCGATCTGTGATCCAACCTGATCAAGAGCCTGCTGTGTCTGGAATACGAAAGAGTCAGCATCGTTTCTGGTGTCGATTGCTTCCTTTCTCTTCTTATCCTGTGCCTCGAACTCAGCAGCTTCCTTAACTGCCTTGTCGATCTCATCATCGGACATAGAGGTTCCGGAAGTAATGGTAATGTGCTGCTCTTTTCCGGTTCCAAGATCCTTAGCGGATACATTTACAATACCGTTTGCATCAATATCGAAGGTAACTTCAATCTGTGGAACACCACGACGTGCTGGAGGGATTCCATCCAGACGGAACTGTCCAAGGGACTTATTATCTCTAGCGAACTGACGCTCACCCTGTACTACGTTGATATCTACTGCGGTCTGGTTATCTGCTGCGGTAGAGAATACCTGACTCTTCTTGGTCGGAATCGTAGTATTTCTCTCGATAAGTCTTGTAGCAACACCACCCATTGTCTCGATAGAAAGTGAAAGCGGAGTTACATCAAGAAGTAAGATCTCACCTGCGCCGGCATCTCCTGCAAGCTTACCACCCTGGATAGAAGCACCGATTGCTACGCATTCATCCGGGTTCAATGACTTGCTTGGCTCTTTTCCGGTCAACTGCTTTACCTTATCCTGTACAGCCGGGATACGTGTAGATCCACCAACAAGAAGTACCTGACCAAGGTCAGCGTTTGTAATTCCGGCATCTCTCATAGCGTTCTGAACCGGAACTGCGGTTCTCTCTACGAGGTCATGTGTCAGCTCATCGAATTTTGCTCTTGTAAGAGTCATATCGAAAAGCTTTGGTCCCTCTGCTGTTGCAGTAATGAATGGAAGGTTGATGTTTGTAGTTGTAGCTGAAGATAACTCTTTCTTTGC
>JBNMJQ010000028.1:0-23562 GCA_050873865.1 Agathobacter sp. | reverse complement strand
GGCTGAAGCGAGGAACGTATCTGACTGAAAAGTATTTTGATGAACAGTTAGAGCGTATTCGTGAGATTCGTGCGAGCGAAAGAAAGTTCTATCAGAAGATTACCGATCTGTATGCTACAGCCATTGATTATGATAAAAATTCTGCAACGACGAGAAGATTTTATGCGACCGTTCAGAATAAAATGCATTACGCAGTTCATGGACATACAGCTGCAGAGCTGATCATGGAAAGAGCTGATCATACAAAAGAGCATATGGGATTAACCACCTGGGCAGATGCACCGGAAGGAAAGATTAAGAAAAGTGATGTTACGGTTGCTAAGAATTATTTGAGTCAGGATGAAATGAAGCAACTGAATCGTATGGTTACGGCATACCTTGATTTTGCGGAAAACATGACATTAAGGCATATCCCTCTTACGATGCAGGACTGGGAAAAGAGGCTCAACAGCTTCATTGAAATGTTTGACTATGGCATTTTACAGGACGCAGGCAAGGTGTCAGCAGAAATTGCAAAGCTTCATGCTGAGACAGAATTTGAAAAATATCGCGTGATCCAGGACAGATTATTCATGTCCGACTTTGATAGGTATATGCTGGAGTTGGAAGAAAGCGCAAAGAAATAGGGATCAGATTCCAGGTCGAGACGGTGAAATCCGGCAACTCAACCTTGTCGAGTGTATGGGCTCATCTGAGATAATCACCGGCATGTTATGAGGAAATAAGTCGTCCTTCACTGTCTCAACGGTCGAGAAAGTGACAGGTGGTAAGGGGAAAGATAGACCACCCGATGGGAACCTGCCATCCTCGTCATCAGGATATGTTCTATCCGGTCAACTATGGATATATCACCGGAGTAAAAGGCGGTGATGGAGCGGAGCAGGATGTATATCTTTTGGGAGAAAGCTCAGCCGTTACAGAATATATAGGAAAAGTCATTGCAGTATATCACAGATATGATGACAATGAGACTAAATGGATAGTGGTTCCTTGTGATGAAAACGGAGTCATCCGTGGGGACATAACGATTCCAAGTGATGATGAGATATATGCCCAGATTGCATTTCAGGAACAATTTTTTAGTGGAATTTTGGTTAGAGGTTAAAGGGCGCTTTTTATTGAAAAAACATAGATGGTACTATATACTTCCTATAAAAACGTATTTGTTGGTACTACACAATTTCAGGAGGAATGGTTATGCGAAGAAAAGACAGAGAAATCACTTCAACGGAAGAAATCATAAATATTTTGCAGAGAAGCAACACGATCCGCATCGCTATGAATGGGGATAAGTATCCATATGTGGTGCCGGTTTCCTTTGGAATGGAGGTTGCAGATGAAAAGCCAATTCTCTATTTCCACTGCGCAAAGCAGGGCCTTAAGACGGAATATATCGAAAAAAATCCGAATGTCTGTGTCGAAGCAGATACTTTCTTTATGGTTCAGAAAACAGAACACGGAATCACAACAAGGTATGAGAGTGTGATCGGTTTTGGAACGTGCGAGGAAGTCAAAGCACAGGAAGAAATCATCAAGGGATTGCAACTGATCCTCGCACATTATGACCAGACAGATTATCCGCTGGAGCGCTGCAAGGGAACCGCTAATGTGAAAATGTACAAAATCATGTTAGAGGAGTTTTCAGGGAAAGTAAATCCGGTAGAGTGATTCCTTTACAAAGAATATGGGAAATGCTATGCTTATCTCTCAACTTATGAGGAGGTCATTTCTATGATAAGCAAAACCTATCCGATAGGAACATTAAAGCAATACAAATATGTCGTGACACTTTCCTTTTACGAAGGAAAACTGTTGCTTAGCCGTCATAAGGACAGAACGACCTGGGAGACGCAGGGCGGACATGTCGAGGCGGGCGAGACACCATTTGAGGCAGCAAAACGCGAACTGTATGAGGAATCGGGAGCTATTGATTATGACATTGTTCCGCTCTGTGATTATTGGGCAGGAACAGAGGACGAAAGCAAGGGCGCAAACGGAATGGTCTTTTGCGCGAAGATCCGGAGGCTGGATGCAATTCCGGAGAGCGAGATGGCGGAAGTCAAAACGTTTGATACACTGCCGGATCATCTTACTTACCCGGCGATCACGCCAAATCTATTTGCCTATCTAAAGGAATATGAGAAGAAATCAATCCTTGATATCGTGGGCGATAGTTATTTTGGAACATTTACGAAGTCAAGGGCGGCGTGCAGGGCGATCATCATAGAGGATGGCAAGATACTTCTTTCTTATGAGAAAAATAATGACCAGTGGATGATTCCGGGCGGTGGGATGGAAGCAAACGAAAGCAAAACGGAATGCTGCATCCGGGAAGTCGCGGAGGAAACAGGCGCATGTATTGAGGTCTCGGAATGTAAGCTCGAAATTGATGAGTATTATGGGAACGGGAAGTGGATTGATCTCTACTTTATCGGTAGAATCGTTGGCAGGACAGTCACACATCTGACCGAAAGAGAGAAAGAAGCCGGAATGGAACCACGATGGATTCCAGTGGAGGAAGCCATCCGGATTTTTGCAAAGCATCAGGATTATGCGGCAACGGATGAAATGCGAAGAGGAATGTATTTAAGGGAATGCACAGCACTGTGTAAGATTTTATTGGACATTCAAATGTAGAAACGGAATCTAAAAGAGGAACACCCCATCACTGATAACTCGGTGATGGGGTGTTCCTTATATAGGGGGATATTAAAAACAATAAAGTTAATTAGCTCTTTCTAAATACCACAGCTGGCAGGCACCGCCCCAATAGGTCCACTGTGCGATATTGCCGCCTGCTGAAGTACTCCAATTATATACATCAAGACAGGATCCGCATGAGGTAATTGCAGTCTGGATTGCGTAGACTCCGGAAGAAACTTCAACCAGCTTGAACTTCTGGTTTGTTGTGCCCTTGTAAGCATATTGGAGAATATTGGCTCCGTCTGTTTTGCTTTTTCCGGCAACGTCAACGACCTTGGAATATCCGCTGGCACCGGTATAGATATAATAGTAGCCATCGCCAGCAGATACGAGTTTGAACTTCTGTGCGTCACAACCGTTGTACGTCCATTGCTGGATGTTTGCGTTATTGGAGGAGGATCCATTTACAACATCCAGATACAAACCGCTGTAATAGCTCTTGATATAGTAGGTTCCATCCAAAGAGCTGCTACTGGAACTAGCGGATGACGTTGTGCTTGTGGCACCGCAGATATCGTTAAACACATACAAGGACTTCATTGCCTGACCATTGCTATCAAATAAGGTCATATTATCCCAGGAAGATCCGCAATCTGTTGTGGAATAATAATTTACGGATGAACTGTATAGTTTTTCATAGTTTCCGGAAGTGGAAGATGCCCATCCGGAGCCGTAGGTTCCCCAGGTAGAACTGCTTACGGCAATCCATTCCGGAGCCCAATAGAATGCACCGAGACCATATCCGGACATAGAGGTGTTGACGGAAGCAACCGCCGCAAAAACATCGCGGAGAGCTTTTGCCTGACCGCTTACGCTTACATTGTAGTTCGCATAATTCATAGCAGATGAACTGCCTACGTTATTTCCTTCGGAATCATAGTTGGTATAAGTATAAGGATAAGCTGTCTCAGCAACGAGTACCTTTTTGCTATATGTCTTTGCAATATAGGTAAGTGTGCTTGCAAGATCATCTGTGGAGCCGTGCCACATCGGATAGAAGGAAGTGGCAAATACGTCGTAATCGACACCCTGCTCATTTAAACATTGTGCATACCACTTACCATTTTCCAGAAGATCGGTAAAATGCAGCACCTTTAAAATAGAAAGACTGTATGCACTGTTAATATCATCAACTGCGTAGCAGCCCTGCTGCATAAGTGCTGCGACACCGGAACTAAGATCCCAGGTACTGTCATATAAGCCGCCGACACCGGCCATGGATCCGTTGGTCTCGTTGCCAATCTGGACCATTCCGACATTGACGCCGTAGTTGAGAAGCTCCTTGAGAGAATCATATGTGAAATTGTATACGGCATCCTTTTTGTAAGCGAGGCTGTAAGCAGACCATGCCTTTGGTGCAAACTGTTTTTCCGGGTCAGCCCAGAAATCAGAATAATGGAAATCAATGTACACCTTCATACCGGCATCGGTAGCCCGCTTTCCGAGAACCTTGGCATTGTATAAGTCACAATTTCCGGCACCATATCCCTTGTAAGGGGAGGAAGAATCATATGGATTGTTCCATATACGGATACGCACATAATTCACACCTGCACCGGCGAGAATATCAAAGATATCCCCGGATGAGCCATCCAGATATTTGTATGATGCACCACTGTTTTCAAGTGCGATCACTTCAGAGATGTCGACACCTCTTGCAAAATCACTTGGCATGTTTGAAACCGTAGAAACGCCTGAAATTGATGTTGCAGCATCTACGGTATCTGCTTTGCCAAGACTGCCCCAGCCAATACATGTTGACAGGGCAGTTACCATTGCCAAAAACCCCACAAATACTTTTTTCATTACCTGTTTTGTCCTCCCATTCTCATTTAAACTGCGCAAAACCCCAATAATTGCGCAACCGCTTGCTCTTATAGCTTGAGTATAGCAAAATGAAAACTTTGTTGTCAATGTACATAATGTATATGTTTATATATTGAAAAATGTAAAGAATTACCAATAAAATAACGAAAGTAAAAGCATTGCGTTAAATATGGCCGGGCGCAAACATGACAAAGATAGTTGCGCTGAAATCCTTGATATGTGATATAAACGGCAAGGTAAATGTGTGGAGTGGCATGGCAAAGTGGGCAGGAAAATGATTTTGAATTAAGGAAAAGTTTTCGTTAATACTTCACAAAAAAGAAAGGAAAGTTTCTCAAATCACAAAATACATAGTAATACTGCATAAAAACCGTAATTATAATTCGGATAATCTGTACAATAAAAGGAGAAAACGGTTAACTAAAATGAAGTTGACCGCCCTTTTATGGATTTCTATAATGAAACCATCAAATGGATGGGGCGCCACATTCATTGAGAAGAAGGACAAAATGTGATTAACAATGTGGAGGACTAAATTCATGAAAAAATGTATAGCGAGAGTATATGCAGCGATATGCATGCTGGTTATGCTTGTTATGATGGTGCCGGCTATGACTTATGCTGCGGAGGCAGATCAGGCGAGAGTTGCAATAAGTGTCAAAGTGCCGGAGGATTGGCAGGATCCATGTGTCTGGGCGTGGAACGAAGATGGAACGAATGCATTTGATGCATGGCCGGGAGAAGCGTGTGAGGAAACTCCGGATGATGAAGGCTGGTATTATGTATGGGTGCCTGCGTGGGCGAACCATGTGATCGTAAATGCAAATGAAGGAAGTGTTCAGACAGGCGAGCTTGTTTTGGATGGAAAAGATGCATGGATCACCGTTTCTGATGCGGATAACGCAGAGGTATCTTATGATGCACTGACAACCGGTGAGATTCCTGCTTATGTGGAGAAGTTCACGATACATGCAAAGGTAGATGAGAGCTGGCAGACCCCGTGTCTGTGGGCATGGTCAGCGCCGGACGGAACCAATGCTTATGAAGCATGGCCAGGCAAGGAAATGAAGGCAGATGACAATGGCTGGTACAGCGTGGAAGCCCCTGTCTGGGTAAATTCGATTATTGTAAATGCAAATGAAGGGAGTGTTCAGACAGAAGATCTGTCTATCGACCCGGCCGAGATCTGGGTCAGCGTAGATGCAGACGGAGCCGCAGATTTTAGCTACAAGGATCCGGACAAGGCTGAGATACCGAATGTCACTGTACATGTAATTGCACCGGATGATTGGGCGGAGCCAAGTCTGTGGGCATGGTCAGCACCGGATGGAACCAACGTCTTTGCAACATGGCCGGGAGAAGCTCTTACAGAGGATGGCGCATGGCTTGTAAAAGAAATTCCGGGCTGGGTAAATTCAATCATTGTAAATGGAAATGAAGGAAGCGTCCAGACAAGTGATATTTCCATTGAGACAGAAAAGGATGTCTGGGTGGTTGTAAACAGCGCAGATGATTATGAGGTATATTATGAGGAACCGGAAGTAGCTGCGGACAATGCGGCAGCGGATACCGAACCGGCAGAAACAGAGGCCGTGGATACAGAAAATGCTGTCACAGACAGCGAGCCGGCAGACACGCAGGCAGACGAAGCAACTGAAACTGCGACAGAAAGTACACAGACGAACAATGTAGTACTTCCTATTGTTATTGTAGTGATTGTTGTTGTAATTGCAGCAGGCGTTACGGTTGCATATAAAAAGAAAAACAAGTAATAAAATTAATAGCGGGTCTGCTGCTTTTGCGGCAGACCGCAGTGACACAACAGGAGATATAGCGGGAGGAGCAGCATGAAAAAAATCGTTGCAGCATTTTTAACATTGACAATGGCTTTATCACTTCTGACCGGATGCCAGCAGGGCAATGGGGAACAGGTGGAAGATGGTGTGACAGAAATTGTGATCTGGCATGATAAGGAAGATGAAGTGGCAGAGATTATGCAAAAGAAGCTGGAGACACTTGAACCGGAGATCCATGTGACGCTGGAAAAGAAAAGCGATCTGACGGAAAGCCTGAAAATGGTAGGCAACAATCCAAAGGCGGCTCCGGATATGTACTTTTTTGCGCATGATAAGATCGGTGTATATGCGGAGATGGGAATTTTAGCTCCGATAACAGACATTATTCCGAAAGAAGATCTGAAGGACTATATGACCAACACACTTGAAGCGGCAACTTATAAAGGGGAAATCTATCAGCTCCCGGTCTACTACGAGACGCTGCTTTTTCTGTACAACCGGCTCTATATGAAGGATGACGAAGTCCCGGAAACGACAGAAGAATTGTATTCTTATATGCAGGAGAACACAAGGGGCGGACATTACGGCTTTGTAGAGCAGCATAGCACTCCGTATTATGCGGCAGGATGGATCAATGGCTTTGGAGGAACTGTCCTTACAGAGGATGGAACACCACAGCTGGATTCGCAGGAAGTCATCCAGGCATTGCAGTATCATAAGAAGTTTGTTGACTTCATGCCGGGAGAAACGGAATATGCCACGGTAAATACACTTTTCAAAGAGGGCATGGCACATGCCACGATCGCTGGTCCATGGCTGATTCCTACGGTAAGGGAATCCGGAATGGATGTTGGAGTTGCGCAGATGCCGGTGATTGACGAGACAGGACAACAGATTTCCCCATATATGGGAGTGCAGGGAATCCATGTGTTAAAAAATGCGGCAGATACAAAGAAGGATGCGGTTGAAAAGGTGCTTCGGGCGATTATGGACCCACAGCTTGAGATTGATCTTGCAAAGGCAAGCGGCTGTGCTCCGGCACTTAATTCCTGCTATGAGATGGACGAAATCCGGTCGGATGAGATTGTCATGGCAATGAAAGAGACAGCTGAGCATGCAGTCTTACATTACCCTTCCGACGGTGATCGAAAGGGAATCCACGAACAAGACAAGCTTCCGCAGCTTGTAGAAGTTCACTTATTCTGCATAATGACCTTCTCCAGCTCACCTGCAGCAACGCTAAGCGGCATGTCCCGCCGCTTGAGGATGCAGATATTGCGCGGAGGGATCGGAGGATCCATCTGGAGGATCACAAGATCTGCCATATCTTCCTTTTTCAGGAACTCCATCGGCACAAAGCCGATACCAAGGTCGGATTTGACCATCGGAAGGATCTGGTCCGCGGTAGCTGCCGAGATATCTGGGGAGAACGGAAAACCAATCTCATTAAAGAAATCGGAGAAGAAAGAAAAGGAACCGGTCTGCTCCTCCAGACCGATAACCGGATACTTTTTCAAAAGGACGGCTTTTAGGGACGTACCAATTCCAAGTGAAAAAGAGGTACTGCATACCGGAACCTCCTGAATGGGCTGTAAGACCATGCAGGAAAGGTCAGCGGGAAGCTCAAAGGGCTCTGTTACGATTGCAAGATCGGCGAGCCCTTTTTTTAATACATCAATCGCCTGTGGGGTAGACAGGTTGGAGATGCGAAGACGTATGCCGGGATAGGAGCTCCGAAATGTCTTTAAGGCGGGAAGAAGGACGCAGTGCAATGCAATCTCACTGGAAGCGACCGAGACGGTTCCGGACTGCAGGCCCTTTTCTCTTGCAATCTCCTCCTCACCCCATTGGATATGTTCGAAGGCAACGGCTACATGCGCGTAAAGCTTCTGTCCCTCGGGGGTGAGCGAGATTCCATGGCGCTGCCGGATGAACAGGGTACAACCCAGCTCGTACTCGAGCTTTTTAATCATGCGTGTAAGGTTGGGCTGGTTGTTCATAAGAACCTTGGCGGCAGCGGTAAAGCTCTTATACTTGGCAACATAATAGAACACACGGTAATAGTCATAGCTGATATTCATCACAAGTTCTCCTATATCAAAATAATATATCTACATAATAAAACAGATATTTTACACATATCCTTTGTTGAATTATAATACGACTGTTGCAAAAAGACAACGGATCATAGAAAAAGAGGTGTGCGTTATGAAACAGATTGTATGTGTCGGCAGACAGTATGGAAGCGGAGGACGTGAAATCGGCGAGAAGTTATCAAGAGAGCTTGAGATCCCGTGCTATGACAAGCTTCTTATAAAGAAGGCGGCAATGGACTCAGGGCTTAGTGAGAGCTTTATTGAGAAGACGGAGGAATCTCCAATCAACAGCCTGCAGTTTTTGAGCGGAAATCCGTATGCGGACTTTGCAGGAATTGGAAATGCCTTTTATTCCGAGAGCCAGAGAACGTATGACGCAGAGCGCGCGGTCATTGAAAAGGTGGCGCAGAACGGTCCCTGTGTGATGATCGGGCGTTGCGCTTCGGACATTCTTGACAAGAAGAATATATTATCTATATTTATATATGCGGACAAAGATGAACGTATCCAGCGTGTTATGAGGAGAAACCAGATCGGGGAAAAAGAAGCGGTCCACCGGATCAAACACATGGACCGGATGAGAAAGCAGTATTTTGATTTTTATTCCGAGACATCCTGGGGACAGCCGGAGAGCTATGATCTGATGCTGTCAAGCAGCAAGCTTGGCATAGATGGATGTGTCAGAGTGATAAAGGAATGTTTGAAGAACATGGAGGAAAAAGGGAATGAATAAGGATTTGACTGTTGGCAAGCCGGAGTCGGTCTTGTGGAGATTCTGCATGCCACTGTTTGGCAGCATTATTTTTCAGCAGCTATATAATATCGCTGACAGCTTTGTTGCCGGCAAATTTATCGGGGAGAACGCACTTGCAGCAGTCGGTAACAGCTATGAGATCACGTTGATCTTTATCGCATTTGCATTTGGTTGCAATATGGGATGTTCTGTTGTCGTATCCAAGCTCTTTGGAGCGAAGGATTACCACAAGATGAAAACAGCCGTCTACACAGCCTGCATTTTCAGTGCAATCGTATGTGCAGTTCTGATGCTGATCGGCATCGTTGGCTCTGGTGCGCTGCTTCACCTGATCCGTACTCCGGACGAGGTTTTTGCGGATTCGAAATTGTATCTGGATATCTATGCATGGGGACTCCCGTTTGTATTCTTTTACAATATTGCGACTGGTATTTTCTCCGCACTCGGAGATTCCAAGACTCCGTTCTACTTCCTGGCAGTTTCTTCAACCGCCAACATCGCAGTGGATATCTGGTTTGTAAAGGCATTCCAGATGGGAGTCGCAGGTGTTGCGTGGGCGACATTCTTATGTCAGGGAATCAGCTGTGTGCTTGCAATGGTTGTTGTATTCCGCAGACTTGCAAAGATTGAAGGCAAGGAAAAAGCGGCAATTTTTGATACGCAGATCCTTATGCAGATTGTCGAAATTGCAATCCCAAGTACTTTGCAGCAGAGTTTCATTTCACTTGGCAATATTGTGATCCAGAGTATCATAAACGGTTTCGGTGCCCCTGTCATGGCGGGGTACTCCGCAGCAGTAAAACTTAACAATCTGGTTATTACATCTTTTACAACCTTAGGCAACGGAATTTCCAACTACACAGCGCAGAACCTTGGTGCAAAGAAGCTTTCCCGTATCAAGGAGGGCTTCCGTGTCGGTATAAAAATGGTATGGATGTTAAGCCTGCCACTGTTTCTGCTTTATTTCTTTGGCGGAAATATCGTCTTAAAGCTCTTTATGGATCAACCGACAGAGCTTGCAATGCAGACAGGTATCAACTTCTTGCGGATCCTGTCACCATTCTATTTCGTGGTTTCCGCAAAGCTGGTAGCCGATGGCATTCTGCGTGGAGCGGGAATGATGAGTAAATTCATGGTTGCAACCTTTACAGACCTGATCCTGCGTGTTGTTTTGGCATTCGCCTTTTCAAAGACTGTACTCGGAGCAACCGGAATCTGGTGTGCATGGCCGATCGGATGGTGTGTGGCAACTGTGGTTTCCATCTGGTTTTACCGCAGAGGACCATGGCAGCAGGCAAAAAGTAATTGATTAGTATGTAGAAGTATGGTATATTTAATCGAATTGAATATGAAGTAATCAGGTGTCGGAGCAGTCCTCTTATAGGGGACTGGCTCCGGTGAAAAGGGAAACAGGTGCAAATCCTGTACGAACTCGTCACCGTAATTAGGGAGTAGAAGCCGCGATATCACTGGGAAACTGGGAAGATGGCCGATGTGAAGATCTTTAAGCCGGGAGACCTGCCTGACTGCTGTACGGAAACAGTTGTTTCAAACCACGAGTAATTGGTTGTACGTGAGAAAGTGAGGACTCTTACAGAGTATTCCTCTTATTTTCTTGTGCGCAAACCCTTTATCAGTAAATGAAAAAGGGTTTTTCTTTTTGTGGGAAAAATTGTTTCTGCGGCAGAGCATCATATTTAAGAATAAACAAGCAGATGAGATACTGCAGAAACGAGGAAAAAATGAAAAGAAAAGTAGTAGCATTATTGATGGCGGCATTGATGGGAACGTTATGCCTGAGTGGCTGTGGAAACGGAAACAGTGATACAGGCAGCGCAACAACAGAAAGCAGTGCAGCGGAAGAGACCGGAAGCAACGAGGCTGAGAATGCGGATCAGAAAGCAGCAGATGAGGTTGCAGCATTGATCGATGCAATCTACGTGCAGGAGAGAACCGATGAGACCGACCAGCAGTGCGCAGATGCAAAGGCAGCATGGGATGCATTGACAGATGCACAGAAGGAATTGGTAGAAGGTGAAGAAGCAGATCCGGATTATTTCGGAAGAGATACAGGAGATGCATCTAAGGACGATCCTCGCAATCAGGATGAGATCGGCGAGAACGAGATCCTTGTAGTAAGCTTTGGTACTTCCTTCAACAACAGCCGTGTCGCAGACATTAAGGGAATTGAGGATGCAATCCAGGCAGCATATCCGGATTGGTCTGTAAGAAGAGCATTTACCGCACAGATTATTATCAATCACGTGCAGGCAAGAGAAGATGAACATATCGACAACATGGATCAGGCAATGGAGCGTGCTGTGGCAAACGGAGTTAAGAATCTGGTTGTTCAGCCGACACATCTTATGCATGGTGCAGAGTATGACGAACTCATGGAAACGGTAAATGCATACGCAGATAAGTTCGAGAGCGTTAAAGTTGCAGAGCCGTTACTTGGAGAAGTTGGTTCAGACGCAACGGTTGTCAATGAGGACAAGCAGGCAGTCGCACAGATCCTTACCGCTGAGGCAGTCAAGACAGCCGGATATGACAGTCTTGACGCTGCAAAAGAAGATGGAGTTGCATTCGTATTCATGGGACATGGAACTTCCCATACCGCGAAGGTATCTTATAGTCAGATGCAGTCACAGATGAGCGACCTTGGCTATGACAACGTATTTATCGGAACTGTTGAGGGTGAGCCGGAAGAGACTTCCTGTGAGGCAGTGATCGATGCCGTTGCACAGGCAGGATACAAGAAGGTTGTTCTTCGTCCACTCATGGTAGTAGCAGGTGACCATGCCAACAATGACATGGCATGAGCTGATGACGATTCATGGCTTAGCATGTTTACCGCAAGCGGCAATTTTGACAGTGTAGATACACAGATCTATGGTCTTGGAGAAATTCCGGGAATCCAGGATATTTATGTAGCACATACCGGTGCTGTTATCAACTAGTAATAAGATCTGAAAGGCAGATAATATGAAGAAAAAGAGAATTTCGGCTGCAATGGGATGCGTGCTTTTGATGGCATCCCTTATGCTGGGAGCATGTGCCCAAGCGGACGATTCCAAGGGGACGGGCACAGCCGGTCAGGCTTCGGATACAGCGCAGGATACCATTGGAGCAGGAGAAGAGAACGGCAGTGTGCTGGAGGATGGCGTATATCTTGCAGATTTTTCAACAGATAGTTCAATGTTCCATGTAAATGAAGCATGTGACGGCAAGGGAACACTTACCGTAAAGAACGGTCAGATGACGATACATATTACGCTTGGTTCGAAAAAGATCGTAAACCTTTATCCGGGGTTGGCAGAGGATGCGGCAAAGGAAGGTGCCGATCTGCTGCAGCCGACAAATGATGAGGTTTATTATGAGGATGGAACGTCAGAGGTGGTCTATGGCTTTGATGTTCCGGTGCCGGCACTAGATGAGGAGTTTGACCTTGCGCTGATCGGTACGAAAGAAAAGTGGTATGATCACAAGGTTAAGGTCTCCAATCCGGCTCCATATGGAGAAGATGTGAAGGCTGGTAAGAGTACAGAAACACTTTCAGATGGTACATACACGGTGGAAGCAACGCTTGAGGGCGGCAGTGGGAAGGCAACGATCGATTCTCCGCTTACGCTTACGGTCGAGGACGGTTCCATGGTGGCTGCCGTTTGCTGGAGCAGTCCGAACTACGACTATATGCTTGTGGATGGCAAGCAGTATCTGCCGGTAAATACAGATGGAAACTCTGTCTTTGAAATCCCTGTCTCTGTCTTTGATGAGCCGATAGATGTGGTGGGAGATACGGTCGCAATGAGCAAACCGCATGAGATCGAATACACGATCACACTGCATTCCGAAACGTTAAGTGCTGTGGAGGACTAAGAGGAAGCGTCGCATGACAGGAAGAAACAGACACAAAAAATGGTTATATGTATCTTTGATAGGACTGCTGGGGCTGTGTAGCTGCGGCAGTCCTTCTTCCGATTATATGGATCATGCTCCAGGCGGCGTGCAGGATCCGGCTGCCCCCGGTGTATCCTGGACGGATCTGACTTGTACAGGAAGCATGGAGCTTTCCTACGCAGAGAATTTCTCGGTGGACGAATATGAGGATGGCTACAAGCTGCTTACGACGATGGATGAAACACAGATTCTGGTTGTTCCGGAGAATGCTGCCGTGCCGGAAAATCTGCCGGAAGATATGATTATCATAAAGCAGCCGGTGCAGAACCTCTATCTGGTTGCCTCTGCGGCGATGGATATGTTCTGCTCACTCGATGCGCTGGATACGATACGGTTTTCCGGACAGAAAGAGGAGAACTGGTACATAGAGGCGGCAAAGGACGCGATGGCGGAAGGAGACATACTGTATGCAGGCAAGTACAGTATGCCGGATTATGAACTTTTGGTATCCGAAGGGTGTTCGCTTGCAATTGAGAACCGCATGATCTCTCATTCGCCGGAGGTCGTGGAGATGCTGGAAAGCTTTGACATTCCAGTGATGATTGAGTATTCAAGCTATGAATCACATCCCCTCGGGCGGGTAGAGTGGATAAAGTTCTACGGAGCGCTGATTGGAAAAGAGGAGCTGGCAGAGCAGATATTTGAGGAGCAGGAGGCAATCCTTGACCAGGTGTCTGCAACTGAAAATACAGGGAAAACGGTAGCATTTTTCTATATTACGTCCAATGGGCTGGTGCAGATCCGCCAGAGCTCGGACTATATCCCGAAGATGATTGAACTTGCAGGAGGGCATTACATTTTTGCGGATGCAAAGGACGGCGACTCGGCGCGCTCCACAATGAATGTGCAGATCGAAGAATTTTATGATGGGGCGAAGGATGCGGATTATCTGATCTACAACAGCTCCATAGACGGTGGTGTTACATCAGTGGAGGAGCTGCTGGAAAAGTGTGAGGTCTTGAAAGACTTTAAGGCGGTACAGGACGGCAATGTATGGTGTACCACCAAGGATATGTATCAGGAATCGATGGCAATCGGCTATCTGCTGCAGGATTTCCATGCGATGCTGACAGGGGAAGATGAGAGCAATATGAAATATCTGTTCCATCTGGAGTAGAGAGGAAGACAAGTTGCAGAAGAACAGAAGACGAAGGGGCATCGTGACACTCTGCCTGCTTTTGGCAGGAATACTAGCTTTACTTGTGCTTAATGTGTGCATCGGAAGCGTGAATATCACACTTTCGGACATCGGTCGCTCCCTATGTGGAAAAGAAATCGAAAATGCAAGGATACTGTGGGATATCCGTATGCCGCGTGCGCTGGCTGCCGTTATCTTAGGCGGTGCGCTCGGACTTGCCGGATATCTGTTACAGACCTTATTTCATAATCCGATTGCAGGACCGTTTGTGCTTGGCATTTCATCCGGAGCCAAGATGATGGTAGCACTGCTTTTGGTATTTTTTTTAGAACGGATGACAAGGATCAGTTCGTGGACAATGATCGTGGCGGCATTTGTGGGTGCGATGCTTGCAATGGGAGTCGTGCTTATCATATCAAGACGGATCGAGAGTATGTCGGCATTGGTTGTCAGCGGTATCATGATCGGCTATATCTGCTCTGCGATCACGGAGCTGGTCATTACATTTGCAAGTGATGCGCAGATCGTAAATCTGCACAACTGGTCAAGAGGCAGTTTTTCTGGAATTACCTGGGACAATGTGCGGATCATGGCAGAAATCATAGCTGTAACGACCATGCTTGTGTTTGGATTGGCAAAGCCGCTGGGCGCTTATCAGCTGGGTGACGCCTATGCAAAGAATCTGGGGGTGAATATCCGGCTGCTTAGGGTGGCGCTAGTTACGCTTTCAAGCATTCTGTCCGCCTGCATTGTCGCATTTGCAGGCCCGATTTCCTTTGTAGGGATCGCGGTGCCACATCTGGTAAAACGGCTCCTGGGAAGTACAAGACCGATATTTATGATACCGGCTTGCTTTCTCGGGGGAAGCATTTTCTGCCTGTTCTGTGATCTGCTCGCGCGGACGCTGTGCGCACCGACCGAGCTTAGCATCAGCACGGTGACTGCGATATTTGGCGCACCGGTGGTTTTGTGGGTTATGATGAAGCGGAACAAGGATAAGGTGGCATGATGGAATACTATTTTAAGACAGAAAAACTAAGTGTCGGCTATCACGGCTGCCCATTGATTGAAGAGATTGAATTTGGAATCAATAAGGGAGAGATCCTGACTCTGATCGGACCGAATGGGGCAGGAAAATCGACCATTTTAAGAAGTATCGCAAGACAGCTTGAACCGATCTGCGGTGCGGTATATATGGAGAAACGGGATCTTGCCGCATTTTCCAGGCAGCAGCTTTCCCGGAGCATGTCCGTGGTGCTGACCGATAAGATTCGGACAGAACTGATGACCTGCGAGGATGTGATCGGGACGGGACGGTATCCGTATACCGGGCGTTTCGGTGTGCTTTCCAAGGAGGATCACCGCGCGGTGGAGGAGGCAATGGCACTGGTGCACGTCACAGAATTGCGGGATCAGGATTTTTCCAGGATCAGCGATGGACAGCGCCAGCGTGTAATGCTTGCAAAAGGGCTGTGTCAGGAGCCGGATATCATCGTGCTGGATGAACCGACCTCCTATCTGGATGTGAAATACAAGCTGGAGTTTTTGTCTATCCTGCAGGAGCTGCGCAAACAAAAAAATATCACGGTGATTATGTCACTGCACGAATTGGATCTGGCGGAGCGTGTGTCGGATAAGATCCTCTGCATCAACGGAAAATATGTTGAGCGCTTCGGAACGCCAGAGGAAATTTTTGAGGAGGGGTATATATCGAAGCTGTTCCACATTACTTCGGGATCGTTTGACGAGACAACGACTGGAATGGAGTTAAAGGCGGCAGAGGGAAGCCCAAAGGTCTTTGTGATCGCCGGGGGCGGAACCGGAAAGCGTGTATACCGCAGATTGCAGCGGGCAGGCATCCCGTTTGCAGCCGGGATCCTGTACGAAAATGATCTGGACTACCCGGTGGCAAAGGCGCTGGCAGGAAATGTGATCGGGGCAGAGGCTTTTGAACCGGTCAGCAAAGAATTATTGGACGAAGCAAAGAAACACATACGAGGCTGCGAAAAAGTGATATGCACAAAGAATCATTTTGCGGCTTTGGAAAAATACAATGAGCAGCTTCTGGAGTATGCGAAGGACTGCGAAAAGGATATTGAAATATGGCAAAAGTGATTATGATACAGGGAACGATGTCCGGAGCCGGGAAAAGTCTTCTGGTGGCTGGCCTGTGCCGGATTTTTAAGCAGGATGGCTACCGGGTAGCCCCTTTTAAATCGCAGAATATGGCACTCAATTCATTTATTACGACAGAGGGTCTGGAGATGGGACGGGCGCAGGTCATGCAGGCGGAGGCTGCCGGAATAGAGCCGATGGTGTGCATGAACCCGATACTACTTAAGCCGACGAATCACACAGGCTCTCAGGTCATTGTAAATGGAGAGGTGCTTGGCAACATGAGTGCAAGGGACTATTTCTCCTATAAAAAGCAGCTGGTACCGGAAATCAAAAAGGCATTTCGAAAGCTCGAAGAGTATGCGGATATCATTGTGATCGAGGGTGCCGGAAGTCCGGCGGAGATCAATTTAAAACAAAATGATATTGTAAATATGGGACTTGCGGAGCTGGTGGATGCTCCGGTGCTTCTGGCCGGGGATATTGACCGGGGTGGCGTGTTTGCTCAGCTTCTCGGTACACTCATGCTTTTGACGGATGACGAGAAGAAGCGGGTAAAAGGACTTATCATCAACAAGTTCCGGGGAGACAAATCCATCCTCGATCCGGGAATCGAGATGCTTGAGGAAAGGGGAAGCGTGCCGGTGGTAGGCGTTGTCCCTTACATGAACTTATCCCTTGAGGATGAGGACAGTCTTTCGGAACGGTTTGACAATAAGGGAAAAGGGCTGATCGATCTTGCGGTCATCCATTATCCGAGAATTTCCAACTTCACGGACTTTAATGTGTTTGAACAGATTCCGGAGGTGTCAGTACGCTATGTGACTTCCATTAGTGAGTTGCAGAATCCGGATATGATATTCCTTCCGGGGAGCAAGAATACGATGGGGGATTTGAAGTGGATGCGCCAGAACGGCCTGGAGAGTGCGGTAAAGAAGCTGGCAGAAGAAATACCGGTATTCGGGATCTGTGGCGGATACCAGATGCTGGGCAACGAGATTTCCGATCCGGACGGCATTGAGGAGGGAGGCACGATGCGGGGCATGGAGCTTCTTCCAATTACCACCGTGCTGCAAAAGGAAAAGAGACGCTGCCAGACGAGCGGTATGGTCGAATCCATAGACGGAGTGTTAAAAGCCATATCCGGCTGCTCCTATACGGGATATGAGATCCACATGGGAACAACGGCATATATGGACGGCAGAGATGGTGAGTTACCATCAGTGGTGCAGGCGAAGGACAACACGAACGTATGCGGCTCTTATATCCACGGACTGTTCGACGAAGGAAATTTTGCGGATGTGATCGTGCAGACACTCGCAAAAAGGAAGGGTGTGCAGCTGGATGATGCTGCTTTTATGGATTATAAAAGCTTCAAAGAGAGGGAATACGACAAACTTGCAGAGACACTGCGTTTGTATCTGAATATGGAGGAAATCTATGGAATGCTTACAAAAGCCCATCTGGAATAAGTATACGAGGCAGGAATTGGAGCAGATTTCCATCGGAACACCGGATGAAGCAGTCTGCAAACAGGTGATCCAAAACTGGGACAGGATTGCCAAACCGCTTGACGGGCTGGGAGATTTTGAACGGATGATCGCAAAAATTGGCGCGATCTGCGGATCGGACAGAATCGACATTTCAAAACGCGCAGTGATCATTCTGTGCGCGGATAATGGAACCGTGGCGGAAGGAGTCAGCCAGACCGGGCAGGAGGTTACAGCTGCTGTTGCAGGGCTGATGGGAAAAGGTCTGTCATCTGTTGGAAGAATGGCACAGGTGGCAGGCGTGGATACGATCCCTGTGGACATCGGGATAAACTCCGATGCGGCAGAATTGGAAGGCGTGCAAAACAGGCGGATCGCCAACGGAACCGCCAATTTTAGCAAGGCACCGGCGATGACCGAAGAACAGACGGTAAGGGCAATCGCAACAGGCATTGAGCTTGTTTTCGCCTGTAAGGGAACAGGGTATCGGATACTCGCAACCGGGGAGATGGGAATTGGAAATACAACGACAAGCAGCGCAGCTGCCGCCGCTTTGTTAAAGTGTGACGCCCAAAAAGTAACCGGGCGGGGGGCAGGATTAAGTGATGCGGGACTGTGTAAAAAGCAGGAAGTAATCCGGGCTGCGCTTGAAAAATATGATCTTTACAATGCGGATGCGTTTGAAATATTAAGAACCGTGGGAGGTCTTGACATCGCAGGCCTTACCGGTGTCTGTATCGGAGGCGCGATCTGCCACCTGCCGGTTGTGCTGGATGGTGTGATCAGCATGGTCGCGGCACTTGTCGCGGAGCGGCTATTCCCGGGAGTAAGGGAATACCTGCTCCCATCACATAAAGGCAAGGAGCCGGCGGTAAGGCTTCTGACAGAGGAACTAAGGCTGGCACCGGTCATTGATGCAGGGATGGCGCTCGGCGAGGGAACGGGGGCAGTTATGCTGTTTCCACTTTTGGATATGGCGCTTGCAATCTACAACAGCAGTTCTACATTTTCAAACAGCAAAATAGAGCAATATACGAGGTTTTAGATAATATGTTAACAATTGTCACCGGAGGAAGCGGCAGCGGGAAATCCGCCTTTGCGGAGGACTATCTGCTAAGAATCGGAGAGCAGTGTCAAAAATACTATATTGCGACGATGCAAATCTACGATGAAGAGGGACAGAAAAAGGTGCAAAGGCATCGCATGATGCGTGCCGGAAAGGGCTTTTACACGATCGAGCAGCCGGTGCAGATCGAGCGTGTGGCTGAGAAGATACAGGGGGCATCCGGCCGCAAGGTGGCACTGCTTGAATGTATGTCGAACCTTACGGCAAATGAAATGTTTGCGCCGGAGGGGATCCTGCAGGAAGCTGCGGTGACAGAGAAGATCATTGCGGGTGTCGCACAGCTACAAGCGAAGCTTACCCATCTGGTCATTGTCACTAACAACGTGTTTGAGGATGGCATAACCTATGACGGGACAACAATGGAATACATAAGGGCAATGGGAGGCATCAATGAGAAGCTGGCATCAATGGCAGATGAGGTTATCGAGGTTGTTGCCGGAATACCGATAGAAATCAAGAAAAAGGGCAGGACAGGGCAATGCAGATAATAAAGGCGGTCATCATCGCGTTTTCCATGTATTCAAAGATACCGATGCCACAGTTTAAATGGGAAGAAAAGGATATGAGATATATGCTGTGCTTTTTTCCGTGGGTGGGCGTTGTGATCGGTGCATGCATTTATTTGTGGAATATGATATGTATCAGAATGGGGATCGGCAATCTGTGCCGGACACTGATCGGGACAGCCATTCCGCTGCTCATCACAGGTGGTTTTCATGTGGACGGGTTTATGGACACGATGGATGCGTTCCATTCCTACCAGCCGAGGGAGCGCAAGCTTGAAATCCTAAAGGACTCACACATCGGTGCATTTGCAGTGATCATGCTGGCCTGCTATGGACTGCTGTATGTAGGAGCATTCTCAGAGATAAGCGGGCCGGAACTGTTAAGAATCTTCTGTGCGGGCTTTGCTTTAAGCCGCTGTTTAAGCGGGATCGGTGTGGTGACATTTCCATCCGCAAAATCGAACGGGATGCTATATGCATTTGCATCCGGGGCACACAAGAGAATTGTAAAATGTGCATTGTATCTGCAGGGCATCCTGTGTGTCTGCTTTATGGTGTGGCAGTCGCCGCTTGCAGGGATTGCGACAGCTGTTGCAGCATTGGCAGCCTTTTGGTATTACAGTTACAGGAGCAAAAAGGAACTCGGCGGGATTACAGGGGACACGGCAGGATATTTTGTATTGCTCAGTGAGGGCATGATGGTGCTTGTGGTCGCAGCGTGGAGTGTTTGTGTGAGATAGGAGTAGAAAATGAAACTGGTAATTGGCGGATATGCACAGGGAAAGCTGTGCTACGTTTTGCAGGAGAACGGGGAAGCGGACTGCATGGTATATGATGCAAGCCTCCCGGATGACACACAGCAAAAAGAGGCAGAAGAAAGTAACAAAATTCTTGTAGTCAATCATCTTCACAGATGGATCAAGGAAATGCTTATCGCAGGAAAAGAGCCAGAGCAGATGCTGTTCTCCTTCATTAGTAAAAATCAAAATTGTACGGTGATCTGTGACGAGATTGGAAACGGGATTGTCCCAATCGATCCGTTAGAGCGGGAGTACCGGGAAAGAACCGGAAGGATTCTGATAGAGATAGCAAAAGAGGCAGATGAGGTGGTGCGCGTAATATGTGGGATTGGACAGAAAATCAAATAAAAATCGCACTTATCCGGCATGGTACAACCCCGGCAAACAAGGAGCACCGCTACCTGGGAAGCACGGATGAGGACTTAAGCCAGGAGGGGCAGGAAGCCCTGCTTCAGGCAAAAGCGTCAGGCATCTATCCGGAGGTGGATGTCCTGTTTTCCAGCCCGATGAAGCGCTGCATATCGACCGGAAAGCTTCTCTATCCCGGACAGATCCCCATTGTCATATCCGATTGGCGGGAGATGGATTTCGGGGATTTTGAAGGGAAGAACTATCAGGACTTGAAGGATGATCCAAGATACCAGGCGTGGATCGATAGCAACGGAACGCTGCCGTTTCCAAACGGGGAGAGCCGGGCACAGTTTGAAAAGCGCTGTCGGCAGGGCTTCTACGAGATGCTAGACCAGCTCTCGGATACGAAGGCGGATATCACGGTCGGAATGCTTGTACACGGCGGCACTATCATGTCGATCATGAGTCATTTCTGCGGCGGGGACTACTTCGATTATCAGGTGCCAAACGGAGCGGGCTACCTGTGCGAACTCCATCGAGAACCTAAGCAGACCACCCTTACGCTCCTCCGTAAACTTTAACTGGGCAATTACGAAATACATTTGCAATTATTTAAAGTATTGACGCATTTTTGCGCTTCTCCATTTTGAAGAAAAGCACCGCTAAAAAATCGTGAAATTCCAGTCCAACCGTCCGGCGGTTTATTTATGAGTTCTGTCTTTCATAGGTTTGAGCACTCCTGCCCGGCTGTTCACGGTAGACGGACTTTTCTTTTGAGGACTTTCGTGTCTCCCTTGGTGGGCGTGCCGAGCAAAATGGGAGCATGCTTCGAGTTGTCTGAGCTTGAAATGTTCGCATATAGAACACATAGAATGCGAGTTTCGAGGAGCATGCTCCTAATATCAACTTTGCGAGACCGCCCGCTTAGGGAGACTAGGAAGTCCGACAGAAAAGTTCGCCTACCGTTGGACAGTCGGGCTTGGAGTGTCAAAGCCAATAAAAGACACAACCTTATCACCGTCGGATCGGTTGGACAAATTTCTACGATTTTGGCGGAATCGCTTTTTTCAAAAATGAAGAAACACAAAAATGCGATACTTTAATTGATTGCGAAGCTGCAGATGTACTTCGTAATTGCCTAGAGATACAGGATAGAGGGAAAGGAGCGTGATGTGGATGAGGATTGTTGGGTATCACACAATCGCATTTGGATTGGGATTTATTTTGGATATGATATTGGGTGATCCGTATTGCCTGCCACACCCGATAAGGCTGATCGGGACACTGATTTCAAGGCTGGAAGAGCGATTGCTTGATAAAGAAGCGGCAGCACAGGAGAAGCGGAAAAAAGGCAGGCTGCTTGTCGTGGCGGTGACGGGAACGACCGTGTGTATAGCTGCGGTGCTGCTGGTGCTGGCCTATGTGGTTCATCCGTGCCTTGGAATAGCGGTGGAAACAGTCATGACATATCAGACGCTGGCGGCAAAATGCTTAAAGGTGGAGAGCATGAAGGTGTACCGCTGCCTGAAGGAGGAGGACCTTGCAGCGGCAAGAAAAGCGGTGTCCATGATTGTAGGAAGAGATACCGAGGTACTTGATGAGGAGGGCGTGGCGAAGGCTGCGATCGAGACGGTGGCAGAGAATACCTCCGACGGCGTGATCGCTCCGATGCTCTATGACGCACTCGGTGGACCGGTGCTCGGGTTTTTCTATAAAGCTGTGAATACGATGGATTCAATGGTAGGTTATAAAAATGAAAAGTATCTGGACTTTGGAAGAGCAGCAGCAAAGCTGGATGATGTGATGAATTACATCCCGGCGCGGATCAGTGCGTATGTGATGATCTTTGCCGCATATATCGGCGGCAGGGACTTTGATGGAGCAAATGCAAAGAAGATCTATAAACGAGATAACCGGAATCATGCAAGCCCGAACTCTGCACAGACCGAATCGGTGTGCGCAGGGGCGCTAGGCATCCGGCTGGCGGGAGATGCAAGCTACTTTGGAAAGCTCGTAAAGAAGCCATACATCGGGGATGCGCTGCGCGGTGTGGAAACGGAGGACATCCGGCGCGTCAACCGTCTGATGTACATAACGGCGTGGGCGAGTGAGATCATGTGCCTTGCACTGTTGATCGCTTTCTACTGTATCAGAATGAATGGATAAGGAGTAATCTATGGCAGCAGTACACGGTGGTGACATATATAGGAATCAGGTGCAGGTGGATTTTTCCGTCAATGGGAATCCGCTTGGAATGCCGGAGGCGGTAAGGGAAAAACTGCATGAAGCGGTGGCACACTGCACAGAGTACCCAGATCCGGAACATGCCGCGTTACGGAGGGCGGTCGGTGGGATGCTCGAAATCCCGGAGGAGTATCTGCTTTTTGGAAACGGTGCGTCCGAGCTATTTATGGCGATCGTGCATGCGATAAAGCCAAAGAAGATCCTGATACCGGTTCCGTCTTTTTATGGATACGAGTATGCGGCGCAGGCAGCAGGGAGTGAAATTATTTTTTATCCATGCAGGGAAAAAGAGAATTTTGCACTCGGGGAGGCGTTTCTTGACAGCCTGACCGATGACATTGATCTGATTTTCCTGGCAAATCCCAATAACCCGACAGGGCAGAGGATCGATGGCGCGTATCTGCAAAAAATTTTGGAGATCTGCCAGCAGAAAAGTATATGGGTTGTGTTGGACGAATGTTTTATTGAGTTTTGCGGGAACCATTTTTCCGTGATAAAGGAGCTGGATATGTATGACGGGCTGATCGTCGTGCGCGCGTTTACCAAAATCTATGCGATTCCCGGAGTAAGACTTGGATATCTCGCAAGCTGCAATCTGCCTCTGCTTGCGCGGATAAAGCGGCAGCTTCCGGAGTGGAATATCTCAACCTTTGCGC
>JBNMJQ010000027.1:0-24392 GCA_050873865.1 Agathobacter sp. | reverse complement strand
TAATTGCATAGAATAGCACCGCATTTGTGATGGTGCTATTCTATGCAATTATGAGCGGAAACGGTGTGTCGACGCAGCGGGCAGTTGGAATGATGCTTTTGTGCATGCTGGCGGATGTGCTTGGTAAAGGATATGATCTTTTGAATGCATTAGGCGGAATTGTTTTGCTGCTATTATGGGAAAATCCATTCCTGATCTGGTATTCCGGATTTCAATTTTCCGTTACTGCAATTCTTGTCATTGGAACTGCGGGGGTCTGTATTCCGGTAGAGCCGGCTGGGAGTTCGGGACGTATAAGAGGGCTTCGATGTATAAATAAATTGTATGGTGCGTTTGCGGTGTGGCTTGGAACATTGCCGCTGGTAGCTTTTTATTATTATGAGATACCCGTTTATGCCGCTTTTTTGAATATGCTTGTGCTGCCGCTTATGCCGATCCTTTTTCTTTGTGGTCTGACAGGAGGCCTTGTCGGCTGCGTGAATCTGCCTGTCGCAAGAATCCTGCTGACGCCATGTGCGGTTATTTTACAGATCTATGAGAAGTTGGCAGAGGCATTTTTACATTTTCCAAAGGCAAATGTGATCGTCGGGAAACCGGACATTCTCCAGATATTCCTTTTTTATGGATTTTTTCTGGCAATTGCAGCAATCTGGAAAAGAAAACGCACCTCGCATGGACTTCGTATAATCGGAATGGCGGTGCTTTTCCTAGTTTTGTTATACCCACAAAAGCAGCCGCAGGAGATTGTTGTGCTGGATGTGGGACAGGGCGATGGAACTTTCCTGCGGACAAAGGAGAAGCTTGCTGTTTTTGTGGACGGAGGAAGTTCTAACATAAAAGGAGTTGGAACGTATCGGATATTACCTTTCCTGAAAGCAAAGGGCGTGCGGAAAATTGATTATTGGATGGTGTCACATGGAGATTCTGACCATATCAGTGGGCTGCTGGAGGTATTGGAGAGCGGATATCGGGTTGAACATCTTATTGTGTCAGAATGGGCGTTTTTAAATGAGGCAGAAACAGAGAATATGCAAAAGCTGCTGGAACTTGCAAATCAGGCGGATACTCCTGTCCTTACGGTAGCGGCGGGGGATTTGCTTCAGATGGAGAAAACCCGGATTTCCTTTCTGTGGCCGCAAAGGGAGAGTGAAGGAACGTCAGACACCAATGATAATAGTCTTGTGTTTCTCTATGCAGATGAGGACTTTCGAGGAATTTTTGCAGGGGATATTTCGTCTGAGACGGAGAAAGCGCTGATCAAAACCTATGTGGAGTATGATGGCGGAGACGCCGGAAGAGAGAATCTCTGGGGACAGATGATGCAAGGCGCAGGAGAAGAAAATGTGGAACAGGTGATACAAAGCGAAGACGAATGCGTGGAACAGGAGAGTGCAGTGACGGAATGCCAGAAATATAGAGAAAATTTGCTTGACGTGGATTTTTACAAGGTAAATCATCATGGATCAAAGTATTCAAGCTGTGAGGAATGGCTTGCTGCATTATCACCCAAGGTCGCAACGATATCGTGCAGCCGGAAAAACAGCTATGGGCACCCGCATGAGGAGACTCTGAAGCGCTTGCATGAGGCGGAAACTATCGTATATAGAACCGATGAAGTGGGCGCTATAACAATCCACCTTGAACGTGCGGGGCAGGTTGCTGAAAAAGATGAAAAGGGGCTGAATATTAAAATGCAAATCCGGTTAAAACTGTGAAAAGTCGACAAGAACTGAGAAAAGAAACTAGAGAATTGATAGCCGGTATGGTACAATAATAAGAAAGCGTCAGCCGGGAGCTGGCGGATCATTAAATTGAAATGAAGATTTCGGACAATCACATTTTGTACATGGAGGAAGAAAATGTCAGCAAAAGAGATAACAAGAATATTATACGGCGGAGATTATAATCCAAATCAGTGGCCGAGAGAAATCTGGGATGAGGATATGCAGTTCTTTAAAGATGCACACATTAACAGTGCAACGATCAATGTCTTTTCCTGGGCAAAGATCCAGCCGGCAGAAGACCGATATGATTTCTCCGAATTGGATGAGATTGTCGAGATGCTTAGCAAGGAAGATTATGATATTGTGCTTGCAACGTCAACGGGAGCACTCCCGGCGTGGATGGCACGGAAATATCCGGAGGTGGAGCGCACAGATTATCAGGGAATGCATCACAAGTATGGACACCGGCACAACGCCTGCCCGAATTCACCGGTATTCCGCAAATATTCCAAAGCACTTGCAGCAAAGCTTGCAGAGCGCTATGGGAAGAATCCGCATATAAAGTGCTGGCATATCAGCAATGAGTATGGTGGGACCTGCTACTGCGAGAATTGTGAAAAGGCATTCCGCGTATGGTTACAGAAAAAATACGGCACAATCGAAGCTGTAAACAAAGCATGGAATACGGAATTCTGGGGACATACCTTCTATGATTGGGAAGAGATTGCTGCACCGAATGCTTTAGGTGAGGGCATGTGGGATGAGCGGAGCGCGTTTGCCGGAATGTCAATTGATTATAAACGCTTTAATTCTGACAGCCTGCTTCAAAATTATAAGGACGAGCGTGATGCAATCCGTCAGTATGACAAGGATGCTGTTATCACGACAAACCTTATGGGAACTTATAAGGAATTGGATTACTTTAAGTGGGCGAAGGAAATGGATGTGATCTCATGGGATAATTATCCTTCCTACGATACCCCATGGAGCCGCACTGCGATGACACACGATCTGATGAGAGGCTTAAAGGACCAGCCATTTATGCTGATGGAGCAGACTCCGAGCCAGCAGAACTGGCAGCCGTACAACTCCTTGAAGAAACCGGGACAGATGCGTGCACAGAGCTATCAGACGATCGCACATGGAGCGGATACGATACAGTTTTTCCAGCTTAGAAGAAGCGTGGGAGGCTGTGAGAAATTCCATGGGGCAGTCATCAGCCATGCCGGAACAGAAGATACCAGGGTTTTTCGCGAGGTGGCACAGCTTGGCGCTGAATTAGAACAGCTTGGAGACACGGTGCTAAAAAGCAGAAATGAGGCACAGGTAGGAATTGTGTTTGATTGGGACAACTACTGGGGACTTGAATATACCAGTGGTCCGTCCATCGACTTAAAGTATGTAGACCAGATCCATTCTTATTATGAATATTTCTATCATCACAACATCCCGGTAAATATGATTCCGGTTGATGCAGATTTTAACCGTTACAAGGTGATTGTTGCACCGGTACTTTATATGATAAAGGACGGAATGAAAGAAGCTTTGGAGCAGTTTGTCAGAAATGGAGGCATTCTGATTACTACCTATATGAGCGGGATTGTCGGGGAGTCGGATAATGTTTATCTTGGCGGATATCCGGGACCGCTTCGTGCATTGGCAGGAATCTGGGTAGAGGAGATTGATGCATTGGCACCGGAGCAGTATAACGAGGTCTTGACAGAGGACGGAAACAAGTACCGCTGCAATCTTGTGTGCGAGCGCATCCACTTGGAGGGTGCTGCGGCACTTGCCAGCTATGCAGAAGATTTTTACGCGGGAGAACCGGCTGTGACAAAGAACAGCTTCGGAAACGGCACGGTATACTATATCGGAACACAGCTTGACCGTGAAGGAAAAGCGGACATTCTTGCAAGAGCATGTAATGAGGCAGATATCACGAGCATCGTGGAAGACGCGGATGGTCTTGAAATCGTAAAGCGCACAAAGAATGGAAAAGAGTTATACTTTATCATGAACTTTGAGCAGGAGGATAAGCGTCTTCCGGCTGCATTTGACGGCTGCACAGACTTGCTGACGGGAAAAGTCCTTGAAAAAGAGATGCCGGTGCATAAATATGACACTTATCTGGTTGAAAAATAGGAAGATCAGAGAAGACAAAAAGCCGGATAACAGAAGCGGATGGGAAAAATGGCAGAATGCCATAAACAGATAAGAATGAGGTATTACAATGGAACGAAAATGGTGGCAGAATGCCGTAATATATCAGATATATCCAAGAAGTTTTCAAGACAGCAATGGGGATGGAATCGGTGATTTGCAGGGGATCATAGAGCGGCTGCCATATCTTGGACAGCTTGGAATCGATGCAATCTGGCTTTCACCGGTCTACCAATCGCCGCAGGTCGACAACGGATACGACATTTCGGATTATCAGGATATTGATCCGATGTTTGGAACCATTGATGATATGCAGCGGTTGATCGATGAGGCAAAAAAATATAACATTCATATTATCATGGATCTTGTCCTAAACCATTCTTCCAATAAACACAAATGGTTCGAGGAAGCAAGAAAGAGCAAGGACAATCCGTACCATGACTTTTACGTCTGGAGAGATGGAACAGAGGGCGTTTTGCCGAATGATATGCGTGCTGCTTTCGGCGGAAGCGCATGGGAGTGGGTGCCTGAGGTAGGACAGTATTATTTTCACCAGTTTGCACCGGAACAGCCCGATCTGAATTGGGAAAATCCCAAGGTCAGACGTGCGATATACGATATGATCCTTTGGTGGATGGAGCGTGGTGTCGGTGGATTCCGTCTTGATGTGATCGATCAGATTGCCAAAGAACCGGATAAGAAGATCACACAGAACGGTCCGAGACTCCATGAATTTATCCGGGAGATGAGCAAGGAAACCTTCCAGAAGGGCAATCTGATCACGGTCGGTGAGGCATGGGGCGCAACCCCGGAGCTGGCAAAGCTGTATAGTAATCCGGACGGCAGCGAGTTTTCTATGGTATTCCAATTTGAACATATCGGGCTTGACCAGCAGGAGGGCAAGGAGAAGTGGGATCTTGCTCCACTTCCGTTTGTAAAGCTCAAGCAGGTATTCAGCCGCTGGCAGACAAGCCTGTATAACTGTGGCTGGAACAGCCTGTTTTGGAACAATCATGATCTTCCGCGTATCGTATCGCGCTGGGGCAATGACGGAGTGTACCGCGTAGAGTCTGCCAAGATGCTTGCAATGCTCTTACATGGCATGCAGGGAACCCCATATATTTATCAGGGCGAAGAACTTGGGATGACAAATGTGCATTACCAGATAGAAGACTACAGGGATCTTGAGACACTCGATGTATACAGGGAGCGGATGGAAGCTGGCTATGACGAGGCCAAGATCATGAAGTCCATATATGCAAAAAGCCGTGATAACGCAAGAACACCGATGCAGTGGGACGATACAAAGAATGCGGGATTTTCCAACGGAACACCCTGGATTCGTGTAAATGATAACTACAAGGAGATCAATGCAAAGAATCAGGTGGATGATCCGGACTCTGTATTTGCCTGCTACCGCAGGCTGATCGCTCTGCGCAAGGAATATCCGGTGTTTGTGGATGGACAATTTCATCTGCTGCTGGAGGATGATGCCAACATCTTTGCGTATGAGAGAGATAACGGAGAGCAGCAGTTGATTGTGGTGTGCAATTTCTTTGATAGGACTGTTTCCCTTCCAATCTGGGATATGTGTAAGGAGAAGGAACTTCTTCTTTGCAATTATGGAGCAGTGGAAGAAAACGAGATCCTTCGTCCATATGAAGCTCGCATATATTTAAAGTAGAAGGAGTATTTTGGGGAACAATTAACAGCTTGGGAGAGGTTTTTATACAACATGCGGATACAGGATTTGCCACTACAGAGTGACATTATTCTTGAAGTTGATAGAGGAGAGTCTTCGTTTTGTGTGCGCTCTAAGGTACTCGAGTACTTTTCGGACGGGATTGCAATTGCTCCGATTTATGTGAAAGGGACGGTGCTCAATATCGGAATCCGCCCATTCTCAACATGGAAATATCATGTTTATGCCTGCGTGGGTAAGGAACGTCGAAGAATTTCGTGGAAAAATGTACAGATCGAAATGATACATACTGCAAGTGCGGGAGATGTATATTATCTGCGGACGTATGCCTTTGCGAAGGAGAGTGTCTCCAGCGAGAGGCGGACAGATACGAGGTACACCGTGGAAGCACAAGGACTTGTACGCTCCGGAGATGAAGAGTTTGCAGTGAAGATTCACGATGTCTCCTCCATGGGAGTATCCTTTTTGATGGAGGAGAGCTGTATTCTCCCGGAAACAAACCTGACGCTTCGCTTCAGCGATGATGTACATGGCAATCTGGGACCGATGGAATTATTTTGCCAGGTGGCAAGGCGGGTAGGCAAGGATGACAAGACCCTTGTGGGGTGCCGTATCAGCAAATATAACAACGCATATGTGTCGTATATCCGCTATATGAACCGCCTTACCTGTGAGGAAAAAAATGAGACAAATTGACAATGATATCAAGACAGGACAATTGAAGAAGGCTTATCTGATATACGGGCAGGAGACATACCTGATCCGACAGTACAGGGACAAGCTAAAGCGGGCAATTGTGGCAGAGGATGACACAATGAATTTCTCGTCGTATGAGGGGAAGGATATCAGCCAGAATGAAATTATCGATCTGGCTGAGACACTGCCGTTTTTTGCAGACAGAAGGCTGATTCTGATTGAGGGAAGCGGCTGGTTTGACGGTTCGGGTGAGGATATCGCTGCGTATCTTCCTACGGCACCGGAAAGTACCTTTTTTCTCTTTGTGGAAGAAAAAGTGGACAAGCGCTCCAAGCTGTACAAGGCAGTTGCAAAAGAGGGCTATATCGCAGAGATTGGTGCGCAAAATGAGGAGACGCTGCAACGATGGGTGCTCGGGCGATTGAAAAGAGAAGGGAAGGGAATCACACAGCAGGCGTATCGCCTTTTCATCGAAAAAACCGGAACCGATATGGAAAATATTGACAGAGAGATGGAAAAGCTTATCTGCTATACGCTAGAGAAGGATACGATTGAACCGGAGGATGTAGAGGCAATCACAACAGAGCAGACCCAGAATAAGATCTTTGATATGGTAGATGCAATTTCCTCACATCAACAGAAGCGGGCGCTGGCTCTGTATTATGATCTGCTTTCTTTGAGGGAGCCATCCATGCGCATTCTGTACCTTATAACACGGCAATTCCATGTTCTTGCGATTGTGAAAGCAATGAGTAACCAGGGATTTGGAAATAAAGAAATCGCTTCGAAGGCAGGCTGCCCGGAATGGGCAGTACGAAAGTATGCGGCTCAGTGTAAAGGATATTCGCTCGACCAGATTAAACAGGCAGTCAGGGATGGCACAGAGCTTGAAGAGGCGGTAAAGACCGGACAACTGAATGATCAGCTGGCAGTAGAACTTTTTATCTTACAGTACAGTACAAAAAAAGCCCCATCGACATGACGGTATCGATGGGGTTTATTTATAATCGAGGGTTAATTATTTTGCCGATTAGGCAATTCCGTTTACGAGCTTAGCTAAACGGGATACTTTTCTAGCGGCATTGTTCTTGTGGTAAACACCCTTAGAAGAAGCAGCTTCGATAACAGAAGTAGCATTCTTAAGCTCAGCCTCTGCAGCAGTCTTATCACCTGCAACAACAGCAGCCTCTACTTTCTTAATAGATGTCTTAACCTCAGATCTGATTGCTTTATTGCGAGCAGCCTTAATCTCGGTAACTAAAATTCTTTTCTTAGCAGATTTAATGTTAGCCAATCCGGTACACCTCCATTTTAATTCATTTCATTCAATATTTATCTTCCGTTAAAGCCGGACACGGACGTTTCAACGGAAACATACTAGAGTATAATATTCCAAGCATTAGGCGTTTGTCAATACATAAATTTCTTTTTTTCGGAAAAAATAGAAGAAAAACGACCAGATACCGGAACAGTAAGAAGAAAGACGCTTATTATAAATAAGAATAGGCGGAGAATGCAGGTAAGGAGGAGGCTGTTTATGCTGGAGGAAAACTATCCGATCCGAACGGATCTTGCACTCGAGACGCAGGAACGTATCGGGCACGGCAGTGGGACAATTAAGGGTGTTGATTTTTCAGAAAATAAACTGGAAAACGGAATCACAATAAGTACGGTACACATTCTGACCCGCAATGCAGAAAAGACTATGGGGCGTCCGAGAGGACATTACATTACAATTGAAGCTCCGGACATGATTGACAATGATGAGGGATATCATAGGGAGATATCGGTAGAATTGGCAAAAATCATCCGGAAACTGCTTCCGGATATCGGCAAGGATCTGGATGAGGATATTTCTGCTCTTGTAGTGGGCCTTGGAAACCGGGCCGTGACGCCGGATGCACTTGGACCGCGTGTGATTGACAATATGTTTATTACGCGGCACATCATTAAGGAATATGGAAAATATGCGTTTGGAAATGAACATGTGAGCAGGATCAGCGGGATCGTTCCGGGGGTTATGGCCCAGACAGGGATGGAATGCCTTGAAATTGTGCGGGGAGTTGTAAAGGAGACACACCCGGACTTTGTGATTACGGTAGATGCACTTGCTGCACGAAATGCGAAACGCCTTTGCCGTACCATTCAGCTTACGGATACGGGAATAACACCCGGAAGCGGGATCGGGAATCACAGGCACGCACTTAATAGGGAGAGCGTCGGTGTACCAGTGCTTTCACTTGGAGTTCCTACCGTAGTCGATGCCGCAACCATCGTAAATGATACTATGTACAACCTGATTGCCGCGATGAACCAGAGCAAGGCTCTCGGAACACTTACGGATTCTTTAGAGAGCCTTGATGAGGCAGAAAAATACGAGTTGATCCGGGAGCTTCTCTCGCCTAATCTAAATGCAATGTTTGTAACCCCAAAGGACATTGATGAGTCGATAAAGAGGCTCAGCTTTACGATCTCGGAGGGAATCAATATTGCATTTTCACAACAGGAATAGGTGAAGCAGACCCGGCATATAATGTGTTACCAAGGGTGGTGAGTATTTGATCAGACGACTGATTTCACTTTTTATGGCATGCATTATGAGTTTTTTTCTGCCGCAGATTTCAACAAACGGGGCACATGGCGTTTCTTTTCTCTCAAAGGAACTTGTAACGTCTGTTGCCCCGGTTCTTTCGTATAATGAGAAAGCGATTACAAAAAAAGAGCAATTGGCGGCCGGAGCCGAGTATGAAAATCAGCGTGCATTGGGGCAGTCAGGAAGCGGAGAAGAACAGGAACAAGCCAGGCAGGATGGTACATGGAATGCCGCGGAACAACCAGAAAATACTAAGATGGACAGTTTCGGGGCGGATGGCTCAAAAGAGGCACCAATGCAGGAGACAGACAGTCAGTCACAAAATGAGGAAAAGTCCACGCAGACATTTCAGATTTTGTGGCCGGACGATACAACTGTGGAAGAGCAGACACATAACGATACAGCAGTGCCGGATGCCAAACTGCTTGAAAAATTAAATGATTTTGATTATCTGATCCAAAATTACTACATAGTGGACAGCAGTACTACGATCCGGAGCTCGGACATTAGTGCGGCAGAACTTCTGGCAAAGGATCTGACAATCAAAAAAGAGGCGGATGGTCCGCAGATCCTGATTTATCACACACATTCCCAGGAAACTTACGGTGGTGCGCCGGAGGGGGATGATGAGAATTCTGTTGTGGCGGTAGGAGAATACATGACGAAGCTTCTGACGGAAAAGTATGGCTTTTTTGTCCTGCATCACACAGGGGAGTATGATGTAAATGACCGGGACCATGCATATTCCAATGCGGCCCCATCATTGAAGCAGCTGCTGGAGGAGAATCCGACCATCGAGGTTGTCATAGATCTGCACAGGGACAGTGTCCCGGATGAAAGCCATCTTGTGACGACAATAGATGGAAAGAAATGTGCCAGAATCATGTTCTTTAACGGTCTGTGCAGGACAACGGCGAGGGGGGAACTGACAAAGATGCAAAATCCGTATCTGCAGGATAATCTTGCGTTTTCCTTGCAGATGCAGCTTGCAGCCGCAGAAAAATATCCCGATTTTACAAGAAAAATTTATCTGAAAGGATATCGCTACAACATGCATATGTGCCCAAAATCGCTTCTGGTAGAAGTGGGGGCGCAGAACAATTCGCTGGAGGAGGCAATGAACGCAATGGAACCGCTTGCGGATCTGCTCGCAGGGGTGCTGCAAAATTGAGTGGCACGGATCTGTGTGTCATGATATAATTAATGAATGTACAAGTTACAAGAGGAGGGATATGATGGTAGATTATACAGAAGGTTCAGGAAAACAGTATCACACGGGGGTCGGACCGGGAGATGTCGGGGAATATGTGATTCTGCCGGGGGATCCAAAGCGGTGTTCCAAAATTGCGGCACATTTTGACAATCCTGTATTGGTAGCGGACAGCAGGGAATATGTTACGTATACGGGAACGATTGACGGTGTGAAGGTAAGTGTTACTTCAACAGGAATCGGCGGACCATCCGCCGCTATTGCGATTGATGAATTGACAAAGTGCGGGGCACATACCTTTATTCGCGTCGGAACCTGTGGAGGAATGCAGGAAGAAGTCATGGGAGGCGATATCATGATCGCAAACGGAGCGGTCCGCATGGAAGGGACAAGCCGGGAATTTGCTCCGATCGAATATCCGGCGGTGCCGGATGTCAGTGTCATGAACGCGCTGATCGATGCGGCAAAGAAGCAGAACATCCGCCACCATGTAGGCGTTGTACAGTGCAAGGATTCGTTTTTCGGTCAGCACGAGCCGCAGATCATGCCGGTCAGCTATGAATTGGAACAGAAGTGGGAGGCATGGAAGCGCATGGGATGCTTGGCATCCGAGATGGAGTCTGCGGCTTTGTTTATTGCGGGAAGCTTCCTGCGCGTGCGCGTTGGCTCCTGCTTTCTGGTAGTTGCCAATCAGGAGCGTGCAAAGCTCGGACTTGACAATCCGCAGGCACATGATACGGAGCTTGCGATCCGCACAGCGATCGAAGCAATCCGCATATTGATCCACCAGAATGGGAAGTAAAGAAGGAAGCTGTTGCGCCGGAGTGCGTGACAGCTTCTTTGGCATTTTAACGCGGCAAACACAGAGAGTACAAGGATTTAGGATTGTAAAATGAAGGCATCCGTGATAAAATGATACATGTTTCTTAAAAACATTCATATTGAAAAGAGGAGGAATTCAAATGAAGAAGATTATTTCTTTATTGCTTACAGCCGGCCTTATGATCGGTTGTTTGGCAGGATGCGGAAGCAACAGTGCTGATTCTAATGATTCGGCAGACAATTCTGCATCTGGCGCAGATGCTGCTTCTGAGTACAGCGTTGCAATGATCACGGACTACGGTGACATTACCGACCAATCATTTAACCAGACTACTTACGAAGCCTGCAAGGCATTCTGTGAGGCACAGGGCATTCAGTTTAACTACTACAAGCCATCCGGAGATTCAACCGCAGAGCGTGTTGCTTCTGTTGAGAAGGCAATCGACGACGGATACAATGTAATTGTTATGCCAGGATATGCATTCGGTGGAACATTGGTTGAGGTATCTGAGTCTTACAAGGATGTTAAGTTTATCGCGCTTGACGTTGCAGCGGGAGATATCCTTGAGGCAGGCGTTGCAAAGGCAGGCGAGACCTATGACTACAATCCGGCTAACTGGAATGTAAATGATTACTGCTACATGGATAATGTATACTGCGCAATCTATCAGGAAGAGCTTTCCGGCTACATGGCAGGATATGCAGCAGTTAAGCTTGGATATACAGAGCTTGGATTCTTAGGAGGAATGGCAGTTCCAGCGGTTATCCGTTTCGGATTTGGATTTGTACAGGGTGCTGACGCAGCAGCAGCTGAACTTGGAATTACCGTTAACTTAAAGTACGCATATGGCAACCAGTTCTACGGTGATGGTGATATTACCGCTGCTATGGATACCTGGTATGGCGATGGCACACAGGTTGTATTTGCTTGTGGTGGAGGAATCTACACTTCTGCAGCAGAGGCAGCAGCTAAGGTTGGCGGCAAGGTAATCGGTGTTGATAGTGACCAGTCTCCGATCATTGACGGCGGATACGGCGAGGGAATGACCGTTACTTCAGCTATGAAGGGTCTTTACCCAACTACTTACGACACACTTACCGATGTCATTGTAAACGGAAATTGGGCAAACTACGCTGGAAAGATCACAACTCTTGGTCTTGTATCTGATGAACCTACTGAGAACTATGTACAGATTCCAATGGATACTACCCAGTGGAGTGATTCCTTTACACAGGATGATTACAAGGCTCTTGTAGCATCTATGCGTGCCGGAGATATCACAGTTTCCAACGATACCACTGCTATGCCGGCTACCACTAACGTGAATGTCAGTGACCTTGGCAACTTGAAGTAAGCTGTATTGACAGAAACATACAACTGCATAGCAATATATGCATGACAAAAAGCTGTTGTGCCGGATGACTCATATTTGAGTCGGACCGGTGTAACAGCTTTTTTGTTTTTAAAGCGGTTTTCTTTCTTTTTTTTTCAGAGATGTCATGGTATAATCAATAGTATGTTTAACACCAATAATGTTGGGAGAGAGGAGTAGGACTGTGGAACAACCTTATGCTATTGAAATGCTTAACATTACCAAAAGGTTCCCGGGTATAGTCGCCAATGATAACATATCACTTCAATTAAAAAAGGGAGAGATACATGCACTTCTTGGCGAAAATGGGGCGGGAAAGTCTACGCTTATGAGTGTATTGTTCGGACTGTATCAGCCGGAAGAGGGGATAATCAAAAAGGATGGAAAGGAAGTAAAGATCCAGAATCCCAATGATGCAAATGACCTTGGAATAGGAATGGTACATCAGCACTTTAAGCTGGTTGAGTGCTTTACGGTGCTTGACAACATCATTCTCGGAGTAGAACCGAACAAAGCGGGATTTTTGAAGAAGAACGAGGCACGTAAGAAGGTGCTTGAGTTGTCTGAAAAGTACGGACTTGCCATTGATCCGGATGCCTTGATCGAGGACATTACGGTAGGAATGCAGCAGCGTACCGAAATCTTAAAAATGCTCTATCGCGACAATGAGATCTTGATCTTTGATGAGCCGACTGCGGTACTTACCCCGCAGGAGATATCAGAACTGATGCAGATTATGAAAAATCTTGCAGCGGAAGGCAAGAGCATCCTTTTTATCTCACATAAGCTTGCAGAGATTATGGAAGTTGCTGACCGGTGTACCGTTATCCGCAAGGGCAGGTATATCGGAACGGTTGAGACTGCCAAGACTTCGATGGAAGAACTGTCTGCAATGATGGTTGGTCGCAATGTCAATTTCCATGTTGAGAAGGGCGAGGAAAAGCTTGGAGACGAGGTATTATCCATTGAGAATATGACGGTTGCCTCTAAGATTCACAAGAATAACGCAGTCAAGAACGTATCATTGAAGATCCGTGCAGGAGAGATTGTATGCATTGCCGGAATTGATGGCAATGGACAGACGGAGTTCGTGCATGGACTTACCGGATTGGAACCGCTGGTGAGCGGAAAAATCACGATGTGCGGCAAGGATATTACCAAGGCTTCCATCCGTGAACGCAGCGTCATGGGAATGAGCCATATTCCGGAGGACAGACACAAACATGGTCTGGTGCTGGATTATACGCTTGAGGACAATCTGGTACTCCAGAGATACTTCGAGCCTGAATTTACCAGCAAGGCAGGGTTTTTAAAGCGGAAGAACATCAGACAGTATGCAACCAAGCTGATCGAACAGTATGATGTGCGTTCCGGACAGGGACCGGTCACAATTGCAAGAAGTATGTCCGGTGGTAATCAGCAGAAGGCGATCATTGCACGTGAGGTAGACCGTAATCCGGAGCTTCTGGTTGCGGTACAGCCAACAAGAGGTCTGGATGTTGGCGCTATTGAGTATATTCACAAGCAGCTGATCGCGCAGCGGGATGCGGGCAAGGCTGTGCTGCTTGTTTCTTTGGAACTGGATGAGGTTATGGATGTCCCGGATCGTATTCTGGTTATGTACGAGGGAGAGATTGTAGGAGAGTTTGATCCAAAGAAGACAACACAGGAAGAACTTGGCCTGTATATGTCCGGTGCGAAGAGAAACGAGGTGGCTGTATCATGAAAAAATTACTGAAAAACAGTGGCGTGCAGTCATTTATTGCATCTTTGATCTGTATCGTCATCGGTATGTTCGTCGGATTTTTGTTCCTGCTTGCAATCGAGCCAAGCGGGGCAGGTGAGGCAATTCTTGCCGTGGCAAAGAATTTCTTCGCATACAGTAGAAGAGCTACACAGCTCAAATACTTGGGAAGTACGCTTGTCAAGACAGCGCCGCTTCTGATGTGCTCACTATCCGTATTGTTTTCGTATAAGGTAGGTCTTTTTAACATTGGAGCAGCCGGTCAGTATGTCATGGGCGCATGTGCATGTCTGTATGCGGCGATCATGCTCGGATGGGGATGGCTTCCATGTATGCTTTTAGCTGCCGTTGCAGGCGGTGTGTACGGGGCAATCACAGGTCTGCTTAAAGCGTATGCCAACGTAAACGAAGTAATCTCAGGTATCATGCTCAATTGGATCGGACTATATTTTACAAACATGGTTTTAAGCCAGGCAAAGGATGCCAGCAGCGCATATACATATCCACTGCAGAATAAGGGACCAAAGGCAATTCTTCCGTCACTTGGAATGACTTCCATATTTGGTGATAACAAGTATGTTGGAATTGCAATTCCACTTGCGGTCATTTTCGCTATTCTGGTATGGGTTCTTCTGGAAAAGACGAAGCTTGGATATGAGTTAAAAGCAACCGGATTTAATAAGAATGCAGCTAAGTATTGCGGAATGGCGGAGAAGCGCAATGTTATTTTATCGCTGGTGATCAGTGGCGTGCTTGCAGGCCTTGCCGGTTCATTTATGTATCAGACAGATATGGAACAGTGGCAGGTAACGATCGCTTCCGTTCCGGGAATGGGCTTTAACGGTATCGCAGCTGCTTTCCTCGGAGGTTTAAATCCGATTGGAGCTATCTTTTCATCCTTCTTTATCCAGCATATTACGGATGGCGGCTCCAATGTAGATCTTAGTATTTACTGCTCGCAGATTTCCGATCTGATTTCTTCACTGATCATTTATCTGTGTGGTTTCGTTGCATTTATCAAATATGCGATGAATGCCGGAATTGCAAAATCAGAAGAGAAAAAGGCTGCAAAAGTTGCAGCTGAGAAAGGAGGAGACAAGTAATGGTTTTATTGATTCAGTATACGCTTTTATTTGCCTGTATTCTTTCTCTGGTAGCACTCGGCGGATGTTTTTCCGAACATTCCGGTGTCATCAACCTCGGGCTGGAGGGAATTATGGTTATGGGTGCCATGGGCGGTGCACTTACGATGAAATACCTTCCAAACGGGACTTCCGCATTTGTGATCGTAGTGGTCACGATATTGGCGAGCGTTTTGCTGGGACTTGCGTATTCGGCATTGCTTGCTGTTGCGGCAATTCATTTTAAGGCAGATCAGACAATCGTCGGTACGGCACTTAACATGCTTGGCGCAGCGCTGGCAACTGTTATCGTAAAGTCTATCAACACGATCAGCAATCCGGATGACCATTCTTCCATTGTGCAGTACATTGAGCAGAAAAAGGCTTTTATCATTAACATCAATGGTTTTGAATTCAGCTGGTTTATGCTGATCACGGTAATCGTTATCATTGTATCTTATGTTGTATTGTATAAAACCAAATTCGGACTTCGGCTTATGGCGTGTGGTGAGCACCCGCAGGCAGCTGACTCTGTAGGTATCAATGTATATAAGATGCGTTGGGCGGGGGTGCTGATCTCAGGAGCACTTGGAGGACTCGGCGGTATCTGCTATATTACAACCGGTGTTTCCGAGTGGAAGTTTGAGTATGGTGTGGCAGGATTCGGATTCCTTGCACTTGCTGTTATGATCTTTGGTAAGTGGAAACCGCAGAACATTGCGCTTGCGGCGCTGCTATTCGGATTTTTCCGGGCATTGTCTAATGTGTACTTTGGATTTGATTTCCTTGTGAACTTAAATATCCCAAGTGGCATTTACAACATGCTTCCATATGTGATCTCGCTGATTGTGCTTGCATTTACTTCCAAGCAGTCACGGGCACCGAAGGCAGAAGGCATTCCATACGATAAGGGAAGCCGTTAGAATCTGGCAGATAAGGCAGTATCAAGTCTCCTTTGACTTATGACCGAGACGGATGCTGCCTTTTTGTTCCGTGGCAGATAATAGATGGATAGATTGCGGAGGGATTATCATGCAGATAAGCGAATTGATCAAACAGGCATTAAAGGCAAGGGAGAGTGCCTACATTCCGTATTCGGGGTGGGCAGTTGGCGCCGCGCTTCTTACGGCGGACGGCAAGGTATATCTAGGCTGCAACATCGAGAATGCATCCTATACGCCGACGAACTGCGCAGAGCGGACAGCCTTTTTTAAGGCGGTCAGTGAGGGCGAACGGGAGTTTACGGCGATTGCCATTGTCGGTGGCAGGGCTGGAGAACTTCCGTCTACCTACTGTGGACCATGCGGCGTGTGCAGGCAGGTGATGATGGAGTTTTGTGATCCGAAGACGTTTCGTGTCTATGTGGCAAAGAACCCGGAGGATTACAAGGAATACACACTCAAGGAGATGCTGCCACTTGGCTTTGGACCGGCAGATCTTGGAAAAAAGTAATGGATTGAAAGCAGCAGATATTTATTTAGAACGATAAGATTAGCAACAATAGAAAAGAGAGGTAAATTAAAATGGAAAAGAAAGATATTCTGGCAGTATGTGACCATACTTTATTGTTACAGGGAAGCACCTGGGAGGAAATCAAGGGCATCTGTGATGATGCAATGAAATACCACACTGCATCCGTATGCATTCCACCATGCTATGTAAAACAGGCAGCCGATTATATGCAGGGCAAGATCAAGGTATGTACCGTTATCGGATTCCCGAACGGCAATATGACAACCGCAACGAAAGTTTTCGAGACAAAGGATGCTGTTGCAAATGGAGCAGAGGAAATCGATATGGTCATCAACATCGGTATGCTCAAGGCGAAGGAGTACGATTATGTATTGAATGAGATCAATGCAATCAAGGAAGCCTGCGATGGCAGACTCCTTAAGGTCATCATTGAGACATGCCTCTTAACAGATGAGGAGAAGGTAAAGATGTGCGAAATCGTAAACGCTTCCAACGCGGATTACATCAAGACATCTACCGGATTTTCAACTGCCGGTGCGACTTTTGCGGACATTGAGCTTTTTGCAAAGCATATGAATCCGGATAAGAAGATCAAGGCAGCAGGAGGAATTTCGTCTATGGCAGATGCTGAGAAGTTCATCGAGCTTGGTGCAAACCGCCTTGGAACCAGCCGTATCGTAAAGATTGTTAAGGCTGAGGAGAATGCGTAAGAGGACAGAGGCGTTTTGGGGCAGGAAAGGAGAGGAAAAAGCGTGAAAAAATATAAGAGAGTATTTGTGATCGTCATTGATTCCTTTGGCATCGGTGCGATGCCGGACAGTGAGAAGTTCGGTGACATCGGGGTAGACACTTATGGACATATTGCAGAATCGGTTGACCATTTTGTGATCCCGAATCTGCAGAGGCTTGGATTATCCAATCTGCATCCGGTAAAGGGTGTTGACCAGGTGGAGGATCCAATCGGATACCGCGCGAAGCTGAGGGAGACAAGTAATGGCAAGGACACAATGACCGGACATTGGGAGATGATGGGAATCAATACCCAGAAGCCGTTTATCACGTTTACCGAGACTGGATTTCCGAAAGAACTGATTGATGAACTGTCCAAGCGCTGTGATGGTAGAGAGATCATTGGCAATAAATCAGCCAGCGGAACAGAGATTCTTGACGAGCTTGCAGAGCAGGAAATCAACGAAGGAAAGCTGATCGTCTATACATCTGCGGATTCTGTTCTTCAGATCTGTGGTAATGAGGAGACGATGGGACTTGAAACCTTATACCGATACTGTGAGGCAGCGCGCGAGCTGACGCTTCGGGATGAGTGGCGCGTTGGCCGTGTCATTGCCCGTCCGTATGTCGGCAGGAAGAAGGGGGAGTTTGTCCGCACCAGCAACCGCCACGACTATGCGTTAAAACCGACCGGACAGACAGCACTGAATGCGTTGAAGGACGCTTCCTATGATGTGATCTCTGTCGGTAAGATTAACGATATTTTTGTCGGGGAGGGAATCACGGAGAGTTATCGTTCGAAGAGCAGCGTACACGGAATGGAGCAGACAATTGAAATTGCTCAGAAGGATTTTACGGGGCTTTGCTTTGTGAATCTTGTTGACTTCGATGCACTTTGGGGACACCGCAGGAACCCGCAGGGCTACCGGGATGAGCTGGAGCGCTTCGATGTGAAGCTCGGTGAGCTGCTACCGCTTCTAAAAGAGGATGATCTGTTAGTCATTACTGCGGATCACGGCAACGATCCAACCTACACCGGAACGGATCATACGAGAGAAAAGGTTCCATTTCTGGCATATTCACCATCCATGGTGCAGTCCGGGGAACTTCCGGAGCAGGAGACCTTTGGCGTGATCGGTGCAACAATTGCGGACAATTTTGATGTAGAGATGCCAAAAGATACGATTGGGACTTCCCTTTTGGAGAATTTTCAGTAAAATGAGAAATGCGGCAAAGCACCGCAGAACAGAATGCAACAGAAAGAGGTAACTATATTATGGCAATTGACCAGAGCAAGATTCGAAATTTTTGTATTATCGCGCATATCGATCACGGTAAATCAACTCTGGCTGACCGAATCATCGAAAAGACAGGAACCCTGACAAGCCGTGAGATGCAGGCGCAGGTTCTGGACAATATGGATCTGGAACGGGAACGTGGTATCACGATCAAGTCACAGGCCGTACGGATTATCTATAAAGCGAAGGATGGGGAGGAGTATATCTTTAACCTCATTGACACTCCGGGACATGTGGATTTTAACTATGAGGTTTCCCGAAGCCTTGCTGCGTGTGATGGTGCAATTCTTGTCGTGGACGCGGCGCAGGGCGTGGAGGCACAGACGCTTGCAAACGTATATTTGGCGCTGGACCATGATCTGGATGTATTCCCGGTTATCAATAAGATTGATCTGCCAAGTGCAAGACCGGATGAAGTGATTCAGGAAATTGAGGATGTGATCGGAATTGAGGCGCAGGATGCACCACGTATTTCCGCAAAGACAGGACTGAATATAGAGGAGGTTCTGGAACAGATTGTCACAAAGATTCCGGCTCCGAAGGGGGACCCGAAAAGCCCGCTCAAGGCATTGATCTTTGATGCGGTGTATGATCCGTACAAGGGCGTTATCGTCTTTTGCAGGATTATGGAGGGTACCGTAAAGGTCGGCACAGAGATCAAGATGATCGCTACCGGAGCGCAGGATATCGTGACCGAGGTTGGATATTTTGGCGCCGGGCAGTTTATCCCATGTGACGAGCTTTCCGCAGGAATGGTCGGATACATTGCAGCGAGCATCAAGAATGTGCGCGATACGCGTGTCGGTGATACCGTAACAGAAGCACTCCGCCCGTGTGATAAGGCACTTCCGGGTTACAAGAAGGTAAACCCTATGGTATACTGCGGTATGTATCCGGCAGATAGCTCCAAGTATCCGGATCTGCGCGATGCACTAGAGAAATTGCAGATCAATGATGCATCCCTGTTTTTTGAGCCGGAGACTTCTCTGGCACTCGGCTTTGGATTCCGGTGCGGCTTTTTGGGACTGCTTCATCTGGAGATCATCCAGGAACGTCTGGAACGTGAGTTTGACCTAGATCTGGTCACAACTGCCCCGGGTGTTGTATATAAGGTGCATAAGACGGATGGCGAGGTAATTGAACTTACCAATCCATCTAATCTTCCTGACCCATCCGAGATTGAGTATATGGAAGAACCTTTTGTGAGCGCGGAAATCATGGTGACTAGTGAATATGTGGGAGCAATCATGAATCTGTGTCAGGAGCGACGTGGAATCTATATCAGCATGGAATATCTGGAGGAGACGCGCGCACTCATCAAGTATGACCTGCCGCTCAATGAGATTATTTACGATTTCTTTGATGCACTGAAATCACGTTCCAGAGGATATGCTTCCTTTGATTATGAACTGAAAGGGTATGTCCGTTCCGAGCTTGTCAAGCTTGATATTCTCATCAACCGTGAGACTGTGGATGCATTATCCTTTATTGTATTTAAGGATAGTGCGTATGACCGCGGACGCAGGATGTGTGAACGCCTGAAGGAGGAGATACCGAGACATTTGTTTGAAATCCCAATCCAGGCAGCAGTCGGAGGCAAAGTCATCGCAAGAGAGACTGTAAAGGCGATGCGTAAGGATGTACTTGCCAAGTGCTATGGTGGTGATATTTCCAGAAAGCGTAAACTGCTCGAAAAGCAGAAGGAAGGAAAGAAGCGAATGCGTCAGGTTGGTAACGTAGAGATTCCGCAGGAGGCATTTATGAGCGTTCTCAAACTTGATGAGGATTGATCCTATAAGCAGGCAGATGCGTATGAAGTGTGCAGCTGCCGGAGTAAGATGATGTAAGAGAGGAGTGTGTGGCAATATGAAGAATCTGGAGTTGTATGTGCACACTCCTTTTTGTGTGCGCAAATGTGAGTATTGTGATTTTCTGTCGTTTCCTGCAGATGAAAAGACACAGGAGGCGTATGTAGAGGCGTTGCTTCAGGAGATCCACTATTACGGTACGAAGTTAAGAGACTGCGAGATCTCCACTGTCTATATCGGCGGAGGTACACCGAGCTGGCTGTCGCAGGAGCTGATGCTTGCCATATTGGATACGATTGGCAGTTCTTTTCAGATTAATAAGGATGTGGAAGCAACGATCGAGTGCAATCCGGGGACGCTTACCAGGAGCAAGCTGCTGGCGTATCGGGAGGCGGGGGTCAACCGGCTTTCTATCGGACTACAGTCTGCCAATAATGAGGAGCTGAAACGTCTCGGGAGAATCCATACGTTTGAACAGTTCATGAAGACGTATGAGATGGCAAGAAATGCAGGGTATGGAAATATCAATATCGACCTGATGAGCGGTCTGCCATATCAGAAGGTTGAGGACTATCTGCAATCGCTGCAGAGTGTTATCCGGATACGACCGGAGCACGTATCCGCATATTCGCTGATCATTGAAAGGGGGACGCCTTTTTATGAAAAGTACAAGTTCGATGCGGTGAAGCAGGAAGCCGGGATGAAGCCGGATATACTTCCGGATGAAAACGAGACCTACCGGATGATCAAGCTGACGCAGCAGCTGCTTGCGGAGGCAGGCTATGAACAGTACGAGATTTCAAATTTTGCCAGGCCGGGCTATGAGTGCAGGCACAATATCGGCTATTGGACAAGGGAAAATTACCTTGGGGTAGGACTTGGTGCGGCGTCGCTTATCGACAATGTAAGATACAGCAACACAAGGGATTTGTATAAGTATATAGAAGAATGTTCAAATATCTACAAAATGTCCTATGATCCATCGGAACCGGTGCAGTTATCGGCACCGAAGCCGGAGTACATCACGAACCTGCATGCGACTGTGGAACCAATTACGAAGCAGGCTCAGATGGAGGAGTTTATGTTCCTTGGACTTCGCATGACAGAGGGTGTGACACGCGCTCACTTTGAGGAATGCTTTTCCATGCCGATCGAGGCGGTATACCGGGAGGAGATCGAACAGCTTAAGGCGGAAGAACTTCTTATGGTAAAGGAAGGACGCATAGCACTCACGGATAAGGGACTTGATCTGTCTAATTATGCGATGGCAAAATTCTTGCGATAGGGACGGGATAAAAGGAGAACTATGCGGATACTTATTTGTGATGATGATAAATTGTTTTCAGAGCAACTGGAGCTTTTGGTGGTTGAGTATTTTCAAAAGCATAAGCTTGAACTTCCAGATATTTGTATTTTTGATAATGGAGAAGCCTTAATTGCAGATTCAGGGGCGAAGGATATAGTATTTCTTGATGTAGAAATGCCGGGGCGTAGCGGAATCTATGTAGGTAACTATCTGGCGGAAAACAATCCGAATACTATTATTTTTATAATAACATCATTTACAGAGTATTTGGATGACGCTATGCGATTTCATGTGTTTAGATATTTAAATAAGCCTTTGGATAAAAACCGATTGTATCGAAATTTAAAGGATGCATTGTGTGAATATACAGCTTGTTCTGCTAAATTTCTTGTTGAAACGAAGGAACAGGTTGTGACTCTTTTTGCAAATGAAATTATCAGTGTTGAAACACAAAATCGTGTACTTACTGTGCATTCAACGCAAGAAGATTATATTTCTATTCATTCAATGTTGTATTGGCAGAAGATATTAGTGGATGCGTGTTTTTTTCAATGTCATCGCAGCTATATCATCAATCTTTCTCATGTGCTTCAATTTGACAAGGAACTGATACAATTAACAAATAATCAGCATGCCTATTTGACAAGAAGAAAGTATTCTTCTTTTAAAAAGGCTTATATGCTTTATCTGGAGAATACGAGGTAGGGTTATGGAAGCAGTTGTGTATTTATGCATTTATTTAGTTGAGGCTTATATTTTCTATCAATACGCAGCAAATTTGTTTGAATTAAGATATTCTCAGCGAAAAACTGTTCTGGGGATATTGTCAGCGCATGCTATTATGTATGCAGTCTCCTTTTTCCACAATGCGTTTGGTAATATTTTTGTCTTTGCGGTACTTTCTTGGCTGTTACTCATATGGCTATTCGGAATAAATGTTTTTAATGCACTATTTCATACAATAATTCTTTCGGTTTCAATGGTATTGTGTGAAGCCTTGGCGGCAGCTATTTTATCCGGGTATATGCCCGAAATATGGCAGAACTGGTCTCGGTATTCGGAAATGATATTTCTGGGTACGTTTAGCAAATTTTTCTATTTCATTTTTACGCAAGTATTAGCTGGCGTTCAAAGGAAAAGAGTAGTAAAACGTTTCACAGCGGACTTCGGTACATATCTGCTTATTTTGATCAGTCTATGTATAATTTCAGTTCCGTTTATTTTGTGTTTTCTTGGATGGAATCTTCCGTATTCGAGAACTTTGGAGTATGCAATCGCGATTGGATCAAGTATTATGTTTATCACACTTCTCCTTGTGTACAGTCTGTACGGCTATAACCAGAAAAAGAGCGAGGCATTTACAGACTTACAGATGCAACTGCAAAAGGAAAAGGATGCAGCAGAGTATTATCAGGTCTTGGTTGCACAGGATGAAAAACAAAAAATAATGATTCATGATATTAAGAATCATTTGCAATCGATAGCATTATTAAATCAACAGAATGAACAGAAAAAAATTGAACAATATCTTGACGAATTATTTAAGTCTGACAGCTTGCGTCCATCTGCTCAGATTTGCAGTCATGCATTGTTGAATGCAATTCTTTGCAGATATCGTGCACAGTGCATGGAAAGAGGCATACATTTTCAGGCTGATATCCGCAGCGGATGTGTAGATTTTTTGAATGATGAGGAAATTACGGCTTTATTTTGTAATCTTCTGGACAATGCAATGGAAGCGATTGGAGATACCTCAGATAGTTTTGTTGAAGTGAGTGTGTCGAAAAGAAAAAATCAACCGATAACAACTCTCGTGGTAAAAAATAGTTGTAAAGATATTCCGAAGCAAGGGAAGATGGGACAGTTCCTTACCCAAAAAACCAACCCGCAGTATCATGGCTATGGATTTCGTAGTGTGAAGCAGATTGCGTCACAACATCATGGTCATTTACAGGCATATTATGATGAGGCAGAAGCGGTATTTCATGTTATTGTAAGTTTTTATGAGTAGCACCGTGTGGGGAGTACTTTAAAGCATTCAGTTTTTTTACATAAAATCACTTGGATACTTATTATGACGCGATATCAGAAACTCAACCAAATTCTGTATGATCGCGAGATCATCATCATTACAAAGCTGAAGCATATTTTGAAGATTGAGAGGAACATCATTTGGGGGTAATTGCCCCAACAAAAGGTAATCAGGGCTTACATCTAAAGTATCGCAAATTTTGCAAAATAATTCTATGCTTGCATGCCCTTTCCCGTTTTCTATCGTTGAAAGATGATTATTAGAAATTTGGAGCATTTCTGCAAATTGATTCTGTGTAATGTTTAATTCTTTTCTGCGTCTTTTTATTCTTTTTCCCATCATAGAAAAATCCAACATTGAGTTTCCTCCTTTGTATAATTGAATCTTATCAAATGGTAAGTTTTACAAGAAGAATGCGACACAGAATAATTCGCTTATAGATTATAAAAAGCAGATTAAATGTAAACGCACCATAGTGGGTGTGACTTTTTGATTAGCCGCTCCAAAGAGCGGCATTAGTTAACGAATTACTTTCTGCATTCTGCCGGCAGCTTGTCTGACCAAGGGAGCAGATCTTCACAGAAACTAATATCATGGTCAT
>JBNMJQ010000026.1:0-26054 GCA_050873865.1 Agathobacter sp. | reverse complement strand
CTGCTCTGCTCCGGATGTTATTCATCTTCCGTACCCATCCGAGCTGATCTACTGACTTCAAATGCTCCGTCACACCTTCACGCTCAGCCATTCTTGCCGTAAGCATATCCATCATGTCATTGCATTCCATATCTACTTCTTCCAGATGTTTCCACAATTTTTCCGTAAGAACCGGATGTGTATACATGGCATGATGATTTTCAAACAAATACCTCTGTCGCATTCTGCCATATTTGCCAATCTGATAATTGCTTCCATCTTCCAATTTCAAATCTGGAATCAATACATCGCCTTCCCAATGATATGTTAACTTCATATGCTGCTCCTTCCTTTGTGCTAAATGTTTACAGTTTCGATTAAAAGAATATCACCTTCTTAATACAACATCTGCAATCTACCATTCACCACAAATGAGCCAGCCGCCTATGTTGTGTTATGTTAGCAGATGGAGGTTTCCGCTAAACAACACTGTTATTGGGAAATCTGACATCTACACTTCACAACATATCACTTCATTGCCGTATGCCTGCGCGGTATCAATGTGGCGGTATCCAAGCTGTGTAGCAGCTTTTACAGCATCTGCAACCTTATCATCATCAATAAACCAGGTTCCCAGACCAAGCTGTGGAATCTTTACTCCATTATTTAAAGTCAGATAATTGTTATACATCTGTATCTCTCCTTTTCCAATGTTCTATTTCTTCTCATCCAAAAGTACAACGCCCTGTTTTGGATTATGGTCGATCGCACCTACGATCGGATGTGGCACATACATTTCTTCCAGATAAGCAACATCCTCCGGTGTCAGCATCTGTTGCAACGCCTGTGCGGCATCATCCAGATAGCTCTCCTTGGTTGCGCCGATGATCGGTGCGGTAACGCCCTTCGCCCACTGCCATGCGAGAGCGATCTGCGACATCTTGCAGCCGTATTTTTCGGCAAGCTCGTTTACCCGCGCAACGACCTTCATATCCTGCTCCTCCATCCGGTCGTATTTGCCCATTGCCACACGATCGGTCTTACTGCGAAGCGAGTCGGTATTCCATGTCGGTCTTGATAGATGCCCCGCCGCAAGCGGACTGTACGGCATCAAAGCCACATTCATCTGTTTGCAGATCGGGATCAGCTCACGCTCATCCTCGCGGTAGAGCAGATTGTAGTGATTTTCCATCGTTGCAAACTGCGTAAATCCACGCTCCTTTGCAGCAATCTGCATATTGTAAAACTGGTAGCCGTACATGGCAGATGCACCGATCGCCCGAACCTTACCGGACTTTACCAGCCCGTCAAGCGCTTCCATCGTCTCCTCGACCGGGGTATCAAAATCAAACCGGTGAATGATATAAAGATCCAGATAATCGGTTCCAAGCCTCTTTAGTGTTCCCTCGATCTCGCGGTTGATGGCAGCCTTTGACAGCCGTCCCTCATTGAAGTATACCTTGGAAGCGATCACCACTTTATCTCTTTGCGTATTTTTCCTTATCGCTTTGCCGAGATATTCCTCGCTTGTCCCGGCAGAATAGCAATTTGCCGTATCAAAGAAATTGATTCCGAGGTCTAACGCGTGACGAATCACCTGCTCGCTCCTTGCCTCGTCAAGTGTCCAATCGTGCATGGTGCCAGCTTTTCCGAAGCTCATGCAGCCGATGCACAGCTTTGACACTGTGATATCCGTATTTCCCAATCTCGCGTATTCCATATCCGTCTGCACCTTTCTGCCGCTAAGCGGCGTTTCTTAAAAAATGTCGTTTGCCTTACTTTAACTTGCTGTACTCTTCGTCCGTTACCGGTTCGCACCACTCGTTTGATGTCTCCTCGCCGGATACCTCGACCGCAAGATGACTGAACCAGCTATCCGGTGCAGCTCCATGCCAGTGCTTTACCTCTGCCGGGATATTGATGCAGTCGCCCGGATTCAGCTCGATCGGTTCTTTTCCCTCTTCCTGATAGTAACCGCGTCCGGCAACACATACCAGGATCTGTCCGCCACCGCTCTTTGCGTGATGGATATGCCAGTTGTTGCGGCAGCCCGGCTCAAAGGTCACGTTAAAAATTCCGACCTGACTTGTTGATACCGGAGCAAGATAGCTCTGTCCGATAAAGTATTTTGCAAACGCATCGTTCGGATTTCCGATTGGGAATACCATCTGCTTTGCATGTGCGCGCATTGCCTCATCCTCATAAGGAAAATCTCCCTCATTTACGCTCCAGATCTCCTTTGCCAGATTAAATACCGCCCAAGCCTTCGGCCAGCCTGCATAGAAGCCCACATGTGTGATGATCGCAGCGATCTCCTTCTGGGACACGCCGTGATTTTTTGCATTCTGTAAATGGAACTTTAAGGAGGAATCGGTAATGCCGGAAGCCATGAGTGCAACCACCGTGATGATGCTTCTCGTCTTTACATCGATGTCCTCGTTGTTCCAGTTCTCTCCAAACAGAACGTCATCATTATAATGTGCAAATTCCGGAGCAAATTCTCCTAGTGCATTTCTTCCTGCTGTCTGTGTTATCTTTGCCATTTTTGTATCCTCCTTTTTAATCCAGTGTTTTTACCCAATCTACGATCTCCTGCTTGCTCATCCGATTAAGCAGTCTGCCCTCAACGATCTGTGCGCCCGGCGCGGACGGCTCAAGCTCCTTTACCGTGTTTCCAAATCCGCTTCCGCCTGAGGTCGCAAAAAGAATAATCTTCTTGCCAGAAAAATCGTATTTCTCCAAAAAGCTGTTGATGATCGTCGGTGCCACATACCACCAGATCGGGAAACCGAGCAGGATCTCCTCATACTGTGCCACATCAAGCTCCTTCTCTGCAAGCTCCGGGCGGATGGTCTTGTCACTCATCTCAATACTGCTTCTGGATTTCTTATCCATCCAGTTAAGGTCCGCACTCGTATACGGCACCTTCGGAGCGATCTCATACAGATCAAAGTCCGCTGCCTCCGCGATCGTCTTTGCGACCTTCTCTGTGTTTTTGCTTGCGCTAAAATAAGCTACCAGTTTCTTTGCCATATCTGCTGCCTCCTTGTTTTATATGTAAAAAATGTGCAGAGCTTTTCTGCCCTACACATTTATTTTACTCATTTTATCCAGTTATGACTAATACTTATATTACATATATATTTATGCCTTAAAGGCATAAGTCCTATTTAAACAGTTCCTCGATAAATAGCTGCACCGGGCGCGCATACGGGATATTCCGCCGCCATGCGATCACCGTGCTGGACTTGATCTCCGGGAACAGCTTCCGCTGCACCAGAAGCTCCTTCCTCCAGTATTTCGCAGCGCCCTCAATAGACACCGGATAGCCGAGCCCGCTCATCGCAAGCACTCCGGCATTTGTTCCGAGGTTGCTGGTGTAGGCGATATTTAACTTGTCAAAGTCTTTGCCAAACCAGTTCGCCAGCTCACTCTGAATCCCCAGACGCTCCGGCAGGATCAGCGGAAGCTGATAGAGATCATTTTTTGTGATCTTCTCCTTCTTTGCAAGCGGATCATCCGGGCGCATTCCGACCACCCACTGGTCGCTGTCACCGATCCGGATGTATTCCAGATTCTCGGTACTGATCGGTTCCAAGAACACGCCGATGTCGATCAGACCTTTGTTCATCATATCAAGTGTCGTATCGGCAGTTGCCGTGTGAAGTGCGATCTGGACAAGCGGATACTTCTCCTTGAAGCTTCCGATCACCCTCGCCAGATGTTCGACCGCCGCAAACTCGCCGCAGCCGATCGTGACAACACCCTCCACCTCATTGTCATTTCCGTTAAATTCATCTAAGATCTTATCCTCAAGGTCAAGGATCTCCAAGGCACGCCGCTTTAGCAAAAGTCCTTCCTCCGTGAGCGTGATGTTGCGTCCACCCCTGCAGAAAAGACGTGTTCCAAGCTCCTCCTCTAAGGCAGCGAGCTGCCTTGACAATGTTGGCTGTGTGATATGCAGTTGTTCCGCAGCCTTCGTAAAGCTCTGCTCCTTTGCCACTGTCAGAAAATAGCGCAGTACCCGAAGTTCCATCCTCATGTTCCTTTCCATCAAAGACAACTTTAACTTCCTGTTATTATAAAGAAAAACAACGGGTATCCGACTCTTAGCCAAATACCCGTTATGTCATTTCTTATAAGATTAAACCGGATATGCTCCGTTCTTGGTGTCCGCAGTCTTTGCATCTACCCCGGTCTGCTGAGCTTCACGATACTTGAAGAACTCTGTTGCAACCTGTGGGAACAATGCGTAAGAGAGAACATCCTCGTCCTGCTGCTTCCACTGCTTCATCTCTTCCTCGAACTTTGCAAGTCCAGGCTCAAGAAGATCTGCAGGTCTGCAGGTGATTGCGTTCTTCTTGTCCTCACCGAGTACCTTGTCGACAACCTCCGGATTGAACGGCTTAACCGTCTGTCCGTACTTTCCAAGAAGGATATCCTTGGTCTGGGAAGTTGCAACCTTGTAACGCTCGCCTGTTAAGACATTGAATACAGCCTGTGTACCAACGATCTGTGATGACGGTGTAACAAGAGGTGGCTCACCAAGATCCTTACGAACTCTCGGAACCTCCTTTAATACTTCCTCATACTTATCCTCTGCGCCCTGCTCCTTAAGCTGTGAAACAAGGTTGGAAAGCATACCACCCGGAACCTGATACTTTAAGGTCTGGATATTGACACCGAGAACCTTCGGATTTAACAGTCCGCTCTTTAATGCCTCCTCACGGATCGGCTGGAAGTAATCGCAGATCTCAGAAAGAAGATCCAGATTCAGTCCGGTATCGTACGGAGTACCCTCAAATGCCTTAACCATAACCTCGGTTGCCGGCTGTGAAGTACCAAGTGCAAGCGGAGACATTGCAGTATCAATAATATCGCAGCCTGCCTCAACTGCCTTAAGGTAAGTCATGGAAGCAACACCTGAGGTATAGTGTGTATGAAGGTCGATCGGAAGGCTGGTGGAGGACTTCAATGCCTGTACCAGCTCGGTTGCTGCGGTAGGAACCAAAAGTCCTGCCATATCCTTGATACAGATAGAATCTGCACCCATATCCTCGATCTTCTTAGCAGTCTCCATCCAGTAATCCAAGGTATAAGCCTCTCCCAATGTGTAGGAAAGAGCAACCTGTGCATGTCCTTTTTCCTTCTTACATGCCTTTACTGCTGTCTCAAGGTTACGCACGTCATTCAAGCAGTCAAAAATACGGATAATATCAATACCGTTAGCGATAGACTTCTGTACGAAGTACTCAACAACATCATCCGGATACTGGCTGTAACCTAAGATGTTCTGTCCCCGGAATAACATCTGGAGCGGAGTCTTTTTGAATCCGTCCTTTAACTTACGAAGTCTCTCCCACGGATCTTCCTTTAAGAAACGAAGGCATGCATCAAATGTTGCACCACCCCAGCACTCTACTGCGTTGTATCCAACCTGATCCATTTTGTCGATGATCGGAAGCATCTGTTCAGTGGTCATACGGGTAGCGATCAGGGACTGATGTGCATCACGCAAAATGGTTTCTGTAATTTTAACACCCATTTTTTTATTTCCTTTCTGTTATCTTCTTTTAGATTCCGAATATTGCCATGAAGCATCCGGCTGCAACAGCAGTACCGATTACACCGGCAACGTTAGGTCCCATCGCATGCATGAGCAGGAAGTTGGTAGGATCTTCCTCTGCTCCGACCTTCTGGGAAACACGCGCAGCCATCGGAACGGCAGATACACCGGCAGAACCAATAAGCGGATTGATCTTTCCGTGTGTGATATGGCATAACAGCTTACCGAACAATACGCCGGCAGCAGTACCAACCATGAATGCAACAAGTCCGAGAACAACGATCTTGATCGTGCTGACATTGATAAAGGACTCTGCACTTGTCGTTGCACCAACGGAGGTTCCGAGCAGGATAACAACGATGTACATAAGTGCATTGCTTGCAGTCTCCTGAAGCTGGCGGACAACGCCGGACTCACGGAACAGGTTACCCAGCATCAACATACCGACAAGCGGTGCTGTGGTCGGAAGAAGTACACAAACCACGATCGTAACAACAATCGGGAATAAGATCTTCTCAAGCTTGCTGACCGGACGAAGGTTTGCCATCTTGATGGCACGCTCCTTCTTTGTGGTGAACAGCTTCATGATTGGTGGCTGGATGATCGGAACAAGCGCCATGTACGAATATGCGGCAACCGCGATCGGTCCCATCAGACCAGTCTGTCCGAGCTTACCTGCAAGGAAGATGGAGGTCGGTCCATCCGCTCCACCGATAATGGATACTGCGGCAGCAGCCTTGTCATTAAATCCAAGCAGGATTGCAAGGAAATAAGCACTAAAAATACCAAACTGTGCAGCAGCTCCCATTAAGAAACTGATTGGGTTTGCGATCAATGGTCCAAAGTCTGTCATCGCACCGACACCCATGAAAATCAGGGACGGCAAAATAGACCACTCATCCAAAGTATAGAAATAATACAGCAGACCACCTACTCCATTACTTGTCTGCTCCGGGCTTGCAATAATATCCGGATAGATATTAACAAGAAGCATACCAAATGCGATTGGAACAAGAAGTAATGGTTCAAAGCCTTTTTTGATTGCAAGGAATAAGAATAAACATGCAACCGCGATCATTACATAATTACCCCAGGTGAGGTTAAAAAAGGCTGTCTGATGTAGGAGGTTTAATAAGGTTTCACCTACATAACTCACGTTTTTTTCCTCCTAAGGTATTAGTTTAAAGTTGCAAGTAATGCGCCTGCCTCAACAGAATCACCGACAGCTACATTGATGCTGGCTACTGTTCCATCCTGTGGAGCAACAACCGGTGTTTCCATCTTCATGATCTCAAGGACAAGAACGGTATCACCTTTCTTTACAGCATCGCCAGGCTTAGCCTCAAGCTTGAATACCTTTCCTGCTGCACCAGCCTCAATCTTAACACTTCCTGCTGCGGAAGCTGCTGCCGGAGCTGCTGTTGCCTTTGGAGCTGCCGGAGCTGCTGTGCGTCTCGGAGCTGCTGCGGAAGGTGTGCTTCCGGTCTCCTCAACAGTAACATCGTAAACATTTCCATTAACGGTAATTGTATAGTTCTTCATGAAATTAAATCCTCCTAAAATTATCTTCTATTGATTGAACGTACTACAAAGTCACTTGTAGAGGTTCCCTCGCTTGCAGCAATCGCTGCTGCGATCACGGCGATAAGCTCTGTGTCATCAGTAACACTCTGCTGTTCTTCCCTCTTCTCAATCTGGGTCACAACATCTGCGTTTTCAGCAACTGCACTCTTTGCCTTTGCCTTCTCCTGCTTTTTCTTCTCCAGATATGGGAAAAGGTTGAATGCATAAATGATCAGGCTGATCAGTACAAGCACTGCAAAAACAATGGACATGGAAATCAGTGTATTCATTCCTGCCTTTGCAAGCTTCTCACTCATAGAATACTGTGGGTTAATGGAAATACCGGTTACTTCCATTGAGTAATACTCATATACTACTTCAAAAACGATAGTCTTTGTAGAACCATCATCGGCGGTAAACAAAAGGTTGATATCTGTGGTAAGTGTCTTACCTGCCTTGTCCACCTTAAAGCTGTCGTCATCCACAGACGTAAATGTTCCGAACTCATCTGCGACTTCGTTCCATGCTGTTGTTGCCTCGATCTGTGCATCTGTAACTCCGCTTGAGATCAGATAATCATAGATGGAAGAATAATTGTGATTGTGCAGATCTTCGACAGTCAGATCATTCGTTGCCATATCTCCGGCAAGTCCCTGTACCATCTGTAAATCTACATATACAGCATTAAACAGTTCGTCGTATGTGTAGCCATTGTAATCTACTGTCTTAGGATCCGTTCCACATCCGCTGAGCATCCCTGCGAGAACCGTCAGGATGCAAAGCATCAAAGCGATTTTCTTCTTCATAAAACTTCACCTTTCTATTTTGTTCCGTGTTTCTTGTCCGGCTCTCCTACATACTTAGAGTAAAGCATCTCAAAAGCTGCGATCAGATACTTTCTGGTATCTGCTGGCTCAATGATCAGATCCACATATCCGCGTCCGGCTGCTGCACTTGCAGAAGACTGCTTTGCGGCATACTCGGCTGCTTTCTCGGAAAGCTCGTCCGCTCCTGCCTGCGGATACATGATCTTGGCAGCAAGCTTCGGCTCCATGGTTCCGATCTTGGCATCCTTCCAGGCGTATACAAGGTCTGCACCGATGGACTTGGAATTCATTGCAACATATGCGCTGCCATATGCTTCATCGGTAACCAGATTTACCTTTGCGGTAGTAGCGTTAGCAAATGCATAAACCATTCTTGCAAGAGCTTTTGCAAGGTTCTTCTCAGAACACTGGCAGGCCTTAAAGCCGTTTGCATTTGTAAGTGTAAGTATCGGAATAGAGAAGGCGTCACAGAACTGTACAAACTCAGCCGCCTTATTGCAGCCTCTTGCAGTAAGTCCTGACTCGAACTCTTCTGCCATTTTGCCTTCCTCATCATATACAGCCGCGCAATTGGCAACTGCACCAACGGTCATGCCGTTTAACTTTACGAAACCGGTAACCATGTTCTTTGCGTAGTTCTTCTTTGTCTCGAAGAATACATGGTCATCGGAAAGCTCGCTCAAAAGGTATCTCGGATCTGCGGACATGCTATCCATTGCGTCACATGCGCGGTTAAGATCATCCTCACACTCATCGGTGTAAACGTCTCCCTCGTTATTAGAAGGAAGCATGGTGATCAGCTCGCGGATCTGCGCGATAATCTCATCCTCAGTTCCAACTGCATCAATGCATCCGTTCTCCTCACTCTGGAACTTTGCAGAAGCAGTGTCACATTTCTCAGTGAAATTGCCTTTGATCGCATCCGGTGAATTGACAAACATGCGTCCCTTTGCTTCCTCAACGAAAGTAAAGTCAGCAAGTGCCGGAACAACAGACAGTCCACCGCCACAGTTACCAAATACGGCAGAAATCTGTGGAATCACGCCGGAAGCAGCAACTTCCTTTGCATAAATCTGTCCAAATCCGTCAAGCGCGTCCACGGACTCCTGAAGACGGATACCTCCGCAATCAACAAATCCGACTACCGGTGCGCCCATCTTCATAGCCATGTCATATACGGAAGCAATCTTCTTTGCGTGCATCTCGCCGATCGTTCCGTTTAATACGGAAGCATCCTGGCTGTAAATAAACACAAGATTGCCCTCCACAAGACCATGACCGATAATAACGCCATCGGAAGGTGCTTTCTGTGCAGACAGATTAAAGTCTGTGCTGCGTGCTGTTACGAGAGAACCAATTTCCATAAAGCTGTTCTCATCGACCAACTTGGCGATACGCTGCATTGCCAAGCTTGCATTGTTAGTACTCATTTTATGCCCTCCATCTATAAAAATAAAAAATTTTGCTCATTGTGATTGTAATCCTTTTGAGGTATATTTTCAATATAAATTGTTAATTTTTTCACTATTTTTCCAAAATATTACATTATAAAATATGACTTCCAAAAGCACGTTCGCAGACTTGAAAAATCCCATAGTTCACATCCATCGTTTATGTAAATTTCTCTCTCTAAGATACAGGTTCCGTCCAAATAACATCTTATCTTTCCAACGACATCCCCAGCATTTACTTTCCGATATATTTTTTTAGGAAGTTCAATCTCATACGAAAAGCTTTCCTCCTCCTTCAAAAGGTATGACTGCTTTTTTTCTGTCAAGGCGGCACCGGCCGGAATCGTCACCTTCTTTCCCCAATCCAGCAATGTGGATTCTGCTTTTCTTCCGTTAACCACTTCGATAGAATACACGGTATCCGGAAATGTGACCATCTTTGGCCGGTAATAATCCATTCCGTAACAAAACAGACTCTTTGCATCACTCCATTTATAGGTTCTATGATTTGGCCATCCACATGCAAGAAGCGCAATCGTATATTTACGGCCATCCGACTCGATTGCTCCCACGTAGCAATAGCCTGCCGCGGAGGTAAAACCTGTTTTTCCGGAAATTGCTTCCGGCATCATGGATAAAAAAGCGTTTTTATTAGAAACTGCGTAATTTTTCCCAGCCAGATTCGTAAAAGAATGCGCTGGTGACTGTGTGATCTCCAAAAATATTTTTGATGCTTCGGAGTCCCAGCAGCAATACTTCATCAATAAGGCAAGGTCAGCAGCTGTTGTATGATGGAAGTTTTCCTCATTTTCCGCATCCAGCCCATTAGGGGTGATAAAATAAGTGTCTGTACATCCAATCTGTGAGGCTTTACTGTTTAGCAGTCCGGCAAAACCCTCCATGCTTCCACCGACATGCTCTGCAAGTGCCATTGCACAATCATTAAAGGATTCAAGCATCATTGCATAGAGCAGATCGCGTACATAAAACTGCTCCCCTTCCTTCATGCCAAGATGAACTTTGGGCTGGGAAGCTGCTTTTGCCGATGCAGTCACTATCTCATCCATGTCCGAATTTTCCAGACAGACAATCGCTGTAAGAATTTTTGTCGTGCTGGCATTTGCAAGCGCAAGTGTTTCATTTTTGCCAAAAAGAATCCTTCCGCTATCCCCATCCATCAAGACGCATGCTTTTGAATAAAGTTTATTTTCCTCCAAAGATGCCGTTTCTTCTGCAAGCGCCTTCTGCGGAATCGAAACAATGCATAAACTTGCAAGAAAAAAAGCCATAATTTTTAAACAGAATTTTTTTGCCATAAAAAAAGCCATATACATCACAAATTTGATAATGTATATGACCTTTGTACATAATTTATGCTGGCCTTATGGTGTTGTCTTACAATGTTTAGATCGGAAGTTCAATCTGCATTTCAGCTTCTGCCTCCTGCTTAAACTCTTCAATCTGCACAGAGCTTAATACCGGAAGTTCATCAATCGAGGAAACTCCAAATGAGCGCAGGAATTCCTCCGTTGTACCAAACAAAAGCGGTCTGCCGGGTGCATCAAGCCGTCCAAGTTCCTTGACCAGATTATATTCCACCAGCTTGTTTACCGCATGATCGCAGGAAACACCACGTATCTTTTCGATTTCAGTTCTCGTAACAGGCTGCTTGTATGCAATAATTGACAATGTCTCCAGCAAAACATCTGTAAGGACTCTCTTCTTCGGCTGTTTTGCAATTCTGATCAGATATTCGTACATTTCCGGCTTGGTACACATCTGGTAAGAGCCATCAAGCTCGATCAGTTCAATACCGGTACGGTCACTCTTGTACTCTTCCATCATGCCTTCTAAGATTGTCTTTGTCTGTTTTTTGTCAAGTTCGATGGCATCCGCGATACGATCAAGTTCCACCGCCTCACCCATCGTAAAAAGTATAGCCTCTATAATGGCCTGATAATTTTTTTCTTCCATAATGACCTCAAACAAAATTATGCAGCGATCCTTGAATCAATTTCAATATCATCAAAGATATGTTCCTGAGAAATAAAGATCTTGCCCATCTTCATAAGTTCAAGAATTGCAAGGAATGTCACAACGATTTCCGTTCTGCTTGCCTGGGATTCAAGCAGGCTTCGGAAAGAAAAATGACGGTTCTTCTCGGCGAATTTCTCCAGATAATCCATCTTGTCTTCAAGTGAAACCTCTTCCTTCTCAATTTTGCCGAACTTAGAACGGACCGGATCGATCTTGTCTACCTGCTTCTTCATGATGCTCTGAAAAATCTCATTCAGCTTTGCAAGCGTGACATCCGCAACAAGCTCGTCCAGATCCACCGGTTCCTCATAAGCAAGAATCTCATCCGGAATGGTTGGCTGCTTGTACATGATACGTTCCGCATCCATCTGACGATCTTTCAATTCATACGCCATACATTTATACATCTTGTATTCCAGAAGCTGTTGTACCAGTTCAGCTCTCGGATCTTCCTCTTCTTCCTCGTCTGCCGGATCCTGCGGTAAAAGCATCTTGGATTTGATATCGATAAGAGTCGCCGCCATCACAAGAAATTCGCTCAAAATATTCAGATCCCTGCGTTTCATTTCCGCAATATATTCCATATATTGACTTGTAATCTCAACGATCGGAATATCGTAGATATTTACTTTGTTCTTTTCAATCAGGTACAAAAGCAGGTCCAACGGCCCCTCAAATACCTGCAGCTTAACTTTCAAATCCATCTGCATAGCCTCTCCATTTGCAATCCTTAGTTATTTTACATGGTATATGTAGAAAATTCAAGTCAATTTTACAATATTTAGTATTTTCATCAATATATACAACTAGATTTAGTTGCATTTTTCTCTCTTCATAAACAAATACCATTTCTCATAAAATATATCAATGAAGGAGGTATCCTATGAAAACATTCCTATCCTTACTTTTGGCCTTTACCATTCTTTTTACCACACCTGGGGCTGTATATGCATTCACTCCCATTGTATCCGAAGAGGAAGCACCATCCGATTCGTCCGGTACTTCCGCTCTCAGCCTTGCCACACCATCCGCAATTCTGATGGAATCCTCCACCGGAACAATTCTCTATGAAAAGAACTCCCATGAACGTCTACGCCCGGCCAGCATCACCAAAATCATGACATTAATCCTGATTTTTGAAGCAATCGAGAGTGGGTCAATCTCTAAATCCGACATTGTGACGGTCTCTGAACACGCGGCCGGCATGGGTGGCTCCCAGGTGTTCTTAGAACCCGGGGAGGAGCAGACAGTTGATGATCTTTTAAAGTGTATCAGTATCGCAAGCGCTAACGATGCATGTGTTGCAATGGCAGAATTTGTCGGTGGAACAGAGGAAGCCTTTGTCGCCAGAATGAACGAAAAGGCTGCATCATTGCAGATGAATGATACAACCTTTGTCAATTGCTGCGGTTTAGAAGCCGATGGGCATCTGACCAGTGCACACGACATTGCTATCATGTCCATGGAGCTGATCAACAAGCATCCAGATATATTCAACTACTGTACCATATGGATGGATACCATTTATCATACCACACGGCGGGGAACATCTGAATTCGGATTGACAAATACAAATAAGCTGCTTCGCTATTATTCTTATACAACCGGTCTAAAAACCGGATATACTTCACAGTCCAAATATTGCATTTCCGCCACAGCCAGCAAAGATGATGTCCATCTGATTGCGGTGGTCATGGCTGAAGAATCGCCAACCATGCGCAACAAAGAAGTTGTCGCATTGATGAACTATGGTTTTGCCAACTGTTTCATGTACAATGATCCGAACACAGATACACTCATGGAGCCAATCGTATCACATGGTGTAAAGAAAACGGCAGCAGTTTCCTACCGTTCCCCATTTAGCACAATACTGACAAAAGGGACAGACGCAGCATCCATCACCAAGAACATTGTATGGAATGACTCCTTATCTGCGCCGCTTGCCAAGGGTGATATTGTCGGATATGCTGTCTATCTATCCGGCAATAAACAGATTGGAACCGTTGATATCATCTGCGATGAAGATATTGACGCGCTAACCTTCGGTGTTGCCTATCTTGACCTGTTGAAGCTTTTCCTTTTCACATAATTTCACTATAACACCAGATATTGTCGTACCTTTTTCATAACTGCAAGCATTATTCATATCTGGCGAATGATTTCATCCACCTGGATAAGGCCCCAGGAACGTCTTTCCTCGGATATGACTGGTTTACAGTTCCGATATGCAATCAGCTTCAATGCCGCCGGCGTTAGCTCCGGGTCCTTTTCAAAGGCTAACGCCATGGCTCCGCAGACAATTGGGGTTGCCATGGAGGTTCCGCTCTTTTCAACATATCCATAATGTTTATTCCGGTCAATTCCGGTGCTTACAATTCCGGTTCCCGGAGCAAGCACCTCCGGTTTGATGATGCAACAGCTTGTTGGTCCCTTTCCACTATATCCGGGCTTTAGGTGCTGCGGAAGTTCCTTGTCATCATCACTGGCCCCCACCGTAAGCACCTTTCGTGAAATACCCGGTACCGTCACAGTCTGTTCTTTCGGTCCTTTATTTCCTGCGGCTGTTATTACCATGATGCCTATATCCCACAGTTCCTCGATCGCATCAAGCAGGCGCTTCTGCTCTTCATATTTTGCACTCGGCAGGTATCCGATGGAAAAGTTGAGCAGCCGGATCCGGTATTTCTCATGATTCTTCTTTATCCAGTCAAGTGCCCGCAGTACCCGGTCTGTACTCCCATTTCCCTTTGCGTCAAGAACCTTAAGTACCACAAGATTTGCTTTTGGTGCCATGCCTGCATACTTTCCTCTGCTTAGCTTTCCACTTCCGCAGAGTATTCCTGCGACGTGCGTTCCATGTCCATTATCATCATAGCAGGATATTTTGTTTCCCTCATAATCTTCAAAATATATTACTCGGTCATACAGATCCGGATGTGTGACTGACACCCCCGAATCCAACACCGCAATCGTTACTCCTTTCCCGCTATATCCCCATTTATATACATTTTCTGCATGTACAATCTTCTTTGCACGATTCATTTTTTATTTTAGTCTATGCATCGTACATCTTCCAAGTGTTTGCATTTTTTCAAATCTTTAATGAAGCATTGTATAAGCATTATCCAACCCACGAGCCTTTATATTTTGAAATCTTTTAAAAAAATATAGAGAATTGTGGGTCGACAGATGCAGATAGAAGGCATCGTTAAAGATAAAAAAGAATGCCTGCTCCACTTGGGAACAGGCATTCTTGTAGTGAATGGTTAAAATAGTAATTAGTGGTTGTCTACGTAGTCGCAGGCACTCTCTCCGGAAACGCGTCCAAATACAACGATATCCGTTACAGCATTGCCTCCGATACGGTTGCCTCCGTGGATACCTCCACAGACTTCCCCAGCTGCAAATAATCCCGGAATGGTATTACCCTCGGTATTGATAACTTCAGCATCGGTGTCAATCTTAATTCCACCCATGGTATGGTGGATACCAGGTGCAACCTTGATTGCATAGTAAGGTGCAACACTCAGATCTGCCTCCATACCGGTATCTCTGCCAAACTCAGTATCATTTTGGTTTGCGACAGCCTCATTCCAGGTGGCAAGAGTTTCTGCCAAAGTAGTTGGATCAATATCAAGCTTGGTTGCAAGTTCTTCAATCGTATCTGCCTGAACTACAATACCATTTTTTATATATTTCTCAACTGCTTTCAGACCATCCCTTAAGTTCTGATCAAAAATAACATAAGCATATTGGCCTTCCTGCTCAAGTTCTGCAGCGGAAACCTTGTCTCTCGTCAGCATTTCATTTGTAAAACGCTTGCCGGACTGATTAACAAGAATTGCGCCATCACCGCGGACTCCTTCAGTGATCAGCATACTTGTCTGCTGTTCAACAGTCGGATGAAGCTGAATCTGGTCCATATCAACAAAATCTGCACCTACTGCACCTGCCATGATGATTCCATCGCCGGTTGCCCCCGGAGCATTGGTAGTTACCGTTCCCTTTAAATCTGGACGATACTCACAGTACATCTCTTCATTTGCACCGAATCCTCCGGTTGCAATGATAACTGCTTTGGCCTTAAATGTATAGTTTACAGTATCACTTTCCGCTTTGACCCCACAGACAACCCCATCTTCCATAATAAGTTCTGTTGCCTTCGTCTGAAGATATACCGGAATCTCAGCTTTCTCAAGCTGTGCCGAAAATGCATTTACCAGATATTCCCCGACACCGGAACCATCCTCCGGCGAGTGGATTCGTGCGTTGGTAGCTCCGCCAGAAAAAGATACCTTCGGAAGCGGTGCACCGATAGAATCTAACCAATCAATTGCATCGGAAGAAAGTTCTGCCATCTTGCGCACAAGATCAATGTTGTTGAGTTCCTTTCCTCCAACCATTGTATCTTCTACAAATTGTTCAACTGAATCCTCAATATCCTGCTCCTCCTGATAATGTGTTTCTGCTGCATTCATACCACCGGTTGCCTTGGTTGTATTTCCACCGAGATATGGCATTTTTTCGAGGAGTATGACATTTTTTCCCTGCTCCTTCGCAGTAAGAGCCGCTGTCATTCCGGCTCCACCGCCACCGATCACAACGATATCCGCCTCAATTGTCTCATCCGTCTTTTCGACAGCATCCGCAGATTCATTCGCAGAAGAAGCAACTGTCATGTCAACTCCGGCAGCCTCTAACGCATTATACATAGCCTTTAAGACAGCTTCACTAGAAACCGTCGCACCGGCAACACTGTCTACCGCAAGTGACTGATTCATCATAACCTTTCCCGGAAGGTTCTCAACTGCTACACTTCCAAGTCCCTGTGTCTCAGAATCTCCAACGACTGTAAGATCAGTTACCGTACCATCCTTGACAACCGCTGTTGCAACAATTTTTCCACCAAATCCGTCTGCCTCGCCGGTATATTCTCCGTCAGCGGATTCTGTTACGAAACGGGTTTCAGCTGCCTTTGGTTTTAATATGTTATGCACACCAAGTCCGATCAGCATTGCCACTGCAAGCATAAGAATTGATACAAATAAACAATTGAATTCAGAATTTTTTATTTTTTTCATAGATATGCTCTCATCCTTTCTTTCCATAAAAAGGGGCAGATGTTCTTATTGAACAAATGCCCCCATTTCTTTGTATATTACTGCTGTTCCGGAACGTCCTTCATTGAAAAGCTGATACGTCCCATCTTGTCCTTGCCAAGGCAGATAACGGTAACTTTATCTCCAAGAGTAAGAACATCCTCAACACGGTTGATACGCTCTTTTGCAATCTTAGAAATGTGTACCATTCCCTCTTTGCCAGGTGCAAACTCGATAAATGCACCAAACTCCTTGATGCTGACAACAGTTCCGGTAAAGATCTGGCCTTCCTCGAAATCTGTTACGATTGTCTTTATCATCTCGATTGCCTTCTGGATCATTGCCTTGTCAGTTCCGCATACGGAAACAGCTCCATCATCGGTAATGTCAATCTTGACACCGGTGCGGGCAATAATTTCATTGATTGTCTTACCCTTCTGACCAACTACATCGCCAATCTTTGCAGGATCAATTGTAATCTGCTCAATCTTCGGAGCCCACTCGTTAACCTCAGCTCTTGGAGCTGCGATTGCAGGCTTCATGCAGGTATCCATAATGAAAAGTCTGGCTTCACGGCATCTTGCAATAGCGCCTTCAACAATCGGTCTGGTAAGTCCGTGGATCTTGATATCCATCTGAATTGCGGTAATACCATCGGTAGTACCGGTTACCTTAAAGTCCATATCGCCAAAGAAGTCCTCAAGACCCTGAATATCGGTAAGAAGTACAAAATCATCATCGGTATCTCCGGTAACAAGACCACAGGAAATACCAGCTACCATCTTCTTGATCGGTACACCGGCAGCCATAAGAGACATGCAGGATGCACAGGTAGAAGCCATGGAAGTAGATCCGTTTGACTCAAAAGTCTCGGATACGGCACGAATTGCATATGGGAATTCTTCCTCGCTCGGAAGTACTGGCACAAGTGCCTTCTCAGCAAGTGCTCCATGTCCGATTTCACGACGTCCCGGTCCTCTTGAAACCTTGGTTTCACCTACAGAATAAGCCGGGAAGTTGTACTGATGTAAGTATCTCTTTGTCGTAACATTTGCATCAAGTCCATCAATCTTCTGAACCTCAGAAAGTGGAGCAAGTGTTACGATATCACAGATCTGTGTCTGTCCACGGGTAAACATTGCAGAGCCATGTACACGCGGGATCAGATCAACCTCTGCTGCAAGAGGACGGATCTGGTTAAGTGCTCTTCCATCCGGACGCTTATGATCCTTTAAGATCATCTTGCGTACAGTCTTCTTCTGATACTGGTAAACAGCCTCACCAAGAACAGCAAGCCAATCCTCTTTATCAGCAAAAGCCTCTTCAAGCTTAGCGGTTACTTCCTTGATGTTTTCTTCTCTCTTCTGCTTCTCATCAGTAAATACTGCTTCTTCCATCTGCTCCGGGGTAACAATCTCCTTCATTGCAGCAAACATTTCCTCAGGAATTGCGCAGCTTGTATACTCATGCTTTGGTTTTCCTACTTCTTCACGGATCTTATTGATGAACGCAATGATCGTCTGGTTTACTTCATGGCACTTATAAATTGCCTCGATCATTTTGTCTTCCGGCACCTCATTGGCACCAGCTTCGATCATGATGACCTTCTCTGAGGTAGATGCTACGGTAAGCTGGAGATCCCCATCATCCCATACTTTCTGTGATGGATTGACAATAAGCTCTCCATCAACAAGTCCCATCTGTGTCATTGCACATGGGCCATCAAATGGAATATCTGAAATTGTGGTAGCAAGTGCTGCACCGATCATGCCGACAAGCTCCGGACGGCATTCCGGGTCTACAGACATAACCATGTTGTTTAATGTTACATCATTACGGTAGTCCTTCGGGAATAACGGACGCATCGGTCGGTCGATAACACGTGAGGTAAGGATTGCATTCTCAGATGCTTTGCCCTCTCTCTTATTGAATCCACCCGGAATCTTTCCTACAGAATACATCTTCTCCTCAAATTCTACGGAAAGAGGGAAGAAATCAACGCCATCACGTGGCTTGTCTGATGCTGTTGCTGTTGAAAGTACTGTTGTCTCGCCGTACTTAAGAAGTGCAGCACCATTTGCCTGTGCACATACTCTGCCAATATCTACGGTAAGTGTTCTGCCGGCAAGTTCCATTGAATAACTTTTGTACATATCTGTTCTCCTTTACTTTTTACTTGAAAATCTGCAAATTGCAGGAGCTCCGAAACTACTGAAGAACCCACGAAAAGCGCATAGCCTCTTCAGTGGCTTCGGTAAAAATCTCCTGCATTTTTCACAACAAAGAGCGGAGTCGAAAAAACAACTCCGCTCTGTCTTTACAATTACTTTCTGAGTCCTAAACGCTCAATAAGGGAGCGATATCTCTCGATATCAAGATCCTTTAAGTAAGAAAGTAAACCACGTCTCTTACCGATCATCTTAAGCATTCCTCTTCTGGAATGATGATCCTTTGGATTCTCCTTCAAGTGCTCAGTAAGCTCTGCAATTCTTGCTGAAAGAATAGCGATCTGAACTTCCGGTGAACCAGTATCACCAGGTGTTCTTCCATACTCATTGATAATTGCCTGTTTCTTTTCCTTTGCGATCATGTTGTGATCCTCCTTAAAATATTATTAGCCCGATGTATCAGATACTCAGCAAAAGGTCGGAGTGTCCATTCACCGAATATGGGCAAAAACCATACTTGCATAGTATAGCATAGCTTGCATGGCTTGTAAACAAAAACTTTTAATCATCCAGATAGCGTACCACGCAGATCGGGGTACGGTAATATGCGCTGGAAATCTTGATGCCGTCACGCTTATTGCTGGCATGTACAATCTGACCATTTCCAATGTAGATTGCAACATGGCTGATATGCTTTCCGCTGCCGTAGAAGAAAAGGTCGCCCGGCTGAGCCTGTGAGGCTTTGATCTTTGTTCCGTAGCTCGGCTGTGAACGTGAAGAATGCGGCAGATATATTCCGTATTTCTCGTAAATCTTCATAGTAAATCCGGAACAGTCAACACCCTTTGTAAGGCTTGTACCACCCCAGACATACCGGTTACCCACAAACTGAAGTGCATACTGTACCAAATCTACACGCACATCGGAAACACCTTCACCGTAACGGATCTCTGTGATTGTTTTTGCTGTTGGCAGCTTCTGCGCAATAGTAACATAATCCTTAAAAACATATCCTGTCTCATCATCGATTTCAACAAGCACCCACTCATCATCCTCTTCGACTACAACAAGATCTTCTCCGTTATTTACAAGTGATACAATGGAAGAATCCGTGGATTTCTCACTTCTGACACGAAGCGTCTCCGTAGTAACGGTCGCATATGTGCAAACCTCTTCCTTTGCAATCGCAAGAGCTTCCTCACCGGTGTAAAGATATTCACTCTTTACATATCCGGACACGCTTCCGGATTTGATTCTTGACCAATCACCAACAACTTCCAAAATCTCGCAGGCATTGTGGTGAGTCATCTTACCAACAATTTTGCTGTCAGTCGTTGGCTCTTCTCTTACATTTAAGTTACTAGTCTCAACATTTGCAATGCCGATATTCGTATAGCCACAGATTGTATTATCTTCACTATCCTGCGTATCCGAAACAGCATCTGCATCTGTTTCATCCGCTGTATCCACAGCATCCTCCGCAACCGGTTCTCCATCCGCAGCATCCATTCCCATTGTCACAAGCGCAAGCCCGCTGTCTGAGATAGAAACATCCGGGAAATCATTCAGAACCGCAGATACTCCTGAGGTAAATGAAGGAATCGTAACCATATTTCCATTTAAGACATTTGATACCCCTGCTGTAACACAGGTCTTTGCTGTATCGCTGTCATTATTGTTATCTGTATTCTTATTAAAAACCGAAATGGCTGTAATCCCGCACACACAAACAACAAAAACTGTGCCGGCAGTAATCTTTCGGATCATTTCTTTACTTGCTTTCATGTAAGCCTCCCATGAAATATCATTTTTCTTACAAAGTATAGCAGTTGCATCTTTGGCTGTCAACACACTTTTGTAATATTTTCGTAATATTTGTTAGCGGTTTCAATATCGCACAGAATCTGATGTTTCAGTTCTTCAAGCGACTCAAACCGCTTCTCCGGCCTAATAAAATCAAGAAATTCAACCAGAATATTTTTTTCGTAAACATCTCTGTCAAAGTCAAGCAGAAATGTCTCAAGTCCGATTGGATTGTCTTCTCCCACAGTCGGTTTGCGCCCGATATTTGATACACTCCTGTACCATACACCGTCAACCTTTGTCCGGGTGATATACACTCCGAATGGTGGAATCATCTTGTCCTCTGGGATTGCCATGTTTACAGTAGGGATTCCCATTGTATGTCCGATCCGGTTTCCGTGAATCACATCGCTTTTGGCAAAAAATGGATATCCCAATAGTCTGTTTGCCTTTTGGATGTTCCCCTTTTCGATTTCTTCCCGTACAAATGTACTGCTGATGTCCCTGCCGTCCTCCTGGACCTTTGGCATGACAATCGTCTTATATCCGTATTTTTCTTCGTATTGCTGCAGCACTTCGTAGTTTCCGGAACGATTATGTGCAAAATGGAAATCCGAGCCCACCACAAAGCAGCGGACAGAAAGAGACTCCACAATCCAACGGATGAATGCCTCTGCCTCCATGCACATCACTTCTTCTGTAAATGGGCAGGAAATCAGATAATCAATGCCCGACTGTTCGAAAATATATCGTTTTTCTTCATTTACCGTAAGCTCTTTCGCTTTTGCCGCATATACACGCTTTCTCGGCGGAATATCAAAGGTAAAAACGATCGTCTTAAAGCCATTTTGTTCTTTTTGCTTTTGGATTTCATGCATCAGAAGTTCATGTCCGCGGTGTAATCCATCGAACTTTCCAAGGGTAATAACGCTTGCCTCCTCAACACAGAAATCCAATGTATCATGAATATATTTCATCGTTTATTCCATAAAAATCTTAATTGGTTTATAGTCTTCCTGTTCTCTTTGGTATGTATATATTCCAACAAATCTTCCATCTGCGCAGTATAACCGGATAGGTATCTCATCCTTTTTCGCCTCTGGAATCATTGAAGAAGGAATTCTGTTTCCATTTTCCAAAAGCTTTACCGCCTGCTCAACCGCCCGGCATTTCGGATAACTGTCAAACACGGTATCCACCGGAAACAGAATATCATTTTCCCTTCCATTTGCAAATATTTCCTCAACCTCCTGCAAACGATAAGCATCCTTCAGCATAAAGCCCGCTACCCGTGTGCGCAAAAGGGATTCCATGCAGCCATAACATCCAAGCTTCTCTCCACTGTCCTGGCATAACGTGCGGATATAGGTTCCTTTTGAACAATGTATCCGCATCCGGACTCGGGGCAATTCCATTGATAGAATTTCGATTTCATGTATCAAAACCGGTCTTGCCTTGCGTTCGACCGTAATGCCCTTTCTTGCCAGATCACAAAGCTTTTTTCCATCTACCTTAAGAGCAGAAAACATCGGTGGAATCTGCTCATATCTGCCAACAAAAGAATGGATTGCTTCCCGCACCTGCTGATCCGTCACATCTACCGGATGTTCTTTAAGGATCTGCCCTGTAACATCCTGTGTGTCAGTCATAATTCCAAGCAGCAAAACAGCTTCATATTCTTTGTCCTTGTCAGTAAGCAGATCACAGACCTTTGTTGCCTTTCCAAGACATACCGGAAGTACTCCTTCCGCATCCGGATCTAGTGTCCCGGTATGTCCAATTTTCTTCTGATGTGCGATCCCACGCATTTTGGCAACAACATCAAAAGAGGTAAAGCCTTTTTCTTTATATATGTTTATGATTCCATTTATCATAAATTCAACCTACAGTCTTGCCTCTATTTCTTTTAATACCCTGGCAACTGCCACATCGGCCGGTCCATCGATCGTAAAACCAGCCGCCTTGACATGTCCACCACCACCAAAGCAGATTGCAACCTCTGCCACATTGAAATCTCCATTCACACGCAGGCTTCCCTTCCATGTGCCATCTCCGTTCTCATACAAAAAGAGTGCAACACGTACATCTTTGGTAATACGAAGCTGATTTACAATTCCGTCAAGATGCTTTGGCAGCACCCCAAACTTTTCCATTTCCTTCTGCGTGATCACGCTGGCAATGCATGCACCATTCAGGTAAAGTTCACTGTTTAACAATGCCTGTCCCAAAATTTTATTTTGAGAAAATGTCTTGGTATAAAATGTCTCATCAACAATCTTAGGATAATCAATGCCCTTTTCCATCAGAACTCCTGCAATTTCCATCGTCTTAGCCGATGTACAGGAATATTGGAAAACACCGGTATCATGTACAATTCCGGTATAGAGACATTCTGCAATCTCCTTTGTGATCTTTTCTGTATCAATCACCTCATAGACAAGCTCACAGGTAGAGCTTGCATCCGGGTAGATATAGTTTTCATCCGCAAAGCTTTGATTGCTGATATGATGATCAATGCAAAGAGTGCTCTTTGCCGCTGAAAAAAAGCCAGCTGCATTGCCAAGTCTTCCAAGATCTCCGCAATCCAATGCAATAAATAAGTCAAAAATTGTATTGTCTGCATAATTGCTGTCAATTTCTGCAGAATAGCGTAGAAATTTAAAGATATTGGGAATTGGCTCCAGAAATAATTTTACATATATATGTGGATAATTCTCTTTAATATAATTGTAGACCGCAAGCGTTGAGCCAACGCAGTCGCCATCCGGGCGCACATGTCCCGCAATGCCGACCGACGTTTTTCCATCCAGAATGCGGTCCAGATAATTAATCTTCTGACTCATCCTCTTGTCCTTTGGTAAGCTCATCGATTTTCTTAGACATTTCAATACCATATGCGATGGATTGGTCTAATATAAATTTAATCTCCGGTGTATTGCGCAAATTTATAGATTTTGCCAATGCCCTGCGGATATATCCTTCTGCAGATTTCAGGCCTGCCATCGTATCCTGCTGGGACTGCTCGTCTCCAAGGACGCTGATATAGGCTTTTGCTGTCTTAAGATCCGGCGCAACCTCAACTGCAACAACACTTGTCATGGGATTTATCCGCGGGTCTTTGATTTCCCCGCGGATAATATTGGACAATTCGTGCATGACTTCTTCGTTGATCCGAATATTTTTGATACTATTCTTTCTCATGCTATCTTCCTATCTTGGTACTTCTACCATCTTATAAGCTTCTACAATATCAAATTCCTGGATATCGTTGAAGTTATCAAATACAAGACCACATTCAAATCCGGTCTTAACTTCCTTGACATCATCCTTGAAACGCTTCAAGGAGCCAAGATCACCTTCGTGGATAAGTTCGCCTTCTCTTGTAATACGGACTTTACATCCTCGCTCGATCACACCATCAAGCACATAGGAGCCTGCAATATTGCCGACACCGGATGCCTTGAATATCTGACGGATTTCCGCGTGTCCGATAACCTTTTCCTCGAAAATCGGGTCAAGCATGCCCTTCATGGCAGCTTCCACATCCTCGATTGCATTGTAGATAACCTTGTAAAGTCTTACATCTACGCCTTCTCTATCAGCAGTAAGCTTTGCAACCGGGTCCGGACGGACGTTAAATCCTATGATAATCGCATTGGATGCAGATGCAAGAATCACATCGGATTCATTGATCGCACCTACACCGCCATGGATAACCTTTACAACAACTTCCTCATTGGAAAGCTTAACAAGACTATTCTTGACCGCTTCAACAGAACCCTGCACATCCGCCTTAACGATAATGTTAAGTTCCTTCATATTGCCGGACTGAATCTGTGAGAACAGATCATCCAAAGACATTCTTGCCTTGGTATCCTCAAGAAGCTTATTCTTCTCCTCTGCAATATAAGTATCTGCAAAGGCCTTTGCCTCCTTGTCGGAATCACAGCATACAAACGTCTCTCCGGCTGCTGGGACATTGTTTAATCCAAGGATCTCAACAGGTGTTGACGGAGTTGCTTCTTTTACTCTGCGTCCCTTATCGTCTACCATGGCACGTACTTTACCATAGCAGCTTCCACAGGCAATCGGATCACCTACGTGAAGTGTTCCCTTCTGTACAAGAACGGTCGCAACAGCTCCACGCCCCTTATCGAGCTGAGCCTCAATGACGAGTCCTCTTGCTTTACGCTTCGGATTTGCCTTTAGCTCTAATACTTCTGCGGTCAGAAGGATCATCTCAAGAAGATTGTCGATACCTTCCTTTGTATGTGCTGATACCGGACAGAAGATAGTGCTTCCACCCCAGTCCTCCGGGATAAGCTCATACTCAGAAAGCTCCTGCTTTACCTTGTCAATATTTGCACTCGGCTTATCAATCTTGTTGATTGCAACAATGATTTCAACGCCGGCAGCCTTTGCATGGTTGATTGCTTCAACAGTCTGCGGCATTACACCATCATCGGCAGCAACAACAAGAATCGCAATATCGGTAGAGTTTGCACCACGCATACGCATCGCAGTAAACGCCTCATGTCCCGGTGTATCCAAAAACGTGATGTTCTGGTTGTTGATCGATACGACAGATGCTCCGATATGCTGTGTAATACCACCAGCCTCGCGGTCTGTCACACGGGTAGAACGGATTGCATCCAAAAGAGATGTTTTACCGTGATCAACGTGACCCATGACGCAGACAACCGGCGGACGGCTGACCATATCAGCCTCATTCTCCTCGTCTTCCTTAAGAAGCTCTGCAATGACATCCACCTTTTCTTCCGGCTCGCAGATATAATTGAACTCAAGTGCAATATCCTCTGCTGCCGCAAAATCTACTTCGTGGTTTACCGTAACCATCTGTCCCTTCAAGAACAGCTTCTTAACGATCGCAGATGGCTGGATCTTCATGGCATCTGCCAGCTCACGGATTGTCATCTTCTCCGGGAGAACAATAGTCTTGATTTCATTTTCATCTTCCTTCGGCTGCTGTGGCTGCTGCTGTGGTTTCTTCTTGCCGCCATGCTTCTCTAAGTTGATGTAATTCTCCTGTCTCTTGCTTCCGAGCTTATCGTGATCCTGATGTCTGTTGTTGTTCTTGCGCTCGCTGTTGCTTCGCTCACGGCTCTCTTTGCCTCTTACTTCCTCACTTGCAGCTGCGGACTCCTTGTTGAACTTATCCATCTCACGGTCAAAGCGTCCCTTATTTCCAGCTGCACCGCGATCAGCGCCTGGTCTTGCCGAACGGTCACCAAATGGGCGATTGCCATCCCTTCTGTCACCCTGCGGTCTGTTCGGACGATTGCCGTCTCTTCTGTCACCCTGTGGTCTGTTCGGGCGGTCTCCGTCTCTTCTGTCACCCTGCGGTCTGTTCGGACGGTCTCCATCTCTTCTGTCACCCTGTGGTCTGTTCGGGCGGTCTCCGTCTCTTCTGTCACCCTGTGGTCTGTTCGGGCGGTCTCCGTCTCTTCTGTCACCCTGTGGTCTGTTCGGGCGGTCTCCGTCTCTTCTGTCGCCCTGCGGTCTGTTCGGACGGTCGTTATTTTGTGGGCGCTCTATATTAT
>JBNMJQ010000025.1:0-29810 GCA_050873865.1 Agathobacter sp. | reverse complement strand
TTTTGATACCGCGCATCGTCATGCACATATGCTCTGCCTCGATCATAACAATCGCGCCCTTTGGATTTAAATATTCCATAAGTGCATCTGCGATCTGTGCGGTAAGCTTTTCCTGAATCTGCGGCCGTTTTGCATATACCTCGACCGTTCTTGCAAGCTTGCTGATTCCGACCACCTTGCCATCCGGAATATATGCGACATGCGCTTTTCCAAAAAATGGCATAAAATGATGTTCACATGTGGAATAAAAGGTAATATCCTTCTCGATCACCATCTCATCATTGTCTACATGAAATGTCTTAGAAAGCGGTTCTTCTGCAGTCTGATCCATTCCTGCAAATATTTCTTCATACATACGTGCGATCCGGTCCGGTGTCTCCAGTAGTCCCTCGCGCTGCGTATCCTCGCCAATTCCTTCAAGGATCAGCTTAACCCCTTCCATTACCTTTTCTTTATCTACCATAATCTTTTTCACCTCTGACTGATCTTTCTGCTGCAATCTTACAGATTCTGCCGCATTGCCTTTTGGTAGGCATCCCTGCATTCCTTTAAATAAGATAATGAGCCAAATGCAAGCACCGGAAGTCCCATGCTCTTTGCATCACTAAGAGCGGATGTCACTGCCTCTTCCACGCTTTCACATGCATGTACCGATCCGCAAAACATGGCTGCCTCCTTCGCAAGTGCATCTGCCTTAAGTGCTCTCGGATTGTGCGGGGTAACGGTATATACCCGCTTTGCGTGCGGCAGCATGATTTTGAGCATCTTTTCATGCTCCTTATCTGCCAACACCCCTATTATATAGACAAGCTTTGTATTTGTAAAACAATTTTGCACCGTCTTTTCCAGGCAATATGCGGCATCCTCATTATGTGCCCCATCCAGCACAAACAGCGGGTTGTTTCCAAGCACCTCGAATCGCCCCGGCCATACCGTTTTTGCAATTCCATCACAGATCCAGCGCTTATGCTGCTTTTCGGATTCCTTCGGTTTTAACTGTGCCAGGCAATAGGCCGCCACCTCAGCCGAAAGTGCTGCATTCCGCACCTGGTAGCTGCCCGCCATAGATGTGGTGAGAGCAAATTCCCCATATCGGTCAGAATTATACACAAGACGCAGGCAGCCGGGCTTTTGGGATTTCCCACTTATCTGCCGTTTTTCAAGCAGTACGATTGGCGCGTTCTTTTCTTCCGCCGTCTGCCGAAGCACCTGCGCTGCCGTTTCCTCCTGCGGCGCGCAAAAGACCGGACTTTCTTTCTTTATGATTCCGGCTTTTGCCCTTGCAATATCCGAAAGCGTATTTCCAAGAAACTGCATATGATCCATGCTGATCGTGGTAATTACGGATGCCAGCGGTTTTGCAATCACGTTCGTTGCATCCGTAAGTCCTCCCATTCCGACCTCAAGCAATACCACATCCGGCTTTTTCCCAGAGAAGTAGACAAAGGCGGCTGCCGTTTCCACTTCAAATACCGTTGGTGCCGGATATCCTTTAGATACCACAATGTCACAGGCAGTCTTCACCTGTGACATTACATTTGCGTATTCCCTCTCGGAGATATTTACTCCGTCATACTGCCACACCTCAAGCGGATCAAAGACCGCCGGAGAACAGTACCTTCCTACATGAAGTCCCGCCTCTGCAAATGCAGCGGCAAGGTATGCGCCGGTAGACCCTTTTCCGTTTGTTCCGGCAATATGAATGATCGGCAATCCGTTCTGCACATTCCCCAGCTCATCCATCAATCGCTCAATACTTTCAAGTCCAAGTACACTTCCGGTTTTTGATACTTCCCGGACATATGCACGCGCTTCTTCATAGTTCATCCTTTGTTACCTCTTAACCCCTTTTGTATCGCGGTTTCCGATGTGAAGCCTGTTCAGGGCGATCTCCTTGCCCTTCACCTCCACATTTTCATTATCTCCATCCTGTAGATAATAAATATTTGAAAGTTCATCGCCTGCGTCAAGCTTCATGCCCCTCACTCCGACTGCACTCTTTTTCTTTTCCGGTATCTGCTCACAGGCAACCCGAAGGAACATATCCTTCTTTGAACGCATGACAATTGTGTCGTTTGCCTCCACTTTCTGGATGAGAAGCACCTCATCTCCATCTGCAAGCTTCGTTGCCGCCGTTGTCTTTTTGCCAACAATAAACTCACTGCCATCCACAAGCTTTAACATTGCGCTCTTTGTTCCAAAGATCAGCTTACTGCCCTCTAATGATTCCATTGCGCAGACGTAGATATAATGCTCCGCCTTACTGTCATAATTACTTACGTTGTCGATCGGAGTTCCCTTGTCTTTAAGCTTTCCGAACGGCAGATCCATCACCTTTACCCAATGCATCTGTCCCTTATCGGTAAAAATGCAGATGCGCCCGGTGTTGCGCACTGTAAATACATAGCGGTTTTCTGCATCCGCAGTTTCACGGTTTCTCTCATACAAAGCGACATCGATGGTCTTTGCATAGCCGAACCGATCCATAAGAAAGATAACATCTTTCTCCTCGATTGCTTTCTCGACAACAACTGCTTCCGCAAGATTGTCAATCTGTGTCTTTCTCGGAACTGCGTATTCCTTTTTCAGGTCATTAAGCTCCTTAATGATTGCTTTTGCCATCGCAGACCTGCTGGAAAGCAGTTCACTGTATCGTGCGATCTTAGCAAGTGTATCCTCATGCTCTTTCATAAGTGCATCAATTTCCAGTCCGATCAGGCGGTACAGACGCATCTCAAGGATTGCAGAGGCCTGACGTTCCGTAAAGTGGAGCTGCTTTGCCATCTTCTCAGACTCTTTGGACTTAAATTTGATATTGGAAGTCTCACCCTTGGTCAGGCATGCCTTCGCATCTGTGATATTCTTGCTGCCTCGCAGGATCTCAATGATCAGATCGATGACGTTGCAGGCTTCGATAAGACCTTCCTGAATTTCCTTCTTGTCGAGTTCCTTTGAAAGAAGTGTCTTGTATTTGCGTGTTGCAATCTCATATTGGAAGTTCACGTGGTGCCGGATAATCTCTACGATGCCAAGTGTCTCCGGTCTTCCGTCCGCAACCGCAAGCATGTTGACTCCAAATGTATCCTCCAGCTTTGTCTTCTTATAAAGCAGATTCTTGAGAGCCTCCACATCCGCGCCCTTTTTCAGGTCAAGTACGATGCGGATTCCTTCCTTTGAGGATTGGTTCGTGATGTCTACAATGTCGCCCGTCTTTTTCGTCTCAACCAGCGAGTAAATATCATTTAAAAATTTGCCAATATTGGCACCAATCATTGTGTACGGGATCTCTGTGATGATCAGGCGCTCTTTTCCGCCCTTCTGCTGCTCCACCTCAATCTTGCCGCGAAGCTTGATCTTTCCGGTTCCTGTCCGGTAGATCTCAGTCAGTTCATCCTTGTTTGCCACGATTCCTCCGGTCGGAAAATCCGGTCCTGGAATATACTGCATCATCTCTTCTGTGGTGATGTCCGGATTTCTCATGTAAGCGATGACACCGTCAATACACTCGGCCAGGTTATGGGTCGGTATGCTGGTTACCATTCCGACACCGATACCCTCTGCACCGTTGATCAGAAGATTCGGCACCTTTACCGGAAGCACAACCGGCTCTTTCTCCGTTTCATCATAGTTCGGCACAAAATCTACAACATCCTTGTCCAGATCCGCAAGATACGCCTCCTGTGTGATCCGCTGCAGGCGTGCCTCCGTATATCGCATAGCAGCCGCTCCGTCCCCTTCTATAGAGCCGAAGTTACCATGTCCATCAACAAGAGGAAGTCCCTCTTTAAAGTCCTGTGCCATGACAACCATCGCCCCATAGATTGAGCTGTCACCATGTGGGTGATATTTACCCATCGTATCACCGACGATACGCGCACTCTTTTTATATGGCTTATCATATTTTACTCCCAGCTCATTCATATCATAAAGGATACGTCTTTGAACCGGCTTAAATCCGTCTCTGACATCCGGAAACGCTCTTGCAATGATGACGCTCATCGCATAGTCCATAAAGGACTTCTCCAAATGCTCCGAATATTCTGTTTGAATTATATTACTGCTTTCCATACAGTTCTCCTACATTTGCATTCATGTTTGTCCGTGTTGTGACAATGCCATAACGGCTATGCCTGGTTGTCTACCTCAGCATCATGCGCATGTGCATAGATAAATTCCTTTCGCGGAAGAACATCATTTCCCATCAAAAGTGCCGTCATATCAGACGCCATCATGCTGTCTTCAATCTCAATGCGCTTAAGCATACGTGTCTTGGGATTTAAGGTGGTCTCCCAAAGCTGGTCAGCATCCATCTCTCCAAGACCTTTGTACCGCTGCAATGTAAATTTCTGATTTGCATGCGCCTTACGGTACTTTTCGAGTGCCGCATCATCGTAAAGGTATTCCTCCTCACCCTTTTGCGGTACGACCTTATAGAGCGGCGGCATTGCGACATACACATGTCCCGCATAAATGAGTTCCGGCATAAACCGGTAGAACAGGGTCAATAGCAGGGTAGAAATATGTGCTCCATCCACATCGGCATCTGCCATGATAACGATCTTGTCATAGCGCAGCTTCGTAATATCAAAGTCATTGCCGTATCCTTCCGAAAATCCACAGCCAAATGCATTGATCATTGTTTTGATCTCAGCGTTTGCGAGCACTTTGTCAATGCTTGCCTTCTCAACATTTAAGATTTTTCCCCTGATTGGAAGAATAGCCTGAAACATTCTGTTTCTCGCCGTCTTTGCAGAGCCTCCTGCGGAATCTCCCTCTACGATAAAAATCTCACATTGGGATGCATCACGGCTCTCACAGTTGGCAAGTTTTCCATTTGAGTCAAATGAGAACTTCTGCTTGGACAGCAGGTTCGTCTTTGCCTTCTCCTCTGTCTTTCGTATCTTTGCTGCCTTTTCCGCGCATGAGATCACTGCCTTTAATGTGTCGAGGTTCTTGTCAAAGAACAATACAATCTCATCCCCGACCACCTTCTTTGTGACACGGTCTGCATCCTGATTGTCAAGCTTTGTCTTCGTCTGCCCCTCAAAGCGCGGGTCCGGATGCTTTATGGATACAACTGCTGTCATTCCGTTTCGTACATCCGCTCCGGTAAAGTTCGGGTCTTTCTCTTTTAAGATACCAAGCTCTCTTGCATAGTTGTTGATGACTGTTGTAAAAACAGTCTTAAATCCGGTAATGTGGGTTCCACCTTCCGAATTGTAAATATTGTTACAAAAACCAAGGATATTCTCATGAAACTCGTTCGTATATTGAACCGCAGCTTCAACAACAATTCCTTCACTCTCTCCCTTTAAGTAGATGACATCGTGCAAAACTTCCTGGTTCTGGTTTAAATCTTTGACGAATCCGATGATTCCATCCGGCTCATGATACTCAAGATGTTCAACTTCTTCGCCCCTGCGATCCTCATAGACAATGGTAAGGTTCGGATTTAAGTACGCTGTCTCGTGCAGCCTGCTCTTTACTTCATCCTCCTTGAACCGTGTCTTTTCAAATATCTCGGGGTCCGGCAGAAAGTTGATCTTGGTTCCGGTCTTTTTTGTCTTTCCGATCTTTGGAAGCAGTCCATTCTCCAGCGGAATTACCGGATTTCCTCTCTCATAACGATCATGGTGGATATAGCCGTCTCTGCTGATTTCCACATCCATATAGGTGGAAAGCGCATTTACAACGGATGATCCTACTCCGTGCAGACCACCGCTTGTCTTATATGCTGAGTTATCGAACTTGCCTCCTGCATGCAGCGTCGTAAATACCACACGTGCAGCAGACATTCCCTTGGCATGCATTCCGACCGGAATTCCTCGTCCATTATCCTCTACCGTACATGATCCGTCCTTTTCCAATGTTACCCAGATTGTATCGCACACTCCTGCAAGATGCTCGTCCACCGAATTATCTACAATCTCATAGATCAGGTGATTAAGTCCCTTTCTCGTAACGCTTCCGATATACATTCCCGGGCGCTTACGAACTGCCTCAAGCCCCTCCAGAACCGATATGCTGCTTTCATCGTATGTCGCCTTCTTTGCCATACGTCTGCTCCTTTACATTTTATTGCTTCATGGGGCTGTGCATATTTGCATCCCCCTTTATTATACTTATATTATTTACACCCCATATCCACTATTGCTAAAAGCCACCGCTAAAAATAGTGAAATTCTATTTCAACCATCCCTGCGGTTTCTTTATTAGTTGTGTCTTCTATAGGTTTGAACACTCCTGCCATCCGGTTCGCGGATAGGCGGACTTTGCTTCCGAGGGCTTTCGTGTTCTCCTTGGCAGGCAGATTGAGCGAAATGGGAGCATGCCCCGACTGTTTGAGCACGATATGTGAATATATAGAACACATATAGCGCGAGTTTTGAGGGGCATGCTCCTAATAGCAATTTCGCGAGATTGCCTGCTTAGGAGAACTAGGAAGTCCGACAGCAAAATCCGTCTACCGTGAACAGGCTGGCTTGGAGTGTCAAAGCCAATATTAGACACAACCGGTTCACCGCAGAAATGGTTGAAAGAATTTCTACTATTTTTGCGGATAAAGCTTTTTGCAACAGGGATATGGGTTGTAAAATTATAAAACTATCTACAAAGGGGATGCAGATATATGCAGCCCCATAATGATCAAATGTTATTTCAGTCCCTTGGCGTCGCGCATATGTGCGATGACCATCACGGCAATGCGGAACGTCATGGCATCATCGAAGGTGCGGATGTCAAGACCGATTGCTTTCTCGATACGTTCAAGACGATACACAAGCGTGTTTCTATGAACGTATAATTGGCGCGCTGTCTCCGAAATATTCAGATTGTTTTCAAAGAATTTGTTGATCGTGGACATTGCCTCCTCATCCGCAAGAATATCCGGGATCTCCGTTCCAAATACTTCCTTTATGTACATATCGCATAAGCTCATCGGAAGCTGGTAGATCAGTCGTCCGATGCCGAGTTTTCCGTAAGAGATTGTATCGTACTCCGCATAAAATACCCTCCCGACCTCAAGTGCAAGCTTTGCCTCCTGATAAGACTCGGTCAGATCCTGTATCTGGCTGACAATATTGCCATATCCGACACGCACCTTGATCATTGCCTCCATATGCAGATTATCCACAAGATTGTCTGCCACTTCCTTTGCAAAATTCTCGCGCTTTTTCTCCGGTACCGAGCTTAGCGATTTGATCAGTACAATACTGTGCTCATCCACACTAGTCACAAAATCTCCTGTTCTTGTATCGGACAGATTCTTTACAAGTTCAAGGGCAATGTCAATATTCTTCTTACCTGTATCCACAACAAATACCTGTCGGTCTTCCGAATCAATGTGAAGCTTCTTTGCCTTACTGTAAATATCTACAGCTAGCATATTGCCAAGAAGGATATTACGGACAAAATTGTTGCGGTCAAACTGCTCCGCGTAGCTGATCGCGAGGTTGCGTATCTGACATACTGCCATTCTGCCAAACACATGCGAATGCTCGTCCTTCTCCTGCATCAGGAGAATATACTCTGTCTCTCCCTCCACAACCACTCGAAAGAATGAATAATCCGGCACGGAAAGCTCATCTGACATAGCATCCGCGAAATCCAATGCGGTCTCTTCGTATACGCCGTCCACTTCAAATGTGCTCGCCAGCAGACGCCCTTTTGCGGAAAAAAGTGCTGTGTCATGATTCGATATCTCTTTTATCTCATTCAATGCATTTTGCAGTTTCTGGTTGGAAATCATCCTCTGCCTCCTTGGTGCGAAATAAAACCGGGTGCATTTACACCCGGTTTTGTAAATTACAACTATTTAATTTTATAAGACTAGTTGGTAATTGTCAATTCAGTTTCTTTGTCGAATACATGAATCTTGCTTGGATCTAATGCAAGCTTGATGTGATCGCCGTAACGAGCCGGTGTATCAGAATCAACTCTTGCTGTCATGTTAGCGCCTGCAACAGTGTAGTACAGTAATACTTCTGCTCCAAGAAGCTCGTATCCGGTAACGTCAGACTCGATTGTGCTCTCTGGGAACTTCTCGAGTGCCTCAGCATCATCAGAGATATCTTCCGGTCTGATACCGAAGATAACTTTCTTTCCTGCATATCCGCCATCAATAACCTTCTTAGCCTTAGCTTCCGGTAATGTGATTGAGTAGTTACCAAACTTAAGCATTGCCTTGTCACCAGCAACCTCAACATCAGCATCAACAAAGTTCATCTGAGGAGATCCAATGAATCCTGCAACGAACAGGTTGTTCGGCTGATTGTATAACTTCTGCGGAGAGTCAACCTGCATGATAACACCATCTTTCAGAACTACGATTCTGGTACCAAGGGTCATAGCCTCTGTCTGGTCATGTGTAACGTAGATGATGGTTGCACCAAGTCTGTTATGAAGAGAAGCGATCTCAGATCTCATCTGTACACGAAGTTTTGCATCCAAGTTGGAAAGTGGCTCATCCATAAGGAATACCTTAGGATTACGAACGATTGCACGTCCCATGGCAACACGCTGTCTCTGTCCACCGGAAAGAGCCTTCGGCTTACGGTCAAGTAACTTCTCAAGGTCAAGGATTCTTGCAGCCTCTTCAACCTTAGCTCTGATCTCGTCCTTCGGAACTTTTCTTAACTTAAGACCGAATGCCATGTTATCAAATACTGTCATGTGTGGATACAGAGCGTAGTTCTGGAATACCATTGCGATATCTCTGTCCTTTGGCTCTACATCGTTCATGATCTTTCCATCGATTGAGAATTCACCGGAAGAAATCTCCTCCAGACCAGCGATCATACGAAGAGTGGTAGACTTACCACATCCAGATGGTCCTACGAAAATGATGAATTCCTTGTCTTCAACTTCAAGGTTGAAATCCTTAACAGCCTCAAAACCGTTTGGATATACTTTGCAAATGTTCTTTAAAGATAAACTTGCCATTTAAAAATACCTCCTAATGTACTTTACGTTTATGTCCTTCCGGACTTGTTATACTTATCATACAAAAAGGACCTCAAAAATACCATTGGACGAATTGCCAAATATTTTTGAAATCCTTTGTCAAGTTGACGAAACTATAATTTGGAATAGCCAAATCCATTGACCATAGCCTCAATTGCATGTCCCTTTTTGCAGAACGGGCACTCAGAAACCGGGTATGCTTCGTAGTTGACTACATCACTCCTGTCAAACAGATGCTCAACCTCTACCCCGTCTACCTCATCTACTGTACTGAAAATGGATGCGACAAACTCCACGATTCCGCCATAATAACGGATGCACTCAAGACTTCTGCGTATTGTCTCGCCCGTGGTCGTGGTTGCAAGTAAAAGAACGACATGCTTTCCCGCGATTGCACCTTTGATATTGTCCCGGAAAAGCATCTGATTATTGTTGTTGATCTCCGGTGAAACAACATATGTTGTCTCATGCTGGTTGGTAGACAGAACACCACCCTGTTCAATCTGCTGGCTCAAAAATGCACCGATTACCTCCGTTCCATCCATGCAGACAATCGTATCAATGTAATTGTACTTCGGCATTTTGGAATACAGTACCTTTGCAGCCTCATTTGCCTCTGATGCACGCGTCTTGACGCTTGTCACATCAACATAATAATTAATGTGTGAATGGCTGGTTGCAAAATGCCCCGGCATTGCATGCACCGCGAGCTGACTGCTGTCTTTTGAATAGAACTTTACCATACGAGATTCCATACATATCCTCCTTTTCCCATCCTCTGGGTATTCTTAATTTACTCCGGTTGAACCGAAACCGCCGCGATCTGCACCAGTTAAGTGTTCCACCTGGTCAAACACGATCTTCGGCTGATTTGCAACGATTCTAAACTGTGCCACGCGGTCATTCACATGGATCACGGTATCTCTTGTAGCAAGCACTGGCATTCTCCACATATCATTATCGCCGCAGTAGGAGCAGTCGATCACGCCCATGCTGTTTGTCTGCAGGATCCCCCATGTCTTAAAGGTAGAGCTTCTCGGAACAAGATGCGCCTCATATCCTTGCGGAAGTTCCATTGCCACGCCAAGCGGAATCAGTTTAAAGTCGCCTGCCTTTAATTCTACTTCCTCGCTTGCACGCAGATCAATCCAATCCGACTTTCCATCGATATAGTCAAGTTTTTCGATTTCATCTGAAAAATATTTGATCTTTATTGTCTCCACACAGTTGCCTCTTTTCTCTCAGTTTTCCTATTTTCCTGGTTCATTGTCCCATTGGCCTAGTCCCAATCAAGTGCAGCATGCTCCACCCGCTTGTCACGCAGCATCAGTTCCATCACTGCATCCTTTGCCGGCTTATTTTCAAACAGGACTTTGTTTACTTCCTCAATGATCGGAAGTGTAACATCATACTTTCTGGCAAGCCCGAGTGCTGCCTTTGCGGAATAAATTCCCTCTACAACCATCTTAACCTCTGCGGTTGCCTGTTCCATCGTATATCCCTGCCCCATAAGCATTCCCGCCTTACGGTTACGGCTGTGCTTACTCTCACAGGTAACGATCAGATCCCCGATTCCGGTCAGCCCGCTCAAGGTCTCTGCCTTAGCGCCCATCTTGACCGCAAGCGGAGCGATCTCAGCAATTCCTCTTGTGATAAGCGCTGCCTTTGTATTGTCGCCATATCCCAGTCCGTCTGCCATTCCTGCCGCAAGCGCAATGACATTCTTAAGAGAGCCTCCAAGCTCCATTCCAAGCATGTCCGGACTTGAATATACACGGAACACCTCATTCATAAATATATCCTGTATATGCTCTGCTGTTTTTCTTGTTCTCGCCCCTGCAACAACAGTTGTAGGAAGTCCGATTCCCACTTCTTCCGCATGGGATGGTCCACACATGATCGCAACATCCGCATTCGGAATTTCTTCTTCGACGACCTCCGAAATTGTCTTAAATGTATTCTCTTCGATCCCCTTTGCCACGCAGACAATAATCTGGCCATCCTTCACGTGCAAAGCCATGCTCTTTGCCGTGCTTCTTGTAAATACTGACGGTACAGCCAGCACCAGAACATCACTGCTTTCAATCGTTTCCTTCAGATCCGTGGTAAAAGATATCTTATCGGAAAGCTTAACTCCCGGAAGCTTGTCGACATGCTCATGCTTTGTCTTTAACATTTCGATTTCTTCCGGCATGATCGACCATACAAGCACATCATGTCCATTCTTTGCGACAACGGTTGACAGAGCGATTCCCCAGCTTCCTGCACCGATTATTCCGATTTTCTCCATTTTCAAATCCTTCCTTACTGCTTTTGCTTTTTGATGCTCAATTTGTTCTCATTGCCATGAATCAGCCGGACGATATTGGCCCGGTGTCTCCAGATTGCCATTGCGACAAAGCAGCCCACAACAATATCAAACTCGACCAGATATGTATCTGCCACTCCAAGATACCCATAATGGTTCGAAATAAGTGCTGTAACCAAAAACACAAGCACCATCAGGATTGAGCTAAGTGATACATAACGTGTAATTGCAAGGCAGATAAGAAATACCGCCAGACAGATAAGCGCCGCAGACGGAAAAAGGGCTAAAATGACACCCGCTGTACAGGCAATTCCCTTTCCGCCCCGGAAGTTCAAATAAAATGGAAAGTTGTGGCCAAGAACCGCACCAAAGCCCGCGTACAGTTCCAATAACTTTGCTCCTTCCGGATATTGGCTTTTAAAAATAAGTGAAGTGACAACCACCGCAAGAATCGCCTTGATCAGATCTCCCGCAAATGTTATCAAACCGGCTTTCATGCCAAGTACCCGGAGTGAATTCGTCGTTCCCGCATTGCCGCTTCCGGCTTTTCTGATATCGATTCCCTGGCTTTTCCCATAAAAGTAGCCGGTCTGGAACAGACCAAACACATAACCGATTGCAATCGCAATAATTCTTGCAACGATCATTCTTTCTCTCCCTTCCGCTCTCGCGTGATAAATTTGAGTGCAGTTCCCCTAAATCCAAAGGTATCACGGATACGGTTCTCGAGATATCTGGTGTAAGAGAAATGCATCAGATTTTTGTCATTTACAAACACAACGAATGTCGGAGGCTTAACAGAAGCCTGCGTAATATAATAAATCTTAAGTCTCTTTCCCTTGTCTGTCGGCGGCTGCTGCATTGCGACTGCTTCCGCAACAATTTCGTTTAAAACACCGGTAGCAACACGCATGCTGTTATTTTCAAGTACCATGTCGATCATCTCAAAAATCTTAGGAAGACGCTGACCGGACTTCGCCGAGATGAACAGGATCTCCGCATACGGCATAAAGCTTAGAACCTGCCGTATCTTCTGGGTATGTTCCTTTACAGTGTCGTTGTTCTTCTCGATTGCATCCCACTTATTGACCGCAATGATGATTCCTTTGCCGCGGTCATGCGCGATTCCCGCAATCTTTGCATCCTGCTCAGTCACCCCTTCCGTCGCATCAATGACAATGATAACGACGTCTGCACGCTCTACCGCGCTCACTGCACGGATGATGCTGTAGCGCTCGATTTCTTCCTTGACCTTGCTCTTTCTCCGGAGTCCGGCCGTATCAATAAAAATATATTCCTTGCCATTAAATTTGATGTCTGTATCGATTGCATCACGGGTTGTTCCGGCTATATCAGATACAATGACGCGATCCTCCTGTGCTAGCTTGTTGATCAGGGAAGACTTGCCAACATTCGGTTTGCCGATAATCGCTACCTTCGGTCGCTCATCCTCCGCATCTGCCGCATCGTTCTCAGGGAAATACTTTACAACCTCGTCAAGCATATCTCCAAGCCCAAGCATGGAAGATGCAGATACCGGGTGTGGTTCACCAATTCCAAGATTATAGAACTCATACACATCCCCCATATATTTTTCAAAGCTGTCCACCTTATTAACTACAAGTACGATCGGCTTGTGGGAACGGCGAAGCATGTCCGCCACCTTGGAATCCGAGTCCTGAAGCCCCTGTCTTACATCGGTAAGGAACATAATAACATCTGCAGTATCAATAGCGATCTGGGCCTGCTCCCTCATCTGTGAAAGGATCACATCTCCGCTATCCGGCTCAATACCTCCGGTATCGATGAGTGTAAAGTTGTGATCGAGCCATGTCACATCCGCATAAATACGGTCCCTTGTAACGCCCGGAGTATCCTTGACAATGGAGATTCTTTCTCCCGCCAACGTATTAAACAATGTAGACTTGCCCACGTTCGGGCGTCCGACAATCGCAACGATTGGTTTGCTCATTTTTTCACCTTCCTGTCTGATATATTTGTTATTGCATTCTGCAATTATTCTTTCTCTATATGAATGCCAGCCATTGCATCCAGCAGATTCTGACCGCTTGATTTTACAATAACGACCGGTACTTGTAAAGCATTTTCAACCTCCTCAAGTGTCCAGTCATCCAGGAAAACATGTTCCCCCATGCGGAGCATATTACATGGGATTCCGACATATGTTCCAAGATCACGTTCCCTCAGCTGTGCCACAAGATCCTGCGCCGTCACAAGTCCCGATACGGTGATCCGCTCCCCGAAAAAGTCATTGCGTATCGCCACGACATCAATGACACGGTTTGGAAAGCACTTCATGAACTCTTCTGCAAGGGATTTTATAAACGGTGCAGCGAGCACACCGGATGCCAGTGTGACATGTCCGTTCTCTGCATCCCTGCCCTTCATCTGCTGCTTATAAGCGGCAAGCGCCTCATGAAATTCAACGAAAAGAAGCCGGAGCATGCCAACGCCATTCTCCAGCTGAATATATCCATCGTATCTATCCTCCTCCGGAAGAGGAAGTTCCGCTGTCAGGTACCATTCATCACTCGCCTGTACAAAATGTACCCCGTAGTGTTCCATGCAATAATCCTGCCATTTCTCGATAATGGCAATCACAGCTCTTGCATCATCCTTTTCAAATGGCTCTAACGGATATAACCCCTCCCTATATTTCGACAAGCCTACCGGGACAACCGACAGGCTCTGCATATGCGGAAGATATCCGACAAGATTCCTGATCGTATGATCAAGCTCCTCTCCATCGTTGATTCCCTTGCAGCAGACAATCTGTCCGTTCATCTCGATACCTGCTTCATACAGCCTGTCGATTTTCTTAAGGGCTTCCCCTGCGAATCTGTTATGAAGCATCTCACACCGAAGCTTCGGGTTAGTGGTATGCACAGAAATATTGATTGGAGCAAGCTTGTACTCGATGATACGGTCTAAGTCCTTGTCCTTCATATTGGTGAGTGTCACATAGTTTCCCTGCAGAAAAGAAAGGCGGGAGTCATCGTCCTTAAAGTACAGGGTTTTTCGCATTCCCGGCGGCATCTGATCGATGAAACAGAAAATGCACTTGTTCGAGCAGGATTTGTAATCATCCATAAGACCGTTCTCAAACTCAATTCCCAGATCCTCCGAATAGTCCTTCTCAATCTCAAGCTCCCATTCCTCGCCGTTTTTCTTTTTTACGATCACATCAAGATAATCATCGTTGATCAGATAGTGGTAGTCAAAGACATCCTCAATCTCTGTCCCGTTGATAGAAATCAGTGTATCTCCCGGCTCAAGTTCCATTTCTTCTGCGATGCTTTGTGGTTCTACCTTGTATATAACATGTTGCTTCTTTTTCAAAATCATTCTCCTGTATCTATTTCAATTACATATGTATATTGTACCGAAACAGACACAGAAAGTCCATAGAAATTCATCAATCCATCACAGCCTGCTCCTGCTGCTTCATTTCCATCTGATCCTTTATGAGAATCAGGTCATCCTCCGATTGGATCAGTCCGGTCTCCACCAATGCATCAATCAGATGCCTGCTCTTTTGACCATATGCAATGGAACAATAATTTCCGGTCTGAACGTACTCATCCAGATATTCGTCATACTGCGTTCTCTGTTCCGGAATTTTGAATTCAAAACTTACATAACCGGAGTATTGGTCATCCGGAGTGTCCCAGCTTCCATCCGGGTGAATCAGATTGTAGTTCTGAATGTTACCTTCTTCCACATCCTGTCTGATTGCTTCAAGAAGCACCTTTGCAGCATCATCTCCAAACGGAATATAATGTGAATAGTTAAGGTCAAAGCCCCCCGTGGCATAATATCTGTTTTCAAAATAATCTGCCATGTACTGCCTGATAAACAGTTCCGGCGTGCACTCGTAGCTGCTAAGCTTTTCAATCATCGCAAGTCCGCTCTCAGTATATGGAATCTGGTAGGATCTGCGCACAACAGTTCCATTTTTGAGTGTATAATTGATTCTCACGTTTGTATAATCAAGTGATTTTTTAGCAGCATTATTCCACTCATCTGCATGTGTAAGCATCTCCTGTTGTAAGGCGATCACAGTATCTGCCTCATCCGCTTCCAATGTCATATCATAGGAAAGTGCAAATGAAACAGAGGCAATAGCATCTTTCTTTGGAATGTAACTCTCCTGTGCTCTTGCCACAAGAGATACCGCGCCAAAGCTTACCAGCATGGCTGCGGCGAATGCAATGCTCTCCCCGAACACCTTCCTGTTCATAATGCGGAAGTTTTTTCGTATCAGCATCTCTGCGATATAAAAGGCGATCATTCCCGCAAGGACAGCTATCCCCGCCATTACCGGACGTGGCAGAAAAATCCTTGCCTCCTGCAAAAACATACAGATATACATCATAAGCGTATATCCGACCATCACGCCTGTCAGCCAGCGGAAATAAGGATTAAGCTTGGAAAAGATCATCACATCCCCGACCTTTTCAAGCGGACGCTTGCGATAAAGGGCTGCAGCCAATACAAAGAATGCAGCTGCGGCCAGAAGATACCAGCCCATCATGGAAAATCCCTCAACTGTAATGCCGATAATATACTGTGTATCATTTTCCTGTACATACTGAGGATTAAATTTGACTCTGCGCATGAAATAGCTGATCGGTGAGAAAAACAGCATGCTGTGATCCGTTCTTGTCGTATATTCCGTAAGTCCATAACCAATCTGGCAAAGAACATTTCCGATAACAATCCTTATCCACACATAGAGCAGATTGACAACCGCAACAACCGCCGGAAGTCCAAGCAGCTGGCCTGTAAGCATAGCCGCAACTGCACTGATTGAAAGAAACAGTACAGAAGCCGTCGCCACGATCAGATAAAACATCGCCACATACTGCACACATGTCACTCCGTAGGACAGACACACCAATACCGTTGCAAAAAACGCGATAAGTTCCGGGATCAGCATAAAGCAAAGCGCATTTACAATTGTTGTGCAAAATAATTCGCCCCTTGTTACCGGAAATGCATGCATCATGTTAGTGCTTCTTGCGGTAAACAGATAATTAAACAATGCCATCATGGTCAATACTGCCATTGCCAGCACAACTATACTATATATATCTGACCTTGCCATGGTCTCCCTGAAATAGTATATGAGCATGCTCTTTCTTTCCTGCGCAGATACTCCCACCACATAATAGTTTAAATAACTGTTAAAGTTCATCCAGAGGCGGATTGGTATCAGAGCAGACAGTACCAGGAAATAGCCTACCCATAGCGGCCAGTAAAGAACCGTATTTTTGCGAAAAACCGCGGAGTTAAAACAGAATGTCTTTGACTTCATAATCTGCTCCTCCCATTTCATAAATAAATATTTCTTCCAATGTCAGGGGAAGTATGTCAACAATATTCAAATGGTCACTGTCCTGTGTGAGTGCACTAGCGGCAGCCTTTGGATCTCCCTTTACGATCATTGTATAGACACGTCCGGTATTTGCCATATGAAGCACCTGGAACTGCTCCGGCAGCTTTGGCATACCATTTTGGCATGCGACCTGGATTTTGCAGATATTCCCCTGCAGTTCTGTCAGAGAACGTTCAATCATGATCCTTCCCTTGTTAAGAATACCAACATGGTCGCATACATCTTCGAGTTCCCTCAAGTTGTGTGAAGAGACAAGAACTGTCATTCCCCGCTCCTCCACCGCAGCGATAAGCAGACTCCAGATCTGTCTTCGCATGACAGGGTCAAGTCCGTCTACCGGCTCATCCAGAATCAGGACATCAGGCTGACAGCAGATTGACAGCCAGAAAGCTACCTGTTTCTGTGTTCCCTTCGAAAGTCTGCGAATTCCTCTCTTTACATCCACTCCGGGAAAAAATTCCTGCATGCGATAGAACTTTTTTTCATCAAAAGTGGAATATATTCCCCTATAATAGCGCATCATCTCCAACGTGTTTGCCTGCATAAAGTAAAAAACATCATCCGGTATAAATCCCATCCGGCTCTTTATTGCACGGTTTTCAAACACTTCCTGCCCATCAATGAGCACTTCCCCCTCATCCTGCCGGTACACTCCCGTCAGGTGGCGGATCAGCGTAGATTTTCCCGCGCCGTTCGGCCCGACAAGTCCATAGATATTCCCCTTTTTCACCTGCATATTTACTCCGTCAAGCGCCCTAAATCCCTCAAAGTTTTTCACAAGATTATTTACCTGAATCATGTAAACCCTCCTCAATTGCAGCCTCTACCCGCTGTACTACATCCGCCTTGGGAACCGCAAGAAATGTCAGTTCCCCGACAATCTCATCCAGTGATTCCATTAGTGCGTCCTTACGGCAGTTCTCAATCTGCGCACCACTGCTTACAAAAGTTCCCTCTCCATTTACCGTGTAAAGATAGCCTTCCTGTTCCAGCTCCAGATAAGCCCTTTCTATGGTGTTGGGATTGATCGTAAGCTTTGCTGCCATCTCCCGCACGGATGGCAGCTTGTCCTCCGGTGCCAGCCCGTGAGTAACTATAAGATGCCGGATTCCGTCTTTGATCTGCTCATAAATTGGTTTTGCATCCCGAAAATTGAGTTGTATCACTGGTTCTCCTCCTACAAAAACCACCCAGCCGTACAAGCGGCTGGGTGTATGGATCGAAGTTGCAGCTACTGCTTTCTCCGTTCGCAGCAACATTCTGTACACTATGATAAGTGTAGCATATTTTCTTTGGCATGTAATTATTTTACCTGTAATATTTTCTTAGGATTTTCTTAATTTGTCTGTAATGATTCAGACATTTTTGGTCGTGTATGCTGCAAGAAGCGCAAATGTGTTCTTTACGCCATCCCTGTGGCTTCTCTCATACCCATGCGATGCGTACACGCCCGCGCCGATCAATCCATGGCGGATATCGTATCCTGCCTTTAATGTACAGTCAACATCCGATCCGTAAAACGGATATACATCAACTGCATAATCAAGGTTATTCTTCTTTGCCGCTGCCACCAGATCCGTAACCACCTGATAATTATATGGTCCTATTGAATCTTTTGCACAGATGGATACCATCCGTTCATTGCACTGTAAGCCATCTCCGACACATCCCATATCCACGGAGATCATCTCTGTCACCCCATCCGGCAACGATGCAGCACCGCCATGTCCGACTTCTTCATATACGGTAATGTGATGATAGATCCTGCGTTCCGGTTCAATTTCTTCTTCATGCAGGTATTTTGCATATCCAAGCAGAATTCCGACGCTTAATTTATCATCCAGGAAACGGCTCTTGATGTATCCGGACTTCGTAATCACCGTGCGCGGATCGAAACAGACGATATCGCCGTTTTCAATGCCGAGTTTTCTGGTGTCCTCCGCACTTTCCACCGGTTCGTCGATCACAACCTCCATGTCGGAATAGCTTCTTTTGGTGTTATTATATTCTCCGTTTACATGAATGGATGCATTGTCAAGCTGGAATGTTCCCTCGTATGTTCCATCGAATTTTGTGATAATACGGACGTTTTCCGCTTCCCCATTATTTGCATTCATTCCGCCAAGCGGAGAAATGCGCAGTCTGCCGTTTCCTTTTATCTCACATACCATCCCACCGAGTGTGTCCGTATGTGCGGCAAGCATCAGACCGTTCTCCTTCTCCCTGCCTCCAAGATCTACAAGCACTCCTCCCTTTGTGGTAAGTGCCGGCTTATATCCAAGCTTCTCATACTCCTTGCAGATAAACTTCGCCGCGTTCTCTGTGTAACCGGTCGGGCTGTCAATTGCCAGCAGTTCCTTCGTAACCTCAAGAATATAGTTCACATACTTTTTCGTCTTCATTTTGCTCTCTCCTTCTCTTTATTTTATATACATAAATGCGCCAAGGTTTCCTCTCAATCCATTGGTAGCCCGGTGCGAAAAAAGCAATTTTGCATTGCAGCAGGTGCAAAGATCCGTAACTGCAAGCTGCTCCGGCACGATGCCTGCCTCCGTAAGTACGATACGATTGGCACTCCAGAGATCAAGCCAATATTTTCCCTGCCCTTTATCAGTGATAATCTCATCCCTGTGTCCGGAAAATTCAGCTGCGAACTGCTCTGCGACGTCCGCACTGACCTCGTAACAGTTCCTGCAGATGGATGGACCGATCGCGGCATAAACATCCGCCGGTTCTGTGCCGAATTCGCTTCTCATCTTATCCAGAGTCTTTGCACCAATACGCTTTACAGTTCCCCGCCAGCCGGAATGGCTAAGCCCGATTGCCTTGTGAACCGGATCTATGAAATAAAGCGGTACGCAATCCGCAAAAAACGCAGACAGCACCACCCCCGCCTCATTTGTGACGAGGCCATCCACATCTGTGTAAGGACGTTCTCTTACAATCCCGTTTCCACGGTCTTCTCTTCCGACGCGGATCACATTAGCCGTGTGGGTCTGATCTGTAAATACGAAATCCTCTATGGCAACGCCAAGTGCCTCCGCGATCCTGCGGTAATTTTCATCCACATTCTCCTTATCATCACCACGATTGTAGCTTAGGTTCAAAGAGGAAAGATGTTCTTTACTCACACCGCCCATCCTTGTCGTAAAACAATGTCTTACAAAATCGAATTGCCGCAATAACGGGAACTCAATTAACGGCAGATCCGCCTTGTCTTCCAACGGATACGATACCAATTCTAATACTTTCTGTTTCTCTGTCATTTTATTCTGCCTCAAATGCATGTTTGTAAAGCATGATGTCGGTGCCGTCCATTGCAACCACATCAAACCTGCACGGTGTCCATTCACTCATTCCGTGTCTCATAAGATAAAACCTCGCAACGCGAAGGATTTTCCTCTGTTTACGCCGGTCTACCGCTTCCGCTGCCTCTCCGGCAGTCTTTCCCGCACGGTATTTCACCTCCACGAAACAGATATATTCCCCGTCTCTCGCAATAATATCAATTTCTCCCTGCCTGCGTGTAAAATTGCGTTCCAGGATGTTATATCCCTGTGCAATAAGAAACTCGGCAGCCTTTTGCTCATGCGTAGCTCCAACCTGTCTGTTGTTTTGTTTTTCCCCCAAATATAACTCCCCTAACCAGAAATTTTAGCCTTGAGGCGGTCCATATCATCCACAAAAACCAGGATTTCTGCGACAACCTCATACAACTCCGGCGGTATCATGTCTCCAATCTTTAACTTGGAGAGTGTGCCCGCAAGTTTATTGTCTTTATAAAGCGGTACATTGCTCTCTTTAGCAGTCTCAATAATGCGCTCTGCCGTCGCGCCTTTTCCTGTCGCAAGAATCTTCGGAGCGGCCTCCCCCGGCACATATTCTATTGCGACAGCTGTTTTGGGTTCTTCCTTTTTCTCGCCAAACAAAGGGCGAAATCCGTTCTGCTCTGCCATCCTATGCCCTCATATCAAAAGAATATCTATGCACCATCCCGGCCGAAGGCTGATCCTTCTTCAAAAAGTCTTCAACAAAATTGACCGTTTTCTGCTCGTTCGTCACCTGAATATCACAGTTATAACCCTTAGCGCGCAAGCGTTCCTCAAGCAGCGGAGCATTTACGCGGACCAGTTCATAAGCTTCATCATTGTCAAAATAGAAATTGGTCTTTACATGCTTCTGAAGCATCTTCACCGACACATCTGTCGATCCGAGATGATCCAGATCCAGATGCAGAAAAGCCGTCAGTTCTTTATCCGGATCTGCAAGATTTTTCTTGTTGGTATATACATACAACTGGCCGCTTGCATTTTGGCCTGCCAATTTCATCGGCAGCTGGACATACGTATATGTCTGATTGATCTGATCCATAAACTGGATGTTATTACGTATATCCGCAGCAAGTGATGTCACATTCTCCGATGTCTGTCCACTCGCCTTGACCGCATCCTCAAGCTTGGTCAGCTGGCTTTCTATCTTTTCATATAATCTGGTAAGCTTATCCTTCTGTGCGATTTCCTCCGGCTTGACGAGCCATTGCTGCTCCATCGCATCTTTTACTAACGCCGCAAAGCCCTTGCCGGAAAGGAAAGAAAGGATTGTTTCCTTGTCCATTCCCCCTGCAGCAAGCTGTGACCGGATTACATGCAAAAGTGCAGTCGTGCTGCCGGAAAGTACAAGTCCACCGTCTGCAAAAACGGATGGATTCTGTGCAGCTTCCGGAAATTTTCCCAAAAATTCCGTCATATCTTCTATCTGCATTTCATCCAGAACAGCTCCGATCGTATGCTTCGCATAAGGAACATCCTCCGCAAGAACTGCCTTTAGCAGTGACTCATCCAGCCCTACATACTGTGTGTCCGGGTGTGCCTGCTCTTTTGACGATGCATCTGCAATCGCTTCATCCGCCCCTTGCACAAGCCCTTCTGTTTCCGTCAGCCGGACACCATCTGTCCCCGTTTCCTCCGGTGCTGCAATTATTTCATCTGCGGAAACGTTCTCCACAGATGAGCTTTCTGTAGATGCATTTTCTATGGATGTATTTTCTGTGGATATACTCTGTGTATTCTGTACATCCAAAGTATTCGTACTGCCATCTGATGGTACAATTTCTTCCGGCAGCCCTTCTGTCAAAATGCGCACGACCTCCTGCGCAGTCTCTCCCAGCTGTTCTGTGGAAAGTTCACCATTTGCCAGTGCTTTCGGAAGCTCCTCGATAAAGTCAGACATTGCATTTCCGATTGCCTGCTTATCATCCAGATAATTCTGAAACTGCGATGCCATTTCCGGTGTTATCGGAATGTCCAGCTTTTGCATCTGCACAAGTGTCTTAACATCAAAATCCGGATTACTATTTATGATCCGGGCCATCTGCCCGAGACTGTTCCTATCAATCGGCATCTGTTCTTCCATCATAGCGTTCACCATGGAAATATTCCTGCCATCCACAGGAATATTGGCTGTCTTTAACGCTTCAAGAAGCGTGAGGTTCATACTGTTGCCTTCCACCGTATACGGCCGGATTGCAATCTGGGTGCCATCATTGCTCTTCACCTGGAAAAACATGGACTGGCCGATTGTAAGCGGCACTTTTCCGTCCATCCGCGCAGTAACCTCCTGCCCGTTCGGAAGCCCGAGTGTCACCCTTCCTCCCTTGACAGCATTGACCGTTCCCTCAAAAATATTGCCGGATTTCATATCCCGCAGGGTCGATACAAGTTTTCGGATTCCCTTTGTTCCGGTCATCTCCGGGCGTGCCGTTGCATTATTGTATTGTTGCACCAGATCTGATACCTGCATATTTCCCTTTCCCGGCTAACCGATAAAGTTCTTGATAAAGGTTGCTCGATGAATCGGAGACGGCCCGTATTTTTTGAGTGCAGCAATGTGTTCTGCCGAACCATAGCCCTTGTTGGATGCAAAGCCGTATTCCGGTAAGATCTTATCATATTCTTCCATAAGGCGGTCCCTTGTCACCTTGGCAATAATGCTTGCGGCCCCGATGGATATGCTTTTTGCGTCTCCCTTAATGATTGGGACCTGACGGATTGCTACCTTCGGGATCGTAACAGCATCATTCAGCAGAATATCCGGCTGCACAGACAGATTTCCAATTGCCTGCCGCATAGCCTCATAGGTTGCCTGTAAAATATTGATTTCATCAATCCTGTCCGGACCTACCATTCCGATTCCACAGGCAATTGCCTGCTCCATGATAACATCATATAACTCTTCACGTTTTTTTTCGGACAATTTCTTGGAATCATTTATATATAAAATGTGACAATCTTTCGGAAGAATTACAGCCCCCGCCACAACCGGGCCTGCAAGCGGCCCTCTTCCAACCTCGTCTATTCCGCAAATATACCCGCATGCCCCGTATTCTCTCTCATACCGTTTCAATACCTCGATGCGTGCATACTCCGCATGCAGCTTTTCTAGTTTCTTTGCAGCACTATCCACGATTTTCTGTACGCCTGCCCGCTCATCCTCTCTGTTGTCCAGAATGAACGCCTGCAAAGCAGCCTCATCCTCCGCCGCAATTGCCGCAAGTTCTTCTTTTACCGCTCCGATTGCCTTCTGCTGCATATCTCTTTTCTCCTCTTGTGCTATCCCGTGTTGCTGCTACTTATACGTCTCCTGCCATCCTACTGTCTGCATCACTTATCAGGGACGCTCTAATGTGATTCTTCCGAGTGCTCCACTCCGGAATTCGTCAATCACAAGTGCCGCGGCCTTGCTGTAATCCAATTCGCCGCCCTTTGCAACACACTTGCGGTAATCTGCAATCCCATAAAGGATCTCAACCGCATCTTTTGTCTCATCGACCTGATAACGTTCGTTTAACATTCCCGGATACATCTGAACCAGAATCTTAATAAGTTCAAGTGCCAGCTCATCCGTATTTAATATCTCGTCCTTTATGGAACCGATCAGTGCAAGGCGTAGTCCCACCATCTGGTCCTCAAATTTCGGCCACAGAATTCCCGGTGTGTCCAAAAGCTCCACGTCTTTGTTTAGACGTATCCACTGCTTTCCCTTTGTAACACCCGGCTTATTTCCGGTCTTTGCACATGCTTTTCCTGCATAAGAATTGATGAAGGTTGATTTTCCGACATTTGGAATTCCAACTACCATTGCACGGACCGGACGGTTTTTGATTCCGCGTTTTCGGTCACGCTCGATTTTCTCTTTACATGCCTCCATGATCACATCCGTGATCTGCTTCATGCCATTCTTCTTTCTGGCGTCCAGCTGCACCACATAGTAACCCTTCTCCCGGAAAAATGATCCCCACTGTTCCGATTCTGCCGGGTCTGCAAGATCCGCCTTATTCATAAGTATCAGCCGGTACTTATTCTTCCCCAGCTCATCAATATCCGGATTTCTGCTGCTGAGCGGAATTCTCGCATCCACCAGCTCGATCACCAGATCTATTAACTTAATATCTTCCTGCATCTGACGTTTTGCTTTCGTCATATGCCCCGGATACCACTGAAAATTCATAATAACCTCATTTCTTATCCATCATGCCCGCTTACATCCCCTGCCCACGTAGCTGCACCATCTCTGCCTGCACATTTAACATTACTTATGCCATCTATCATAATAACATTATTGCATACATCCTGTTTAAAAAAAAGCATTCACACAAAAATCGCGCTTTATGTGTTCTATATGGAAAAAACTTCAAGCTCAGACAACTCGAAGCATGCTCCCATTTTGCTCGGCACACCCGCCAAGGGAGACACGAAAGTCCTCGGAAGAAAAGTCCGTCTACCGCGGACAGCCCGGCAGGAGGATAAACCTACGGTACAGGGAATGCTAGCGCACGATCCCGAAGGAGTGCATTGATGAGAAATACATCCATGCTTTTCCTATGATATACTTCTTACGGATCATACCTACATTGGCGTAGCGGCTGTCATCACTATTGTTACGGTTATCTCCCAATACAAAATACTCGTCTGTTCCAAGCTTTATCTCGTCCGATGCCATACCCGGATCATCAACAGATGAGACATCAATCTCCTCGTTACGCAGCGTTCCGTTCACATAGACGGCACCATCCTTGATCCAAACAGTATCTCCCGGGACAGCGATCACACGACGGACATAGTAATGGGATTTTTCATTGCCGTTCGGCAGGAATACGATAACATCTCCCGACTTCGGCTTTGACATAACATAGATGAACTTATCGATAAGGACTTGTTCACCGGCGGTCAATGTCGGCTCCATTGCCGGCCCCACCACGCTCGTCCGATATCCGAATGAACTTACCATGACATATGCGATACCGACAATAATGATGATTTCAAAAATCCATGATATAACCTCTTTAAATAGTGGAAAGTTAAATTTTTTGCGCTGCTTTCCGAAATTCAGCCCGCCTCTTCGTCTTCTTCCCATGTTCTTACCGCCTTATACCTTCTTTTACAAAAAGGACCGGCAACAGCCGATCCTTTTTTGAACTTGCATCTTACGATTATTTTACTAACTCTTTAACCTTAGCAGCTTTTCCTACGCGGTCTCTTAAGTAGTAAAGCTTAGCGCGACGTACCTTACCAAGGCGAACAACTTCAACCTTCTCTACGTTTGGAGAATGTAATGGCCAAGTCTTCTCAACTCCAACACCGTTGGAAACCTTTCTTACGGTAAAAGTAGTACGGTTGCTTCCGTTCTGCTTCTTAATAACGGTTCCTTCGAAAACCTGAACTCTTTCACGGTTTCCTTCCTTGATCTTTCCGTATACCTTAACAGTATCTCCTACGGAAAACTCCGGAACCTCTGCCTTTAACTGCTCTGTTTCAATGTTCTTAATAATCTCGCTTGCGTTCATTTTGTGACCTCCTAATTATTTTGACGTTCTTAATGCTACTATCTTTCGCAACAGAGGACCATCGCCTTTTATTCACAACATGAATAATCTACCACAACTTTCCCCGTATTGCAACAATTTTTTTATTTTTAATACACCCAGAAAATCGGTGTTTTTGAAAAACATAACCCCACTTTCTGCTGTAGCTTTATGGATGCCGTATTGTCCTCGCACACCTGTCCGTATGGAGTGAATCCCTGCTCCAGCTCCCGGTTGATCATATACGTCTCCAGCGCAAGCCCGATCTTTTTCCCCCGGTACTCCGGCAGCACAGTAAGCATGCCAACGCTTCCCTCCTCATGCCTGCCGATAAAGCCAGCAAAGGCTTCCGTTCCATCCTCCGCACGGATATAAGCGCCGAACACAGCTTTATCCAGAAAGCGCTCTCTTACCTCCGCGATTACTTCTGCCTTTCTCTCCTCCGTGGTCTCCTGTTTGGAGAGATAGCCGTAAGCGACATACGCCTCCCCGGCCGCCTTTACGTCCTCCTCCCGCAGTTCATGGATCACCAGTCCGTTTGGCATCGGTGTTCCGTCCGCGCGGTACAGTCCGCTGATCGGCATTTTTTCTTTTCTTGTATATACCGCCTGCCGGCAGGCTCCTCCCGCAGTGCCGCGGGTGCATGCCTGCGCAAGAGGGATAAAACACTCCTGATGTATGACAACACAATGAATCTTTGCCATCTTAATAAGCGGAAGCTTTGCAAGGAACTCTCCATTTTCCTCCGGGTTCGTGTGCATGTACACATCGCTGTTCTTGTCCCGCAGCAGAATCTCCCGCCCATTGCGGTAGATCAGCTCTGCGCCGCCTCTTTGAATACACTCGATCATATCAATGTGCAACAGCTTTTGTTCGAGCAAAAGCTGCATGCATTCCTGCAATTCAAAGTATTTTTCATACAGATCCGGTCTGCGTGCCTTGGTCCGCTTGACAGACTGTTCAAGCCGCCACGCGTTTACTTCCCTTGGATTTCCTGACAAAAGGACCTTTGGCACCGGCTTGTCATGCCACACTTCAGGTCTAGAATACTGCGGATATTCCAAAAGATTGCCATGAAATGACTCAATTTCGGCCGAAGTCTCATTATTGAGCACACCCGGAACCAATCTTGCGATTGCGTCCACCATAACCATTGCTGCAAGCTCACCGCCTGTCAGCACATAATCCCCAATGGACACATAATCTGTTACCACTTCCTCAAGTACACGCTCATCAATTCCTTCATAATGCCCACACAGGATCACGAGTTCATCCTCTTTTGCAAACTCCTCTGCCATTTTCTGGTTAAATGTATGTCCCTGCGGTGTCACATATATGGTACGGATATGTGGTGTATCAATCTTTTGGACACTCTTCCACGCATCATAGACCGGCTGTGGCTGCATAAGCATACCCGCGCCTCCGCCATAGGTATAATCGTCTACCTTTCTATGTTTATTGTTCGCGAAATCCCGAATGTTGACTGCATGAATGCTAATCTTATTTTCTTTTATTGCACGTCCCGTAATACTGTTTGCAAGCCCCTGTTCCACCATATCCGGAAACAGCGTTAAAATATGAAAATTCATAGGCTTTCCTTCCCCTGTCAAAAACTATTCACGCAGTCCCGGAAGCAGGTGTATCTGCATCTTATGTTCATCAAGATCAACTGCGAGAATGCACTCCCTGATCGCCGGAACCAGTATTTCTTCTCTCTGCGGCGTAGTAATAACATACACATCATTTGCTCCGGTCTGCAGCACATCCGTGATGGTTCCAAGTGTCTCTCCCTCATCGGATACCGCCGAAAGCCCGATCAGATCTGCAATAAAATATTCGTTTTCTTCCAATGGAACAGCATCCTCTCTTGTCACAAGAAGTGCCGCTCTCCGATATTTTTCCACATCATTGATATTGTCGATTCCCTTAAATTTTAAGATGACCATATTCTTAAAGAATTTAACGGTTGCAATCTCCAACTCTATCTGCTGTTTCCCGTCATCCAAAATCACCTTTTTCAGTTTCTTAAAACGTGCAGGATCATCTGTGGTTGGGAAAACCTTTACTTCTCCTCTTACTCCATGTGTGCTTGTAATCACACCCACCTGTAATAAATCGCTCATTTTTCGCTCTTTCTATGTTAGAATATAAAGTAAAAAACCGTCCTAAGCATAAAGCCCGGGACGGTTTGTCCGCTACTGTGCGATTTCCACAATAACTTTTTTGTCTTCTTTTGAGGCAGCGGCCTTTACCACAGAGCGAATTGCTTTTGCAATACGTCCCTGCTTGCCGATCACTTTGCCCATGTCAGACTGTGCAACACGTAATTCCAAAACAATTGCTTTCTCGTTCTCGGTTTCAGTTACAACAACCTCATCCGGATTATCGACTAATGATTTTGCAATTACTTCAACTAATTCTTTCATTACGTCCACCTCCGGGATCTTACTTTTCGATACCAGCGCTCTTGAAAATACGAGCAACGGTCTCTGTTGGCTGTGCTCCGTCTGCTAACCACTTCTTAGCCAGCTCTTCGTTCACATGATACTCGGTAGGATTCTTGGTTGGATCATAAGTTCCAATCTCATCGATGCATCTTCCGTCTCTTGGAGATCTGGAGTCTGCAACAATAATTCTATAGAAAGGAGCCTTCTTCTGTCCCATTCTTCTTAATCTGATCTTTACTGCCATCTTTTTCACCTCCTCATAAGATTCTGTCATAAATATATATCAAAAGCATATTAACTTTTGAAAACGATTGTTAAAACGGAAGTCCCTTGAACATATTGCCAAGGCCTCTTCCCTTGCCCTTCTTGCCGCCCATCATACCCGGCATCTGCTTCATGAGCTTCTTGGTCTGTTCGAACTGCTTCACCAGACGGTTGACCTCTGCGATATCGACTCCTGCGCCCTTTGCGATCCGGTTCTTCCTGCTTGGATTCAAAAGGTTCGGATTGCGCCTCTCCTTCGGTGTCATGGAGTAAATGATAGCTTCTGTCCGCGCCATATTCTTCTCCATTGCATCTGTGTCCATGTCCGGCATCTTACCGCCGCCAAGTCCCAGACCCGGCATCATTCCCATCAGGCTGGACAGGCCGCCCATCTTCTTCATCTGCCCCATTGACTCTAAATACATCTCAAAGTCAAACTCGTTCTTGCGCATTTTCTGCTCAAGGACTTTGGCCTTTTCTTCGTCAATGTTTTCCTGCGCCTTCTCGATCATGGTAAGCACATCACCCATGCCAAGGATCCGCGATGCCATACGATCCGGATAGAACTGTTCAAGATCTGACAGCTTCTCACCCATGCCAGCATACAGGATTGGCTTCCCTGTCACCGCACGGATCGAAAGTGCCGCACCGCCTCTGGTATCACCATCAAGCTTTGTAAGAATTACACCATCGATGCCAATCTTCTCATCAAATGTGCTTGCAACATTGACTGCATCCTGACCTGTCATCGCATCAACAACAAGTATTGTCTGGAACACATCAACGGTCCTCTTGATTTCTTCAAGCTCAGCCATCATATCTTCGTCCACATGAAGCCGTCCTGCCGTATCAATGATAAGTACGTTGAATTCGTTTTTCCTGGCATAATCAACCGCGGCCTGTGCAATTACCGGTGGTTTTTCTTTATCGCCAAGCGAAAAAACTTCCACGCCCTGTTTTTCTCCGTTGATCTGCAACTGTTCAATCGCAGCCGGACGATATACGTCACAAGCTGCCAGCAAGGTTTTCTTGCCCTTTTGCTTGAGTTTTCCAGCGATCTTTGCGGTGGTTGTTGTCTTACCAGCTCCCTGTAAACCTACCATCATAAGAATCGTAAGCTCTTTGCCCGGCTTCATCGCGATCTCAGTAGTCTCAGATCCCATGAGCCTTACAAGCTCCTCATTAACGATCTTAATAACCATCTGTCCCGGATTCAGTCCGTTCATAACGTCCTGGCCGATTGCCCGTGCCTCCACATCCTTCACGAACTGCTTCACCACACGGAAATTTACATCAGCCTCCAGAAGAGCCATCTTGACTTCCTTCAGGGCAGCCTTCACATCAGCTTCAGTCAGACGTCCCTTGCTGCGAAGGTTCTTAAATACATTTTGCAGTTTTTCAGATAAGCTATCAAATGCCATAATTTACCCTCGCTGTTCTTAACGACCTTGGATAGATTATCACACATATCTTATGGTGTCAAGTATTTTTTCTTTACACGTAGGGACGTTCCTTTTGACACGCGCACCGCCCATTGGCCTGCCATGTGCC
>JBNMJQ010000024.1:0-30070 GCA_050873865.1 Agathobacter sp. | reverse complement strand
CCTTTACATCCTCATCATCCAGAAAATACCGCTCAAAGGTAGCCATTTTTGCGCGTCCATACAGTGGGGAGTTCGGTGCCGTCCAGATGTACCAGATCATATCAGCGCCCTTTTCCTTCTCAACCGGATCACTCGCAAAAAATGCCTTGCGCACATAGGATTCAAGCACATCAAACAATGCCTTGCCGCTGTAATAATTTCCGTAAATATTAACGCTCGTAAACTCTCCGTCCTCATTCATCGGGACGCAGCCGTGATAGAGCAGGTTGTCGTTGTACACACGGTACATGCTGCCCTTCTTCAGCAGAAGCTGTATATGCCGCTGCAGCTTCTCGCAATGCAGGAAGGACGAACACAGCCGCTTCATCACATCCAGCTCCTCGTCCGTAAGTGCATACGGATCGTCCGGATCTACGGTCGGAAGCAGGGTGTCCTTCATCTCGTAGGTAACGCCGTCAATCTGTACCGTCTTCTTCTCATAATCGATCTTGTCCAATAGAAGCCGGTTCTCCATGCCATACTCCGGCCGTTTTAAGATCATCTGTCCCTCCAGCTTGAACCGGATGATAGCGATCGCCTTGTGCATCTTGCGGATCAGATCGCTTTCCATATTGTTCGTGCCGGACGGGATTACCTTAAACACAAAACGCTCGCATGGGTCATCGGCATATGCCTCCATTGCAAAGGTTGCAAGCGGAAGCATGTTGATGCCGTAGCCCTCCTCAAGCAGGTCGAGATTGCCATAGCGGATACTGTTTCGGATGACGGTCGCAACGCAGGTCATCTGTCCTGCCGCCGCTCCCATCCAGATAATATCGTGGTTTCCCCATTGGATATCCACGGAATGATACTCGCAGAGCTTGTCCATGATCAGATGTGCCCCCGCACCACGGTCATAAATATCTCCAAGGATGTGCAGCCGGTCTACAACAAGCACCTGAATCAGTTCTGACAGCACGACAATAAATTCTTCCGCGCGCCCCAATTCCACGATCGTATTTACGATTGCCTCATAGTACGCTTCTTTGTTTAGGATCTCCGGCTTCTCGGTGATCAGCTCCTCGATCACATAGGCATAATCCTTCGGCAACGCCTTGCGCACCTTGGATCTTGTGTATTTTGAGGATACGGTCTTACACACTTCAATCAGACGGTACAGTGTGATCTTGTACCAGTTCTCCATATCCTTTTCCTGTGATTTGACAAGCTCCATCTTCTCGCGCGGATAATAAATCAGTGTCGCAAGCGCAGACTTGTCGGCGGTACCAAGCGTATGCCCGAATACGTCATCGATCTTTTTGCGCACAGCTCCGGAGCCATTACGGAGCACATGGGAAAAAGCCTCATACTCGCCGTGGATGTCCGACAGAAAGTGTTCCGTTCCCTTCGGGAGATTTAAGATAGCCTGCAGATTGATGATCTCCGCAGATGCCCTGCTGATGGTAGGAAACAGCTCGGAGAGCTGCTCCAAATATCGTAGATGTTCGTTATCCAAAATACTGCCTCCATAAATTATTCTTATTTACATAAGGAGAACCGGAGAAGTAAACTCCTCCGGTCCATTTCTATTCCCCAGCTTTTCCGGTGATCAGCCACGGGGCCGGCTGTGTATTGTAAGTATTCTTGCTCGTCAGCTTTGATACTGTTATCTGTATGATCTCCGGGTCATAAATGCCAAGCTTCCTGCAAAGCTCCGGCATGGAAGCCGCAACGACAAAATCAAGTGTATAAATAACAAATTCCATATTCGGATTCAGCTTAAGCAGGCACTGCATCTCCTGCTCCATGCTGGCAGATGCCACAAGCATTGTAACGTCCGGCACTGCAAGCCCCTGCATCGTATTCTCATCCACATGATCAATGATAGTGACATTGTTCAGTCCAAACTGCGTAACGTTGTCCTCTAGCGTATTGCGATCGTTGGCATTGTATTCCACCGCAATCACTTCACCCTCACCGTCAAGAATTGCCGCCTCAACCGCAATCGACTCACCGGAGATCACGCAGATATTCTTGCCCTCATTGATCTGCATCTTAGACAGGATAACAGAACGAATCTCCGAACCGACATAGCGTACCGATCCGTTGGCAAATGCGCTGTTGTCCATTCCGAACTTGATGGTGCTGCGCGCGGAAGGATTCAGGATGAGCATTCCCGCGGATGCATTGATCCCGCGGTCGATCATATTGGAGACCTTGTCCCGCTTGATCGGTCCCTCCGGGTTGCTTCCCTCATTGTATACAACCGTACACTCTCCAAGTCCTGCGTTGTACATACGGTAAAAAATATCCGGATGTCCCGCCTCGGTAAATACTAAAACGCTCTGATGCGCCTCCACCGCCGGGATCAGGTTCTTGTTTTTTCTGGTGATATCCAGAATCTTTACATGTTCTAAATCCACATCCGTGTTCTCGGAAAAATACTCCAGCCACGCAAGAACGTGGGTATTGTTGAATAAATGATTCTCCATAGCCGCACCTCGTCATCCGATAAAATAAGTTACTGTTATCATACCATATTTCATTTTGTTATGTATACGTTTTCATGTATATTTTTTCAGCAATTTTTCAGGAGTTGCTGCCGGATACATCCAGTGTCTCATTCATGCTTCCCATCCGGTATCCGACCACGTCCAGCGTCACATAGGAAAAGCCGTATTCTTTGAATTTCTTATAGACACTAAGCCGCGTCTCCTCCTCCATAAACTTCGGAAATTCCTCCGGAAGAAGCTCGATCCGCGCGACATCTCCGTGGATACGGACTCTTAGCTGGTGAAAGCCCATATCAAGCAGAAGCTGCTCCGCACGGTCAACCATTTTTAGCTTTTTCTCATTGATGAGGTCCCCGTAAGGAAATCTGCTGGACAGGCAGGCAAAGGACTGCTTGTTCCATGTCGGGATATTGAAATACTGGGAAAGCTCCCGAATCTCCTGTTTGGTAAATCCGATATGCCGGAGCGGACTCTTGACGCCAAGCTCCGCTACCGCCTGCAATCCCGGTCTGTAATCTCCGTTGTCATCCAGATTCGATCCCTCCGCGATCTCATTGATGCCCTGCTCCTTTGCAAGCGCTCCGATCTTTTCAAAAAGCTCATGCTTGCACAGATAGCACCGGTTCTTCGGATTGTGGGAAAAGCCCTCTATCTCAAGCTCCTCCGACTTGATGACAAAGTGCCTGATCCCCATCTTCTGGCAGTATTCCTTTGCCTCTTTCAGCTCTCTCTCCGGAAATGAGCAGGAGGATGCCGTCACCGCGATCGCGTGATCTCCAAGCGCCTCCTTCGCCGCATACAATAAAAAGGTGGAATCCACGCCGCTTGAAAAGGCTACCGCCACACTTCCAAAGGATGCAAGATAATCCTTTAATCTGTCATATTTGTCTAGTAATGCTTTGTCCATCATGTTTTTCGTCCTCTACTTCTTATAATTATTTAAAATCATCTGCTGCCCGATGTAATCAATTTTTCCTTCTGTGCCTTTGACAGCTTTTTGATTTCCGCCTCACGCTTCATCGCCTCGCTTTTGCTGTCAAACGCTTCGCTGTGTACCAGCGTGCATGGTCGCCGGCTTTTTGTGTATTTTGCGCCCTTATCGCTGTTGTTATGCTCCCACACTCTCCGCTCTACATCCGTGGTATAGCCCGTGTACAAGGAGCCATCCCTGCAACGGAGCACATAGCAATAATGAAACTGCTTTTCTTCTGTCATTCTTTTTCTCCGAAATGAAAGGGACACTTGCAGTGCCCCTGCCAGTGTCCTTATCTTAGTAGCTTAAATATTCACATGGTAATATTGCCTTTATCTCTGAATTTTTATAATCTGATACATTTCTTGTCACGATATATTCTGCGCCATAGTTCTTTGCGCATTCCATTTGAAGACAATCCTCAAAATCTGAGAAATCCTCGTTTGCAAGGCCGGATAGTATTTTCGCCTTATCTATACCTTCCACGTCAAAAATCTTGCATAGGCTTGATAATATCTCTCCATTTGCGCACGCCAAAATAACATTCTTTGCATCCTCAAAAAAGGCTCTCTCTCTAAAAGATAATCCAGCAGTACATTTGTATCAATAAGAATTCTACCTGTCATATTTATTTTTCCTATAAGAAGCTAGCTCTGCATCTTCATCTGCAATGGTTCCTTTTTTGCGTATTTGCTCAAGCTTTGCAAATGCATTTTTCTTTTCCGTATCGGCATCAGCATATAATCCATTTACGCCTTGCATTATCTGAATCACAAAGCTTAACTTGTCTTCTGGTATTTTTTCTAATTCCATAATTGCACTTTGCCTTAATGCCGTCATGATACTCTCTCCTTTATATCTTACTTATAGGTATACGCAAGAATCTCCCTTCTTGCATTTTCGGATTGCTTTGAGTACCTTTTTGAGTACCTTTTAAAATTCAAACCGCTCAAACGCCCTATTTAAGCGGTTTTCAGAGTGGACTAGACGGGAGTCGAACCCGTGTCCAAAAACCAATTCCCTGTCCTTCTACGAGCGTAGTTTGTCATTTGACATTCCCTCCGCCGCACGGGGACAAACACCCTTGCGGTTTTAGTAGCTTCATGTTACGCCCACCGGCTCAAAGCTTTGCCGATGTCGTTTCTCACAAAGTCGAAGCCTGGGTCCTAAGGTGTGAGTGCCCTAGGTCAGACTGCTGCAACTAGGCAGCGTATGCTAAATTTTCGTTAGCGTTTAATTTTAATTTGGCCATTTAACGCATTACCATACGACTCGCTTCTCCAGCTGCATGGTCCCTGTCGAAACCATTACTAGCCCTTATATATCTGCACCACCTATCGGTGGACTGCATTTAAAATTACCCAAGGTTGCGAACCTTGAAATCACGCTCCGCCTCGCGCTTTATATCCTTCTTTGCGATATCGGCACGCTTGTCATAGAGCTTCTTGCCTCGTGCGAGCGCCACCTCAACCTTGACGAGGCTTCCCTTAAAGTATACCTCAACCGGGACGATCGTGTAACCCTTTTGTGCGATTTTTCCGATCATCTTCTGGATCTCTTTCTTGTGCATCAGAAGCTTCTTCGGACGCAGCGGATCTTTGTTAAAGATATTGCCCTTCTCGTATGGGCTGATGTGCATACCGTAAAGGATCACTTCCCCATTCTCGATATGGATAAATGCCTCCTTGATACTGCCCTTTCCCATCCGAAGGCTTTTGACCTCTGTTCCGGCAAGTGCGATACCGGCTTCGTAGGTCTCCTCCAAAAAGTAGTCATGATAGACCTTTTTGTTGTTGGCAATCAGTTTTTTTGTTTCCTTTGCCATTCCGGCATCCCCCTTCCCATCGGTTTGCCTGTATAGCATATCCGATTCCACTGAAAAAATCAATAAACCGCTGGTTAATTTTCTCAAATTTTTATATCTGGCAGTTTTTTTTCTTTAGGATTTCAAACATCTCTGCGATCCGGTGATCGTAGGTGTGGTGCGCACATATCTTGCGGTATCCATTCTCTGCGATCGTGCGGCGTTCATCCTCATGCTCTAAATAATATCCGGCCTTTTTCAGGCAGTCGTCAAAGCTCTCATAGACGACCAGATCCCTGCCCGGCTCAAAAAGTGATGCGATCTCCGCCTGATAGTTGGTCAGAAGAAAGCCCTCACAGCCCATGATGTCAAACATCCGAAGTGGAAGTCCGGTGCGGATATTTCGCATCGTGACATTCAGGTTGATCCTGCTGTTGTAAAATACCTTCGGCATCTGCGTCCAGTAATCCACGGTTCCCCGGTAATCAATCCCGGCGGCATCCGGCAATGGTGCATCACTATATAACGCAACCGGAAAATGCTCGGACAACAGTGTCAACAGCTTCGTCCGCTCGATATTTGCAAGCTTAAAGCCAAGATGTGTGACCGCAAACGCAAGCGGCAGCGAGGAAAAAGACTCCTTTGCCTTTTCAAAGGAAAGGCACTTTCCAAGCTTAAGTACGATATCATCCGTCAGAAGTTCCCCGATGACATCCTCCCCATACACATCGGTCTGGGCGCGCAGTGCCGCGTCAAAATAGCCCTGCAGATACGGTGTCAGTTCGCCCTTACATTTATCATATTCATTCTTCCCGGCATACATGCTCCCCACAAACGAGATCTCTGCAGCACCTGATATCTCCGTGCTTCTCACGCGATCCATGCGGGCAGCATTCGCAGCCAGCGGCAGATAGAACACTTTCGCGCCCAGCCGCCTGAACTCTGCATAATCCACACGGTCAAACACGAAAATGCGGTTGCAGGCGTTGAACACGGAATTGTTATGCATCGTAAGCAACCTGCTGTCACACAGCCATGAGATGTACGGCACGCCCGCGCGCTCGCAGGCATTGGAGAGGATCGTAAAATAGTTGATTGAAAAGACAAAATCAAACGCATCCTCCCGCAGAAACCGGATGACCTTTTCCTCAAATGCATCGTCCTCGTCCATGCTCTTATAGGCAAGATCAAAGAACGCCAGCTCGATCCCGGCATTCTGCAGTGCCTCTTCCACATCTCTCTGATTATATGCTTTCCACCGGTATATCAGTGCTTTCTTCATCTGTATCCCCCTCTGCTGCGATTGAGAAATCAATCGTCCGCATCAGCCGGTCTGCCTGCTCTACCCGCACGCGGATGCGCTGTCCGAGCTTGTACCGCCGGTTGGTTGCCTGACCGACCAGCTCATAGGAATCCTCGTAATACTCATAGAAATCATCCGTAAGTGAGGTGACACGCACAAGTCCTTCCACCGTGTTTGCCAGTTCCACGAAAAATCCCCATTCGGTCACGCCGGAGATCACACCGGAAAATACCTCCCCGATATGCCCCTCCATGTATTCAACCTTCTTCTGCTTGATGGTCTCTCGCTCCGCCTCGTCGGCACGCCGCTCCATCTCGCTGGTATGCTTTGCCACCTCCGGCAGGATTGCCTCATAATGTGTTCTGCGTGCCTCATTGAAACGCCCGCGCAGATTTTCCTTGATGATCCTGTGGATCTGCAGATCCGGATAGCGGCGGATTGGCGAAGTAAAATGGCAATAATAGTTGGCAGCAAGTCCAAAGTGTCCCGAACAGATTGGCGAATAGCGAGCCTGCTTCATGGAGCGCAATGTCAGTCGGCTGATCAGCCCCTCCTGATCGGTTCCCTCGATCTTTTCCAGCAGCTTCTGCAGCTCCTTCGGGTGTACCTCATCACTTCCGATATGAATGGAATACCCAAAGTTATTGATAAATGTGGAGAGCTTGTGGATTTTCTCACTGTCCGGCTTCTCATGTGTCCGGTACAAAAACGGTGCGTCCTGCCAGAAGTAATCCTGTGCAACCGTCTCGTTGGCGATCAGCATAAAGTCCTCGATGATCTTCGTTGCAACGTTGCGCTCGTAAGGCTTGATTGCAACCGGAACACCCTGCTCATCCAGAATCACTTTCGTCTCCGGGAAATCAAAGTCGATCGCACCACGCTTCATGCGCTTTTTCCGCAAAATGGTGGAAAGTGTCTCCATGCGTAAAAACATCGGAACCAGCTCCTCATATTCTGCGGTTGTCGCCGCATCATGGTCTGCAAGGATCTTCTTCACATTGGTATAAGACATCCTGCGATCCACGCAGATGACCGTCTCCGCGATCTCATGGTCGATGACCTCCCCTTTGGGATTTATGGTCATGATACAGCTTAGAGCCAGCCGGTTCTCCCCCGCATTCAAAGAGCAGATACCATTGGAAAGTGCATGTGGCAGCATCGGGATCACACGGTCTACCAGATACACGGACGTGCCACGCTTTAACGCCTCCACATCCAATGCGCTATGCTCCTGCACATAGTTCGTCACATCGGCAATGTGTACGCCAAGCACATAATTGTCGCCATCCATCGTAAGGGAAACCGCATCGTCAAGATCCTTGGCATCCTCCCCATCGATCGTCACCATCTGCCATTCGCGCAGGTCCTTGCGCCCCGCCATATCAGCGCTGCTTACCTCATGCGCAACATTCTCCACCTGATGCATGATCTTCTCGGAGAACTCGACCGGAAGCCCGTATGCCCTCACGATGGACAAAATATCCACACCCGGATCATTGATATGCCCTAAGATCTCGACCACCTTGCCCTCCGGGTTCTTGCCGTTGGCACCGTAGTTTGTGATCTCCACCACAACCTTATGTCCGCTTACTGCGCCCTTTGAGCGCTCCTGCGGAATAAAAATATCCTTGGCAAACTTCGTGTTGTCCGGCACACCAAATCCAAAGGTCTTACTCTGCTCGTAGGTGCAGACCACCTGTTTCATGCCGCGCTCTATGATCTTTACGACCGTTCCCTCACGCCGCCTTCCGGTTGCCGCCGGAGAGACTGTGACCTCGACTGTGTCCATGTGCATCGCACCGTTTACCTTGGTTTCCGGAATGAAAATGTCCTCGCTCTCATCCGGGATCGTGACAAAGCCAAAGCCCTTCGGATGCGCTGTAAAGGTGCCGACCAGACGCTTTTCCTCGCCCTTTGTGTACTTGCCCCGCTTGGATAAGACGATCCTGCCCTCCTGCTGCAGTTCTAAAAGGATACGCTCCAGCTGCGGTCTGTCCTCATGCTTTACCGCGAGCATGATCGCAAGCTCTTTGATCTTCATCGGCACATAGACATCCGAGCAGATAAAATCATATACTTTTTTCTTTCTTACCTCATATTGTTCCAGTTCGCTCATATCTTCTCCTATAACCTAAGAAGCCATCGTGACGTTCCATCTTAAAGAGTCACTTCACACAGAAAAAAAGACTGCCGAGCAATCGACAGTCTTTTGTGGATTCTACCAAATACCCATATTAAGCAATACTGCTATTACTAAGAACAGGATAACGGCGATCTTGGTAAGCTTTACAAGAATGCCTTCCATTGAACGTCCCTTGTTCTTGCCCCAGTAAGTATCTGCGGCTCCGCTGATTGCTCCAAGTCCTGCGGACTTGCCTTCCTGCATCAGGATAACTACTGTAATCACTACGCTGATAATAATAAAGATTATTGTTAAAATCGTCTTTAAAACTGCCACGATTCACACCTCCTATTGTAAGCTCAATAATTTAAAATAGTATAGCATATCCCAAATGCCTTTTCAAGCCCTTTTTCACTATAACATTGAAGTACAGTTCGGGCATCTCGTTGCTGCCACAGCGATCTTTGTCTTGCAATACGGACATTCCTTTTCTGTTGGTGCCTTTGGCTCCTCCTTCTTTTCGAAACGTGCGCTTGCCGCATTGATTGCCTTGATAATGGAGAATACAATAAACGCCATAATCAAAAAGTTGATGACTGCTGTAATAAAATTGCCGTAGGTCAGCGTTACCTCACCGCCTCCAAGCGCTGGAATTGCTACTGCAAGCTGGTCAAAGTTCATTCCTCCAAAAATTCCGAGGATCGGATTAATGATATCGTTGACCAATGAATTTACGATGCTCGTAAACGCCCCGCCGATAATAATACCAACTGCCATATCCATCACATTGCCGCGGCTGATAAACTTCTTAAACTCCGCCATAAACTTCTTCATACTGCTTCCTCCTTTGTGCTATCTATACCCATTTCCCGGATATACCCTTTTTATCACAATTATAGCGGAAGTTTACGATTTTGCAATGCTTTCTTCGATGCGCAGCAGCTCGTTGTACTTCGCGGTACGCTCTGCCCGGCACGGTGCGCCACATTTGATCCAGCCGGCATTGACTGCCACTGCAAGGTTTGCGATAAAGCTGTCCTCCGTCTCCCCGGAGCGGTGGGAAATTACAGCTTTATACCCTGCCATCTGGCACATGGAGATTGCATCCATCGCCTCGGTAAGTGTCCCGATCTGGTTAACCTTGACCAGCACTGCATTTGCCACTTTAAGGTCAATACCGCACCGGATGCGCTTTGTATTCGTGACAAATAGATCGTCCCCAACAAGCATCACCTTGTCGCCAAGCCGCTTTGTCAACTCCTGCCATCCCTCCCAATCATTCTCCTGCAATCCGTCCTCAATGGAAACAAGCGGATAATTATACACCAATTCCTCATACAGACTGATCATCTCTTCCGTACTTCTGCTGACACCTTCTCCTGGAAAAACATAAACATCTCTTCCCTCGTCATATAGCTCGCTTGATGCAGCATCCATTGCAAAGACAACGTCCTCTCCAAGCCGGTAGCCCGCCTTGTCCACTGCCTTTGCAAGATACGCAAACACCTCCTTTGCAGTTGCAAGGTCCGGGGCGAAGCCGCCTTCATCCCCAACCGCTGTAAGCATGTGGTCTTCCTCCAGAATCTTTTTCAGAAAATGATAGATTTCTGCCCCCATGCGCAGTGCATCACAAAAGCTGTCTGCCTTAGGCACGATCATAAACTCCTGAAAATCCAGCTTGTTTTTGGCATGTACTCCGCCATTGATCACATTCATCATCGGACGCGGAAGAATTTTCGCATTTATGCCTCCGATATAGCGGTGCAAAGGAAGCTGCATTGCTTCTGCCGCACATTTGGCACACGCAAGTGACACACCAAGCAATGCGTTTGCCCCGAGATTTCCCTTATTGTCGGTTCCGTCAAGTTCGATCAGCCTGCGGTCGATTGCGACCTGATCAAGTACGTTCATCCCGATGATCTCATTTCTGATTCTGCTGTTAATGTGCGCAACGACCTTCTGCACGCCAAGACCGAAATATTTTTTGTCCCCGTCACGGAGTTCAATTGCCTCAAACTGTCCGGTGCTCGCTCCGGATGGCACAGATTCCCTTCCGGTATACTTCTTTCCTGTTGTCTCCGTCTCCGCGGTCACTTCCACCTCGACCGTCGGATTTCCTCTTGAATCCAAGATTTCTCTTCCGTGTATGTCAATGATTTTCATATATAAAGACATAAAAAGACCTCCCTTTGTTTTCTGTTAGAATATCCCGGGAGGCCTTTCTTTATGCGATTTTTATACGTTGATTTCCGCTTTTACGCCAAGTTCCTCTTTGTTTGCCGTAAGAACCGGGGAAACAACATCCCTCAGGTATACTTCCACCTGACGCGGAGCACGTCCCACGTAAAGCTCCGGCTTTAATGTCTCCTCGATCTGCTCCTTGGTCAGACCGAAAGAAGCATCTGCTGCAATCAGATCCACAAGGTTATTGTCCTTGCCTTCTTCCTTTACCGTCTTGCCTGCTTCCATGGAAAGCTGGCGGATCTTCTCATGCAGCTCCTGGCGATTGCCGCCATTCTTAACCGCATCCATCATGATGTTCTCGGTTGCCATGAACGGAATCTCACTCATGAACTGCTTGCGGATTACCTTCGGATAAACCACCAGCCCGTCTACGACATTCAGGCACAGGTCTAAGATACCATCGATTGCCAGGAATCCTTCCGGAATGGAAAGGCGCTTGTTTGCCGAATCATCCAATGTTCGTTCAAACCACTGTGTTGCTGATGTGATTGCCGGATTTAATGCATCGATCATAACATATCTGGAAAGAGATGCAATACGCTCACTGCGCATCGGATTTCTCTTGTATGCCATTGCAGAGGAACCAATCTGATTTTTTTCAAATGGTTCTTCCACCTGCTTTAAGTGCTGTAACAGGCGGATGTCGTTTGACATCTTGTGTGCACTCGCTGCGATTCCCGCAAGTACATTTGCAACGCGCGTATCAACCTTTCTGGAATAGGTCTGTCCTGACACCGGATAGCAGGCCTCAAATCCCATCTTCTTTGCGATCATCGGATCAATCTTGTCGATTGTCTCATTGTCTCCGTCAAACAGTTCCAGAAAGCTTGCCTGTGTTCCGGTTGTTCCCTTTGAGCCAAGAAGCTTTAAGCTGCCTGCCACATACTCAAGATCCTCCAGATCCATCATAAACTCATTCAGCCACAGTGTTGCACGCTTTCCGACTGTGGTCGGCTGCGCCGGCTGGAAATGGGTAAATGCCAATGTTGGAAGATCCTTATATTTCTCTGCGAAAGCGGCAAGCTCTGCGATAACATTTACCAGCTTTTTGTGGACCAGCTTAAGAGCTTCGCGCATGACAATGATATCTGTATTGTCGCCCACATAGCAGGATGTCGCCCCAAGATGAATGATTCCTGCTGCTTTCGGACACTGCTGTCCATATGCATACACGTGGCTCATTACGTCATGGCGCACCAGCTTTTCACGCTCTTTTGCAACGTCATAATTAATGTCATTTACATGAGCCTTCAGCTCGTCAACCATATCCTGTGTGATGACCGGTTTGCCGTTTTCTGAAAGTCCAAGTTCCATCTCGGTCTCTGCCAGAGCAATCCAGAGCTTTCTCCACGTTGAAAATTTCATATCTGCAGAAAAAATATACTGCATCTCCTTGCTTGCATAGCGCTCAGAAAGCGGGCTGCTGTAACAATCTGTACTCATTTCATTCTCTCCTTATCAGCGATTGATGATGCGTCGTTCCAGGTCGATTTCCTTGTCAAAGTATTCTCCCCTGATGTCTTCTTGCGGTGGTTCCATCGGATAATTGCCGGTAAAGCAGCCTTTGCAGATAGGCAGTCCGTCTACCATCTCCGGCAAGCGGTCAATTGCAAGATATCCCAGAGAATCCGCTCCGATGATCTGCCGGATTTCTTCTATACTGCGATTATACGCAATCAACTGTTCTCTCGCAGGAATATCTGTACCAAAATAGCACGGCCACAAAAACGGCGGTGAGCTGATGCGCACATGTACTTCTGTTGCCCCTGCATCCCTTAGCATACGTACAATACGATCCGAAGTCGTTCCCCGGACAATGGAATCATCAATCATGATGACACGTTTTCCGGCTACTGCCTCCTTCAACACATTCAGCTTAATCTGCACACTCGATTCCCTGCTTGACTGCTTCGGCTTGATAAATGTTCTTCCCACATAGCCGTTTTTGACAAAAGCTGTTCCGTATGGGATGCCCGACTCCAGCGAATATCCAAGTGCCGCAGCATTACCGGATTCCGGGACCCCTGTTACAATATCTGCCTCAACCGGTGAATCAATGGCAAGAAACCGTCCCGCTTTTATACGGCTTGCATACACACTTTCCCCATCGAAATGGCTGTCCGGCCTTGCAAAATAGATATACTCGAAAATACATCTTGCCTGCTTTTCCTTCGGGATTGCCATGGACATGTCTGATTCAATTCCATCCGGGGTAATTGCAACAACCTCTCCCGGAAGCACGTCCCGGACAAAGGTAGCCCCTATGGTGTCAAGCGCACAGGTCTCTGAGGTCACAATGTAGGAATTGTCACGCCTGCCGATGCAAAGCGGCTTAAAGCCAAACGGATCTCTTGCAGCAATCAGCTTTCTCGGGCTTGCAACCACAAGTGCATATGCCCCCTTTAGCTTCATGCAGGCACGCCGGACTGCTTCTTCTGCGGTCTTTGAATTTAATCGTTCACGCGCGATATGATATGCGATGACCTCCGAATCAATTGTTGTCTGAAAAATTGCACCCGTGTATTCAAGTTCACGGCGAAGCTCATTTGCATTGATCAGATTCCCGTTGTGGGCCATGGCAAGTGTTCCCTTTACATAATTGAGAACAAGCGGCTGGGCATTCTCACGGGTAGAAGAACCTGCCGTTGAATAACGGACATGTCCTACACCGATGTCACCCTTCATCGCCTCAAGGTTTTCCGGCGTAAATACCTCATTTACAAGCCCCATTCCTTTATGGGAAAGCATATTGCCTCTCGGTCCGTTTGTGTCACTTACCGCAATGCCGCAGCTTTCCTGTCCCCGGTGCTGCAACGCAAAAAGACCATAATATATGGTCGATGCGACATTTCCACCATCAAAATCATACATTCCAAATACTCCGCACTCTTCATGCAGAGCATCCTCTTCTATATAGCTATCAAATACTGCATCCTGCTTCATGCTTCTCTCCTTTGACGTTTCTATGCGTTTTCGCGCTAATCCCCTTAGTCAAAGAAATACCTTTTATCGTGTAAATTCTTTTCCGGTCAAAAGAGCATATGCTTCTTTGTACTTGTCAACAGTCTTTGCGATGACATCATCCGGAAGCAGGTAATCACTATCCGGGTTGGCTTTCAACCAGTCTCTTACGAACTGCTTGTCAAAGGACGGCTGGCTCTGCCCCGGCTTGTAGCCTTCTACCGGCCAGAAGCGTGAGCTGTCCGGAGTAAGCATTTCATCGCCAAGGACGACATTGCCGTCCTCATCCAATCCGAACTCAAACTTGGTATCAGCAATAATAATTCCCTTTGACAGTGCATACTCTGCGCACTTCTTGTAAAGCGCGATTGTGTAATCGCGGATCTTCTCGGCATATTCCTGTCCCTTACCCGGGAAATGTTTCTCAAGTACTTCCACGCTGCGCTCAAAGGAGATATTCTCATCGTGATCACCAATTTCTGCCTTTGTACTTGGAGTGTAGATTGGCTCAGGAAGCTTATCGGACTCAACAAGACCCTCCGGGAGCTTAATTCCACATACCGTTCCGTTCTCCTTGTAACTCGCCCATCCGCTTCCGGTAATGTATCCGCGCACGATACACTCAATCGGAATCATGTTAAGCTTCTTTACCATCATGCTGTTTCCGCAGAACTTCTCCTGACGGAAGAACTCCGGCATATCCTGTGGATCTACGGAAATCATATGATTTGCTACAACATCCTGCGTGAATTCAAACCAAAACTTTGACATCTGTGTCAGAATTGCACCTTTATCCGTCACTTTATTCTTCAGAATAACATCAAATGCGGAAATACGATCTGTTGCAACCATGATCAGGTTGTCCCCGTTATCGTATACCTCTCTTACTTTTCCTTCTTTAAATGGCTTGTACTCTGTCATCACACTGTCTCCTTTATCATGCGTTTTTATTAAAATACATCATTCAATGCATCTTCCAGCTCGTAAAGCACGGTGGCATCAATCTCGCCTGCAAGATCATTCCAATCACTCTCATCGGCATTTCCAATGTCAAAGATATCCTTCCCGTCCACTTCATCAAATTCCGCGGAGTCATTTGCATATGCACTGAACTTGATTCCATCGTAGCCAAAGAACTTTGTAACATTAACTGCAACACCTTTTCTGGTACGTTCAATATTACCTTTGATCGTACCGATTTCCTCAACGCTTATGCTGTAATCACCGGATTTTGTATCGTAGTTTACCTTTGCAATTGTCTGTCCTGCCGCCTTAAGCTTGATGTCCTCCTCAGAGCCGTCCATCTCACCTTTTAGTTCAAAGTAAGTAGTGCCATCATAGTTTACTTCGACATTCTGCATGCGGTAGTCTCCACCCAGAAACAGGACTTCCATATCCTCTCCCTCAATCTCGGTGCGGACACATGCAAGCTTATTCTTATAGATGAAAAATTCAATTTCGATATCGTCCAGACGATCAATCTGCTTCTGCAGATCAGACATTTCGCTCTTAAAGCTGCTCCAGTCTGTCATCGACATAAGCTCACCGGACACCAGCTCATCCATATAATCCATATATGTATCAATGATGTTATTGATGTTATCCGGAGTGATTGTCGCCATATAACCCTTGCAGTTACGGTCCTTGCCATCTACTTCAAATTTCTCGGCAGAAATTTTTTCAAATTTGATTGATTTCAGTTCTGCCACAATTTCCTTAACATACTTGTCAGCTTCATCCGTTGTTTTTTTGTCTGTAGCAGCGGCGCTAAGCAGTTCATTCAGCTGCTGGATTGCTTCATCGTCATCCAGCATATCTATAAGCATGCCATCATTCTCACCGGTATAATAATAGGTGAGTGCCTGATCCAAAAGTTCCGGGCAGGCTGCCTGAAGCTTCTCCTTGTCAAGTGTTACAAAGGCAGAAAGATCCGATGCCCCTGCAATATCTAGATATGCTGCAAGCTGTTTTTCATTCTTCGTACTGCGGTATTCTGCCTTTACAGACTGACCATTGTAAGAAACCTCTCCGCCGAGCGTATAGGTGCTTCCGGTAATGATGTCACTTATGTTTATATCTTCCAAAATCTGCGGTTGTTCCTTGAAGGTATTGACTGTCGCCAGTCCAACCTTTGCCTCTTTTCCCAGGAATGCACCGTTCTTTGCACTTACACCGACTGTCGTTCCTATCACTGCAACCGCAGCAACAGCCGCAATTGCAATCTTAACGCCCTTTGCCATTCCTTTCTTGACCGGAAGCGGGGTTGTATCAACATTTCCGTAAATCGGCTGTCCCGTCATCGGATCGTATGCGCTGACTGTTCTTGCAGTATTAACCGGCTGTCCTGTCATCGGATCAAACTTTATCTCCGGCTCCCCATTCTGCGGCTGGCTGTCCTGCTGCTGAATCGGCTGCCCTGTCATCGGGTCAAACTTTACCTCCGGCTCCCCATTCTGCGGCTGGCTGTCCTGCTGCTGAATTGGCTGCCCTGTCATCGGATCAAATCTCATTTCCATAATAATTCCCTCTTTTTATGTTTAGTTTAATGGATTGCCGCATTTGCAGCAGAATTTATAATTTGCATCATTTGGGGCACCACATTTTGAGCAAAATACTGTGGCTGCATTCGCAGCGGTATTTGAAGCCTGCTGATTTCCCAAAATCTGTTTTTCCTCTTCGTGAAGCTTCTCGATATTACGTCTCTGCTCTTCAATCAAATCATATTTGGACTGGATGGTATTTAAAACCTCCTCAATTCCTTCCTTATAGTCCACTCCACCTTTCCACTTCTCGTAGATAGACTTTCCAAGGTTCTGCTCAAGCATATTGATTTCATTCTCGAGGCTTGTAATATGTGTCTTATACTTCGACTCCTCCATGAAATTGCTTGTTTTCATATTGATTGTGGTAATACCCTTTGTCAATGACTCTTTTAGACCTGCCATTTTTTCTTCCTCCGTTAAGGTTTTTTGGTGTAACCTTTTCTACTATATCACATCATATGTTTGCTATCAAGAAACGATTCCATAGAAAAAAGTCCGGCGTACCGCCGAACTTTTTCTATTTTACCTAATGAAATTAATCCTCGTATACGGTAACTAACTTCTTGCCGATTGCATAGCAGGTATAGTCTCCTCCATCCTCTGCAAAAGCCATTACTCCCTTGGTAGAAGAAGATACGGAATATGCATCTCCATCAATGCTTACCTTCTTCTTGGAAGAGTCGGAAGTCTTTGCCTCATAAAGCTCCCCGTCTGCAATAAAGTATACCTTGCCATCCACATTGTTAAATGCGACACTTTCAGCCTCGTCACTAATCGTGACTGCCTTCTTGCTGTTCTTGATATAATATAAGGACTGCTCATCATAAGAGAATGCGTATACCTTCTTAAGGTCAGAGCTTGCAACAACAGAATAAACATCCTCCTCGTCAAACAAAAGCTCCGGATCCATATCCTCCTTGAACTTGTTTACCTTATATACCTTCTCATTGGACACATATACGATCGAAGCTCCATCATCTGACATAAGTACACTGCTGACACTGGAATCGATCTTAACCATCTCCGTTGCCTTCTTATTTACCCAATAAAGTCTTCCGTCTCCACAGTAGACAACCTGACCCTTGATGGTGTCATTTAAAAGTGCTACGGTGCTGTCTCCAATATAACTTGCATAGCAGTTCTGCGGATAAATTACACTGTAGATCTCAGATTTGCCAAGCTTTTCTTCGTCCTTGCCAGGTTTACAGAAATAGGTATCGCCGTCCTTTGCAAACAAAAACTCTGACAAATCTGAATTAGCCCAGAAAGTATATCCTACATCGGATGTGACCTTTGACTTATCCTTGCCGTTAAAATAGTAAAGTGTTCTGTCCTGATCGATATAATAAGCCTTCTTACCGTTATCGCTGACAGCAACCGGCCGTGCATCCGTTTTAGCGATTTTTTCCGGATCCTTTGCATAACCTGCAACGTAAGTATCAAATTCGCCGTTGTCATAATCTTTCTCATATGCAACGCTCTGTCCGTTTGTGGAAATCGTCAGGTAATCTCCGCTTACGTCAGTATCAATCTTGTTGCTCTTTTTCTTGCTTACATTGTAGATATACAGTGTCTGGTTGTAGTATTCATCGTCCTCATTTTCAAGGTAGGCAACATATTCTCCGGTTACACCTACGCGGACAGTAGTTACATCCGAACCGATCTTCTCAGTTCCTAACTTGTCATCTACAACATAGAGGTCTCCGTCGTAATCCGTGTAAAGAATAACAGAAAGATCTGAGCTTGTGTATACACTGTACACATCATCAAACTCCTTGGTGTTTCCGTTTGCATCAATAAAATATCCGTTTCCGACAGAAGTTGCTGACTTCTTGTCAATGGATACCACCTTGGACGATCCACCGGAAAATGCAGCAATCAGAATAATGACAACTACAATCGCTGCAGCAATAATTCCAATCTTCTTCGCGCCAAACTTCTTGACGGAATCCGCAACCTTTGAGCCCGCATCAGCCTTTGGAGCCTCCTGCTGCTCCGGTGCAGGGTTTGGATTGTCCTGCACGGTACCATTTACAGATTCTGCGTTGTTATCTGCTGCGGCATTCTCTGCTACAGTATTTTCTGTGGCACTCTCCTGCTGCTGTGCAGTGGTATTTTCCTGTGGCTGCTGTTCTGCCGGTACAGTATTCTGCGCTGCACCCTCCGTATCCTGTGCATTGTTTGTTCCGCACATAGGACAGAACACACTTCCTTCTTCAAGCTTTGCTCCACAATTTTTACAAAACATTTTTTATCCCCTTTTCTTAAGTTTTATGATATTTACTTAACGATCAGTGATTTTCCTGTCATTTCCTTCGGCTGCTCAATTCCCATGATCTCAAGCAAGGTCGGCGCAATGTCAGCAAGACATCCACCCTCGCGGAGCTTCCATGAAGGATCTGCATTAACCAGGATAAACGGAACCGGATTGGTGGTATGTGCCGTATGCGGTTCACCTGTCTCATAATCAATCATCTTCTCTGCATTGCCATGGTCAGCACAGATAAAGAGAACTCCTCCTACCTCTTTTACTGCTGCAACAGCATCACCAACAAGGCTGTCAATGCGCTCTACTGCTGCAATTGCTGCCGGAATCACTCCGGTGTGTCCTACCATGTCCGGATTTGCGAAGTTGATAACGATCACATCATATTTGTCAGATTTGATAGCCTCTACAAGATCCATTCCAACTTCAGGAGCACTCATCTCCGGCTTTAAGTCGTATGTTGCAACGTCCTTTGGGGAGTTGACAAGCAGACGTGCCTCATCAACATTCGGCTCTTCCACGCCACCGTTAAAGAAGAATGTAACATGTGCATACTTCTCAGTCTCTGCCAGACGAAGCTGTGTCTTGCCGTGCTTTGCAAGAACCTCTCCGAAGGTATTGACAATCTCTTCCTTCGCAAATGCGATCTTCTTGTTCGGAATAGTCTCATCATAATCCTTAAAGCATACATAGCAGAGCGGAATGAACGGACGCTCAAATCCGGTAAACTTATCATCACAGAACGCGCGGGTAATCTCTCTTGCACGGTCCGGGCGGAAGTTGAAGAAAATAACAGAATCATTCTCTTTTACAACAGAAAGCGGCTTTCCTGCCTCGTCAGTGATAACGGTAGGAAGTACAAATTCATCCGTCACATTGGCAGCATAGGAGTCCTCCATTGCCTTTACCGCGCTCGTTGCCAAAACGCCTTCACCCTTTGTCAAAGAATCATATGCCTTCTGTACACGATCCCAATTATTATCACGGTCCATAGCATAGTAACGTCCGGAAAGTGAAGCGATCTTTCCCACACCAAGCTCAGCCATCTTATTTTCAAGCTGCTCAATATAATCCTTGCCGGAAGCCGGAGGTGTGTCACGTCCATCTAAGAACGCATGTACGTACACCTTGGAAAGTCCGTTTTTCTTTGCCATTTCAAGCAAACCGTACAAATGTGTGATATGGCTGTGCACACCACCATCTGAGAGAAGTCCCCACAGATGAAGATCAGAATCATTCTTCTTGCAGTTTTCCATCGCCTCAAGCAGCACCTTGTTTTCAAAGAAGGTACCATCTGCAATATCTTTGGTGATTCGGGTGAGATCCTGGTATATGATACGTCCTGCACCGATATTCATATGTCCTACCTCAGAGTTACCCATCTGTCCGTCCGGAAGACCAACTGCTAGTCCTGATGCAGCACCCTTAACAAACGGATATTCTTTCATCAGCTTGTCCATTACCGGAGTGTTTGCCATTGCAATCGCGTTTCCCTCTTTGCGGTCATTTAATCCATAACCATCCAACACCATCAAAACAACTGGTTTCTTACTCATTTTTTATCCTCACTTCCTGTACGATCCTGCTTCTGATCGTTCAAAATTTATATGAAATGTAGTTTGAAACTACCCCATATTCTATTTTACATTTCCTACAATGTCAATACTCTTGCCCTGCAAATCAACGTCCCCATGGTGCCTGCGGTACTTCTGCCCAGACCGGTACGCAAGGTAAGGCAGCTCTGTCATATCCTGCTCCTTACTCATATCATACACAATACCATCCTGTGTAATTCCGACTTCGGATGACAGATCCGCAATATACTCATAAAACGAGTCTCTTTGTTCCTGCTCTGTAAGCATGGACACCGTCAGATCCTTCTGTTCACACGGGATAAGCGAAAGTGAAAGTGTCCCATCCTTTTGGATAGTTACACGGGCGATTGTCGTATAAAGATCACCATCTGAAAACCAGAAATTGCCCAGACTGTAAAGAACCGGTTTCCCATCGATAAAGCTCGCTCCCTGCAGCCGATGCGCATGTCCGCCGATGACCGCATCTGCCCCGGCATCTGTAAATAATTTTGCCAGAGTCCTCTCATCCTCATCCGGATATAAATTTCCCTCCGTCCCCCAATGAACGTATGCGATCACATAATCACTTTTGGCTTTTGCCTCCTCTATGATACTTATGAAAAGCGATGGGTCCAATGTCTTTAATACCCCGGCAGAATTGCTCCCGGCCTCCTGGGTGTACATGCGGTATCTCTCAATCTGTGTAGCTGACACAATTGCAATCTTGCGTCCGTTTGCAATAAAGTATGGAACTATACTCGCCTCCCCGATATTCATTCCCGCACCGACATATGAGATTTCCTCCTGTTTTAACGTCTCAATCGTGTCAAAAAGAGCCTCCTCGCCATAATCCCATGTATGGTTATTTGCAAGCGATACAATATCGATTCCCATAGCCTTATAGTACTTCGCCCGAAGCGGATCCGCACGGAACACATAGCTTTTTCCTTCTATTGCGGCACCTTCGGTGCTTAGCGTAAATTCGTTGTTTGCCATTGCAATATCTGCGGAGGACAATTCTTCAAGGATTTCCCCGGATATACATTCTTTTAACATTCCGCCACGCTCATCAAGTACGTGCATTGTATCCCATTCCTCACCGAAATTGATATCTCCGATAAAATCCATAGTGATCACATCTTCGCTCGCACAGTCCATCCATCTTACATTCCTAAGCTGATAAGAGCTAAACCCTGTGTCCCTGCAATATTCCATCCACAGAACATGGATAGAGCTTTCTGTAACCTCATACCACAGTTTTTCGGACTGCCCGTTTTGTGTCACACCTTCTGCCAGACTGTAAATTGCCTCATCCCCGTATTTTGCCTGCACCCACAGCAAAAATGCTTCGTCTACCGCATAGCCCGCAAAAACACTCTGTGTCCCGTTATCAAGAATTGCACGGATTTCTTCCTGCAGATCTGCGTGCTCCGGCTTTTCTTCATATTCACTTGTCATTTGCTGCTGTTTTGAGACCGCGTTCTCCGCAGCATCATTCTGCGATCCCTGATCGGTTATTTCCGTCAAAGTATCCTTATCCGTTTTTCCCAGCCGCTCAGTTGCAATCCACAATGCTCCCCAGAGGAGCGCAACCGTCAAAAATGCACATATCGTGCCCAAAATACTGTTTTTCATCATAAAATGCACGTCTCGATATAGTCAATAGAAACTGGCCTTAATGCAATTACTTTTATCTTATGTAAACCATCCGAAAGATTATGTTTCGAATATATAACTTCTCTGTAGTAGCTTGCCGGTGTCACTGCCGTTTCCCTGTATTCCCCGTCTATACAGATCTGCAGCCTGCCCTCTGTTTCATTTTTCCCACAGAGCAGGAATCCCTCCCCATAAAATTCCCATTCAAATGCACTGCCCTGTTTCATATTCATCTGTGTCCTCAAATGGTTCTTGAAACTGCTCATCAGTTCAAACTGTATCTGCCCGCTATGGGGTAATTCCGTACAATCCACGCGTCTTACATACGGGCATTCCAAAGGATATATCTGAAGGTTACGAAAACTGTTTTCATGGAAAGAACTGTAAAGAGCCGCCCTTCCGGCTGCGATTTTGGGTAAGGTATCTTCAATCTCAACGATTACCGTTCCATCCGCCTTCGCACAGACAATATCCCCACAGGCGCTGATCCCGATGTTATCAGGAATATCTGAAAGGAGTCCCTGCGCTAAAACCTGATCCCTGTGGTACAGCTCATATCTTTTGTCCGCATATGTCAAAAATACATAGCCGCTCTTATCATCCGCACCGATAGAATGACGGATTCCGACACCCACATAAGCATTTTCTTCATCTGCAAGATTGACATCAACCGAAGCACCGTAATTGTACCAGTGATCATCCCCCAGACAGGTAACTGGATCCGGCGTATGTCCCCATTCTTTTGCGCGCAGCTTCTCTGTAATTTTCTGCTTCAGTCTACCGTGATCTGATTCAAATGCCCCACCCAGATCCGTCGTATATTTTGGCTCACTCCCGAAATCGTCCACATATGGCAGAGGCAGAATGTCTTCAGAGGCACATGGTGCTTCGTTGAAAGTTCTATTAACAGATGATATCGTAACAATCGAATCCGGCCGCACCGTAACATTTAACCGGTGTGCCGTTCCAAGCCTCTCCTTCTTTAAAACACTCTTTGGATTTATTGTTGTATATATGTAACTCTCCTTTACCTGCTTTGGCACATCAATCTCATATGTAACTTCCCGCTCACATGTATTTGTAACGACAATCGAATAATCTGTCCCATCGGGGCTTGCCAACGTGATAAAACTGTGTTTCGCATTGCAAACCGTATGCGGGTCCTCGCCCTGCTTTCCGTCAAAGCAGCAGGCATCTTCCACATAGCGCCAGCCCTTCTTTATAAAAGCTGAAAAATGAAGTGCAATATAGTACCCCATATCGAGTTTATAGGCTCCGCTCCACGGCGTATTGGCACAGATCAGCTGTTTATAGCCATAACATGCACCATCATAGTAAGCACTCACGACAGGCTGGAATTCATATAGGTTCATTGCTCCGCAGGGCATCATCGCAATAATCCTGTCTGCAATATCAAGGCCGAAATTTGTACCGCAGATTCCGCTTCCGTTGATGCGGTATGCAGCCTCTGCATCACCGAGCGGAGGACAGCCCTCACTAAACCAGATTTCCTTTCCCTCCTGGGACAATCTCCTGATGGCATCCGTAGAAAAGCTTGTATAGTGCGCCCCGATCACGTTCACAGCCTCATACAGCTTTTGATCCGCCAGCATGTGATCTCCGATTCTCCACGAACAGTCTTCATCTGCAGCCACAATCTTAATCTTTGAGAAGTCAAAACAGGCATCCGTCTCGCACCTAAGTCTGTCCGCCAGATATTTTATCCACTCCCCATCAACTGCCCTCTCATTCTGGTTGGCACTTACATAATCAAAAACAAGTCCATATTGCCGATATGCGGCGTTGAGATTCTCTTTATACCATTGATACCTTGCTTCATATAAATCGTCCGCATCCGATACCCATCTTGGTTCACTCCACCACAGCATGTCAAGTGTCAGGTCCGGATTAATCTGTTTTGCGTCTTTGCACAGAATAAATCCTGCTCCGCGTGACACATCCGCTGCTTCCCCCTCATAACGGATTGTTGCCGGCTCTGTCCCTGATGAAGAGTTTATATCCGATCCCATTTCAATCTTAAGATGACTGATTCCAAGTCCCTCTTCACCGAATATATGTGAAAGGATCTCCCAATAGATTTGTTCATGTTCTCTCCTGTAATCAAGCAAGAGCTTTGACGAATTGTTTGCACTTACCATGCCAAAGCCCCTGTAAACCATCCCTTTTTCTGCATCTGCCCGTATCTTCATAACGTTTACCTTCCGGTTTCCCACAACATTACTTTCGTTCTTTTAAATGACTATTTTTGATTATCTGTTGCATAATATCCTTTGTATATACACTTATTATACATATTTTTGCATATATTGCATCATTTTAGCAAAATAAAAGACCATTCTTTTCACTCATTGAAGTGAGATGCCAAAGAATGGTCTTTTATCAGTTATATTATATGCTATCTCTAAAAAACAGCCTGTTATTTGTAGTTGACGATCTTGCCAAAGTCAGCCTTTAAGCTTGCTCCGCCAACCAATCCACCGTCAATGTCAGCCTTGGCAAAAAGCTCAGCTGCATTTCCTGCATTAACAGATCCGCCATACTGGATACGGACTGACTCTGCAGTTGCATCATCATACATCTCGCGGATGCAGTCACGGATTGCTCCGCAGACTTCCTGTGCCTGATCAGATGTGGCAGTCTTTCCGGTTCCGATAGCCCAGATCGGCTCATAAGCGATTACAAGATTTGCAACATCGCTGGCTGCTACGCCTGCAAGATCAGACTTGATCTGAAGACGGATCCAATCAAGGGTAACACCCATCTCTCTCTGCTCAAGAGTCTCTCCACAGCAAAGAATTGGTGTAAGACCAGCCTCGATTGCTTTCTTAACCTTCTTATTTAACAGAACATCATCCTCTTTGAAGTAGTCACGTCTCTCGGAATGTCCGATTACAACGTATTTAACCCCTGCATCAACGAGCATCTCTGCAGAGATCTCTCCGGTGTAAGCACCTTTCTCCTCAAAGTACATGTTCTCAGCACCAACCTGTACGTTGGTTCCCTTAACAGCCTCTACAACCGGTACGATATCGATTGCAGGTACGCAGTATACGACATCTACATCATCGGAAACTACGAGTGGCTTTAACTCTTCTACTAACTTTACTGCCTGGCTTGGAGTCATATTCATCTTCCAATTGCCGGCTACGATTTTTCTTCTTGCCATTTTCTTATCTCCTAAAAATTACTTATCATCTGCTGCTGCTACACCAGGAAGAACCTTGCCCTCCAGGAATTCAAGGGAAGCTCCACCACCGGTAGAAATGTGGCTCATCTTATCGCCAAGCCCCATCTGGTTAACTGCTGCTGCGGAATCACCACCACCGATAATAGTTGTAGCATCAGAGTTAGCAAGTGCTTCTGCAACTGCAAGTGTTCCTGCTGCAAGTGTCGGATTCTCAAATACACCCATCGGTCCATTCCATACAACAGTCTTTGCGGAAGCAATTGCCTCTGCAAAAAGTTCACGGCTCTTAGGTCCGATATCACATCCCTCGCGGTCTGCCGGAATGCTGTCGGCATCAACGGTAACAGTCTCAACCGGAGCATCGATCGGATTTGGGAACTCCTTGATTGTAACGGCATCAACCGGAAGAAGAAGCTTCTTGCCAAGCTTTTCTGCCTTTGCCATCATATCCTTGCAATAGTCAATCTTTGTCTCATCAAGCATAGACAATCCGATTTCATATCCCTTAGCCTTTAAGAAGGTATATGCCATACCACCACCGATGATGAGGGTATCTGCTTTCTCAAGAAGGTTGTCGATTACAGCAAGCTTGTCTGCAACCTTAGCACCACCGAGGATTGCAACGAACGGACGAACCGGATTCTCAACTGCATTTCCAAGGAAATCAATTTCCTTCTGCATTAAGTATCCAACAACATTCTCGCCACCCTTTTCAGTGATGAACTTTGTTACTCCTGCAACAGAAGCATGTGCTCTGTGGGCAGAACCAAATGCATCACATACATAAACATCAGCAAGATCCGCAAGCTCTTTTGCGAAAGCATCTCCTGCCTCAGTTGGCTTTGTCTCCTCTTTTCCGCGGAAACGTGTATTCTGAAGAAGAACAACATCTCCCTCTTTCATAGCTGCAACAGCTGCGGTAGCTGCCTCTCCGGTTACATTGTAATCAGCTACGAAAGTAACCTTCTTTCCAAGCTTCTTCTCAAGAGCAGCTGCAACAGGTGCTAAAGATTCGCCCTCGTTTGGTCCGTTCTTTACTTTTCCAAGGTGTGAGCAAAGGATAACCTTGCCACCGTCGTTTAATAACTTCTGAATAGTAGGAAGAGCTGCTACGATACGTGTCTCATCTGTGATAACGCCGTCCTTAAGCGGTACGTTGAAATCGCATCTTACCAATACTCTTTTGCCCTTTACGTTGATATCATCAACGGACTTCTTGTTTAATGACATAATTATGTCCTCCTTGAAAATATTCTAAAGTGGTAATTCCGAAAGCTGCGCATCCCTCCGGAGCCACCAGCTTTAAAGGTACGTTTTAAAAAAGGCCCGGTCCATCCGGACCGGACCCTTAATTAACACTCTCGCTATATAAGCTATTGTGCGTTATCTTAATATGAAAGAATTAAGCTAACTCAGAGAAGTACTTGATTGTACGAACCATCTGAGAGGTGTAGCTGTTCTCGTTATCATACCAAGAAACAACCTGTACAAGGTTATCCTCGCCAACCATTGTCTGGGTTGCATCGAAGATTGAACCATAGGTGCTTCCTACGATATCAGAAGAAACGATCTCATCCTCGTTGTATCCGAAAGACTCTGTAGAAGCTGCCTTCATAGCTGCGTTGATCTCTTCCTTTGTTACAGACTTCTCAACAGTTGCTACAAGGATTGTGGTAGATCCTGTAGGGGTAGGAACACGCTGAGCAGATCCGATAAGCTTTCCTTTCAGCTCTGGGATAACAAGGCCGATTGCCTTTGCAGCTCCGGTAGAGTTAGGAACGATGTTAACAGCACCTGCACGGGATCTTCTTAAGTCACCCTTTCTCTGTGGTCCGTCAAGGATCATCTGATCTCCTGTGTATGCATGAACAGTTGTCATGATACCAGACTTGATTCCAGCAAGATCGTTAAGAGCCTTAGCCATTGGTGCTAAGCAGTTTGTTGTACAAGAAGCTGCAGAAATGATCTGATCCTCTGCGGTAAGTGTTGTATGGTTAACATTGTAAACGATGGTCTTAAGATCGTTTCCTGCAGGTGCAGAAATAACAACCTTACGAGCTCCTGCATTGATATGAGCCTGAGCCTTCTCCTTGCTTGTATAGAATCCAGAGCACTCTAATACAACGTCTACATTTAACTCACCCCATGGGCAATTGTTTGCATCTGGGAAAGCGTAGATCTTAATGGTCTGTCCGTTAACAGTGATAGAATCCTCGCCTGCAGATACGGTATCTGCTAATGCATACTTACCCTGTGATGAATCATACTTTAATAAGTGTGCAAGCATCTTTGGGCTTGTTAAATCGTTGATTGCTACTACTTCGTATCCCTCTGCTCCGAACATCTGTCTGAAAGCAAGACGGCCGATACGACCGAATCCGTTGATAGCTACTCTTACTGCCATGTTTTAATTCCTCCTAGAATTGTAAATATATTATGGGAACAGTATTCCCAAGCTTTCTTTATTTTACATAATAATTTCGGAAAGTTCAAGCCCTTTTTCTTCAAGATTGTTAATTTTTTCACTAGGCTTGTGTTTTTTGTTCCAGATATTGCAAAATTCCATCGGAAAGGTACTGTACCAGATCATTCGAAAACGATTCCGATTGCAGATTTTCCCGGTCTGCCGCGTTGGTGAGAAATCCTACTTCCACAAGCACTGCCGGCATGGAGGTATTCCGCAAAACATATAGATCCGATGCCATGATATCACGTATCTTTGTGATCCCGGATTGCTCCAATGCATCATACAGATCCCCTGCGAGCGCTTTGCCGCCGCTTGCGCCCTCCTGATAGTGAATGGTGATTCCATGGATGGAAGGATCTCCCGGATAGGCATCTACATGAATACTCACATACACATCCGCTTTTACATTCTCCGCCGCCGCTACCCTGCGGTTCAGATATACAAAAGTATCATCCTCCCGGATCATTACAGTCTCAATCCCCTCTCCCTCCAGTTCCTCCCGCAGAAGCAAGGCAAGATTTAAGTTAATATCTTTTTCGAGAATACTGCTGTAGGCGCACCCCTGATCCTTACCTCCATGACCGGCATCTATAACTACCACAGGATTGCCTGTCGGTTCCGGCTCTGCGTCCACTGTCGTTTCTGATTCCCCATCTGGTTCTGTATCTGTCTCCTGTTGTATCTCCTGCTGCTGTGTTTCCTCCTGAGGCAGCTCCGCCGGATCGTTTACTGTCTCAACAGCAGCCCTGTCTCTGCTTCCTGCATAGATAAGGACCGCCAGCAGGACAACTCCGGCAATTGCCAGACCGGTCCTGCGCCACAACTGCCGTTTTCTTCTTTTAGCCCTTATGCTGTGTTTTTTCTTAAACCCATTTTTTCTCATCATTGCAAGTTTGTCTCCCCAATTCTTTATAGCACACACCAACGGCCGCGTGCAATAAAAACGGCACATTTTGTAGTTGAAGCACTTCCTATTTTTACTTTATAAGGTTATAATGAATGACAAATTCAGGTCTCTGCAAATGGATGTTGTAATCAGTACCATCACGCACTATATTCATCCGGTTGCATGACAGCCGGACGCATATAACCGATTTTATTTTTTACAGAAGGGAGATTTTATATGCTTTGGGATACCCACATGCACTGCCGTTTTTCCGGCGACAGTGATGCCGCTGCGGAATCTATGATCTGTTCCGCTATTGATAAAGGTCTTGATGGTATCTGTTTTACAGATCATCTGGATCTGGATTACCGCGAGGAGCCCGGACTTTTCTCATTGGATGTTGATTCCTATCGGACCGACATTACGGCATTGCGCGAAAAATATGCCCCTCAGCTACCGATTCTCTGGGGAATCGAAGTTGGACTGCAGACCCACGTAACAGAGCAGAACCGTGCCATTACCCGCTCCTATCCGTTCGACTTTGTCATTGGTTCGTCTCATTGTGTCGATTGCATGGACATCTACTATCCTGCATATTACGAGAACCGGACGGAAGAATCCGCTTACCGGCACTATTTCGAGACAATCCTGTCCAACATCCGCTCCGATGCAGACTACGATGTTTATGGACACCTTGACTATGTTGTCCGCTACGGGCCAAACAAAAATCAAAACTATTCCTATGAGGCTTACGCTGATATTCTTGATACCATCCTCCGTGAGCTTATCGAACGCGGCAAGGGGATCGAGATCAATACCGCCGGCTTTAAATACGGACTCGGTCATCCTCATCCAACCGAGAAGATCCTTAAGCGCTACCGGGAACTCGGAGGTGAGATCATCACCATCGGTGCCGATGCTCACAAGCCGGAGCATGTTGCCTATGATTTTTCCAAGGTTCCAGGCATCCTGCGTGCTGCCGGATTCTCCTACTACACCGTATTCCAAAAAAGGAAGCCGGAATTTTTCCCGCTCCCCTAACTACCAATACATAAACCAAATGCGAACCACCTTTTATTTAGATAATGCTTTTTTCTCTTTTAACATCCCGCTTTTGATGGAAAAGCACTGCTAAAAATTGTGAAATTCTAATTCAGCCGACTTGAGGGTTTTTATATTAATCCTGTCTTCTAAAGGTTTGAGCACTCCTGCCCGGCTGTATGCATCAGACGGAACATGCGTTTGAGGACTTTCGTGTTTGTCTTTGCGGGTGAACCGAGTGAAATGGGAGCATGCGGCGACTGTCTGAGCTCGTAATGTATATTTATAAAATACATATATTGCAAGTTTTGAGCCGCATGCTCCTAATATCAACTTCGTAAGGTCACCCGCTTAGACAAACTAGAAAGTCCGACCGCAGGTCCGCCTGATACATAGCAGTCGGGCTTGGAGTGTCAAAGCCGTTATAAGACAGGCTCCATTCACCCTCAAGTCGGCTGAAAGAATTTCTCCAATTTTTGCAGAATCGCTTTTCTCCCAAAAGGGAATGTTAAAAGAGAAGATATACATGT
>JBNMJQ010000023.1:0-31022 GCA_050873865.1 Agathobacter sp. | reverse complement strand
GGATTAAAAGTCCATATAGAGTTGACGCGCTTTGTTCAACCAGAAAAAATCGAAATTGATGCAAACGAAAGGGCAGTTAATGAAAAGTCTCAATACTGCTTTTTCGTTTGCATCACCTTCGATTCTTTCCTTAACGATTTTCTAATTTGCCCAGCTCTTCTGCAAACCAGAGTTTTCCTTTCCGAGCATGAACCGGAATTTACTCAATTCAAAAGGCCGGCATCGGCTCCATACATATAGATTCTCAGGATTCCCAGAATAATCAGATGCGCGGGATAATAAATATAAAAGAACCATTTCAGCCATTTTTCCTTTCCGCGTTCGCCGTTATACATACGCAGAAAAGGATAGACAAGAATGACGCCAAGACAAATAACACCATACACTTTGCTTACGAAGAAGAATGATACTATCGCGTAAATCGCGACCCATCCCATCATGGAAATCATCTGTTTTGATAGGTTGCCGCGATATTTATTGATCTGAAGTATTGCAAATATCGCTATGCAGCTCCAGTCCGCAGGAAAAGCGCTCCAGATCAGCACGAAAATAATAACCATTTTCAATTTGCTGTTCAGCTTCTCTGTTTTCAAATCGTCAAGCCACATGACCACTACTGCAATAAAAAGCGGATACATCACGCTTGTCTGATTGAATAAGCCTGTCTTGAACGGGATGATGTTGATTCCGAATGCAAAACAATATGCGAAATGGGAGACGAACGCAAACAGTCCCAATCGTAGTATGTATTTTCCGATATTTCTGGTATGATGATATCCTTCTGCTATAAAGAACCACATAATTGGCGCTGTCAGGCGTCCAATCAAATGCATAGCAATTGGCAGTGCCTCTACCGGAAAGCCCGGATAAAACAGATCCGTGAAATGATCTATCGTCATTGCAATAATCGCAATAAGTTTCAAGTGGTTTGAATTCAATCTTTTTCCCATACCAGCTCCCCAAAATCCGAACACAGGCACTACATCTCTGTAAATTCTGCTGTGTTTCCATGCTTTTGGATCAGTTCCATCAATTCATCTGCCTGCATCCAGATTGTCGCTGTGTTATCGTTTGGATGTATGCCGATTTTGCCTCCGATGAAACTTTTATCCAGATAGAAATGCACCCGGTGCTCTGCGTCATTCAGAATGCCAAGCGGCGTGACAGCTCCAGGTGTAAGCCCCATAACAGAAAATAACTCCTCCGGTGACGCAAAGGAAAGCGGCCTAAGTCCGTGCTGTCTGCGAAATTCTTTAAGATTTACCCGTTTATCGCCCTTTACAGTAATCAGATAGTAATTCTGTTTCTTGTCATCCCGGATAAACAGGTTTTTCGCATCACACTCCGGATACGGCAGGTCAAGAGCCTCCGCTTCTTCCATGTTGAATACCGCTTCGTGCTCACATACCTCATAAGAAATATTCTGTTGCATAAGATATTGATAAATTTCTGCCTTATTCATATGTCTATATGCTCCTAACCTGCAAGCTGTCCTGTTCCCCTCATTTAAAAAGGAAGCGTTCATGTTTTAAGGCAGCTTCTCGATTTGTTCCGCGGTCAAAGTAAATGCGTCGCCGTACATTGTCCATTCCAGCGGCAAAGAAAGATCAAAGTTCTGTTCATTCAAGAATTTCCGTTGTGCGTCCAATCTGGATAAGTCCGCGTGTGCGGCTTCCATCTGCATAACCGGGACACGGGCATCCAAAAATGCGGCAAGGAATGCGCTCTCTCCGCCTCCGGATGATGGCGCAGCCGTTTTTTCCAATGCCGCATTTCGAATTGCTTCAAAGCAATCCTCGCTGTCGCCGCTTCCGTGCACCACCAGCGCATCATAATAGATGTACTGCCCCAATGGGCGCAAACCATCCTCTTTCGCATAGCGGAGAGCAACACTCATGTACTGCTCATCCAAAATGTCGTTCTGCGCCTGAATCATCTCCTGTGACTGTGCCGCGTCCACCCACGCCTCCACGAAGGCATCTCCAAGCCCATCGTGAGAGTCCGTTCCATTCACCTGCTTCAAAGCAGGAATATATTCTTTCAGATTGTTTTCCGGTTTTAATTCCGTGTAGCGCTCCACGACATCCAGCAGATCTCCCGTACCGGTTGTAAATCCAATGATCCCGGCAGTATAGCCCCTGCCATCTCCAATATCCTCGATATAAGTATATTGCTCAGCGTAGTCTATGCTTGAGTTTTCGGCGCTGGAGACAAGTGCAAAGACTTCTTTGCGGAGCATCCCGGACGAAATGTCGCCTGTCTTTGCGGTAATGTTGTTTTCCGCTGCTTGCGCACAGCCTGCCATAGCAGGGATCAGACATATGAAAGGAAATATTTTCTTTATCTTCATATTCGTACCTCAATAAGTCCCGTCCACTCGATTTTGTTGTACTGCACTCCCGCTAGCAGATCCGTGGCAGTCCCTCGCCCTGCAAGATGTCGAGGTTCCGCTTTCCGCCGATGCGGGTGCGAAGCACCAGGCGCCCCTTTTCTGCCTCGGCCACAGCTTCCTTTACCTCTCCGATTGCGGCCGCATTTTCGCCGTACCGGGATGCACGGATCAGCTCGACTGCACGCTCGGCATCTTCGGCTGCGACAATCGCAACCATTTTGCCTTCGTTACCCATGTAAAGCGGGTCAAGTCCCAGCAGTCCACAGAAGTCGCGCACCTGCGCATCGACAGGAAGCGCCTCCTCCCGGATCTCGAACTGCAGGCCGCTGCTTACTGCAAGCTCCTTTAACACAGTGGCAAGCCCGCCTCTCGTCACATCGCGGAAAACATGCGCTTTTATTCCATTGGACAATAGCGCCTGCACCATCTCTCCCAGCGGAGCGTTGTCGCTCTGGATCGTATTGGTTATCTCCATGCGCTGGCTCAAGATTGCGGCATGATGATCCCCGACATTGCCGGATACGATGATCACATCGCCCGGTCTGCTGTTACGCGCCTTTATATCCACACCTTCCGGGACAAATCCGACCCCTGTCGTGTTGATGTATACGCCCCCGGCGCCCTCGATCACCTTCGTGTCGCCCGCAACAACGATCACGCCCGCTTCCTCTGCGGTTGCCGCCATCGATGCGACGATCTTTTTCAGCTGGGCGATGTCTGCGCCCTCCTCCAATATAAATCCGCAGGTGATATACTTTGGTGTTGCGCCCCGCATGAGCAGGTCGTTTACCGTTCCGCAGATGCACAGACGCCCGATATCTCCTCCCGGAAATTCAAGCGGTGTTACCACAAAGCTGTCTGTGGTCATCGCGATCGCCGCGTTTCCCGGAACGACTGCTGCGTCCTCCATCTGCGAGAGCACTTCGTTGGAAAATGCCTGTTCAAATATTTCCGAAATCAATTCTCCTGTGGCACGGCCCCCACTGCCGTGCTCCATGACTATCTTGTCCATAATATCCCTCCAACTCATATCTTAATCTGCAAAACAGCCCGGCAGACTGCCGGTTACTTTTTTGCAGCTACCGGTTCTCGTATGCCTGAAAACAGCTTCCTTCGTAAGAAACCATGCATGCGCCCTGCGGATTCTGCGGATAGCAGACCTTCCCGAAAAGCGGGCAGTCCACCGGGCGCATATTTCCCTTTAAGATCTCGCCACAGCGGCAGCCCTTGTTTTTCTTCCGATCCTCGTCAAGCCCCATGCTTCCCGCGTCAAATTCCAGATATTCGTCGCGCAGGCGCAAGCCCGAGTCTGCTATGGCGCCCATTCCCCGCCAGGTAGCTTCGCACGGCGTAAAATACTTCGCGAGCTTTTGCAGCGCGACAGCATTGCCCTCCGTCTCCACGACCGATGGATAGTAGTTGCGGACACCAGCCTCATGGCTTGCCGCCATCCGGACAAGCCCATAGATTGCGATCAGAAGCGCTGTATCCGCAAACCCGGACACCGCAAACGGTATCCCGTATTTCTCTGCCAATCCCTTGAAATATTCGCTTCCGGTTATCGCACACACATGCCCCGGCGCGAGGAAGCCGTCTATCTTTGCACCGCTTGCGATCAGCCAGTCAACGGCTTTTGGCATGGTCTTGAGCGCGGTCAGGATACGGATGTTGTTCAGGCCGTTTTTCTGCGCCTCCTCGATCAAAAGCGTATATACAGGCGCAGTTGTCTCAAAGCCGACCGCCGCAAAGACGTAATGCATCTGCGGGTGCTCCTTCGCAAGCGCGATCACGTCCATCGGTGAATACACCATCGCGACATTGGCACCCTCGCCTTTTGCCTCGCTCAGACTCTGTGCACTTCCCGGAACGCGCAGCAGATCCCCGAAGGATGCCACGCAGGTATCCGGCGTTTTCGCAAGCGCGATCAATTTGTCTATGTATGCCGATGGCGTCACGCACACCGGGCAGCCCGGCCCGCTGATCAGCTCGATCTTCGGCGACAGGATATCGCGGATGCCATATTTTGCGATCGCTGCCGTATGGCTGCCGCATATTTCCATGAACCGGAGCGGTTTTCCGTCATATTCATTTAGATATGTGCTGATTTCTTCGATTGTCATGCCTCTAACCCACTCATCAGATCGATGATCTCCTCTGCCTCACTCTGCTTCATCGTCTGGATCACACAGCCGGCATGGACAAGCACATAATCGCCTACCTCCGCCTTTACCAGCCCGATATACGCAGTTACCTGGTTTCCCGAAAAATCTACTACTGCTTTGCCGTCCTCAATCGACAGCACCTTGCCTGGAATTGCTACACACATTTTTTCCTCCTTTGGGGACGTTCCTTTTGACACATGGAGCGCCCTTTGGTCCGTTACTCAGCTTATGACTGCTGCATCCGCTGCCTCTGGGCTTAGTATAGCACAACCGGTATGCAGTGTAATCCCTAAAGCCGAAGAAGTCATTAACAATCACTATATAGCCTTCACAAAGAGATATACGTTCCTTCCTTTTTTGTTCGTGTAGACCGAATCTTCTTTTTCAAAGCCCAATGACTCATGAAGCCTTATGCTCGCCTTGTTATCGACCCTGACCTGCTGGAACGCAACCGGATACTTTTTCGCCTGCGCAAGCTGTATTGCCTGCCGCATCGCCTCCTTTGCGTAGCCATGCTGCCGGTACTCTTCAAAAACCTCAATCCCGATTGAAATAATGGAATGTGAAAGCTCATACAATGAAATTGTTCCCACCACGGTATCGTCCCTTGCTATCGCAAACATTTCAAAATAGCGCCCCTGATACTGGGTAGTGCTCCACTCCGAAATGAGTGTTTTTGCCGCATCACCGGATACGTTCATCTTTGAACATATTGTCTCTTCATCTGATGCATTGAATTTCCGCAGTGTTATCATAGGTGCCATGTCCCCTTTCTTTTCTAACTTCCATGAATTGATTTTATTTTAAAAATATCATATCTTATTAATCGTAACAATTACAATATCAGGAGGAAATACAAATGAAAAAGAGATTTCGAAATGTCAGCTGCCTGTTACTTGGCATGATGATGATCTTTAGCCTTACCGGATGCAGCTGGGCCGGCTTTAACAGTGGTGTTCAGGAAATCAAGGGTTCTATCAAGGGTTGTACCTATGACTGTATGTTCTATTCCAATACAGGGGAACGTTTTATGACGGTCCAGGGAGAGAATATCAGTTTATCTTCAAATGTGGTAAAAGAGCGCTCCTATAGTGAAGACGGAGGCTGGGGTTATGTGGACACACTGTCTTCTGTTGTAACCATTACCATTGATGGCAGTCAGATTGAAAATTGCGGTTCGACCGTAATCTTTGCACAGGACGACCTGCAGCCGGATGCCGATTTCGAGGGCATTGACAATATCGAATCCGAATCTGACGGGATCAAAGACTGGACGATGATCGCCGGAATTGTCAATTCATACAAAAACTATTTCGGCAAACCGACCGTCGTGGTAATCCAGTCACAGCTCGGCGTTCCGATCTGCGCATATTCCGGCAATGATGTCTATTGGGAAGTGTGTGAAGATCTGCCAAAAACTACCAAACTCATGATTGATGGAAAAGCGCTTTATATTCACAGAGCAAATTTCCAGATTATCGACAGGGATCTGCTATAATTCCGCTGTTGCTTCGTTATACAGATTCCGTCTAAGTTCCTGCATATCATCCGGGAGCGGTGCCGTAAAGGAGAGCGCCTCTCCCGTCATTGGATGCGTGAACATCAGGCGGCCGGCGTGAAGCGCCTGGCGCCTGATGTTATGCTCCGGTTTCATTTGCATGCAGCTTCCGGCATCCCCCTCCACACGGTCAATCTGGTTTGCCGCATACGCCGGATGATACAAAAAATCGCCCAGCAGCGGATGCCCCAGATACTTCATGTGTACGCGGATCTGATGCGTTCTCCCTGTCTCCAGCACAAGTGAGACAAGACTTGCGTTTTTGTATTCCTCCACAACATGATAGTGTGTGACAGCACGCTCCCCGCAGGTAAAATCCACGATCCGCTCCAGACTACGGCTCTCTTTGCGCGCGATCGGAGCCGAAACCGTCCCGTCCTTTTTTTCCAATATTCCATCCACAATTGCCAGATACTCTCTGTGAATGCCGCCCTCTTCTGCCTTTTTCCGGACCATCTGTCCCAAAATGGCGGCACTTACCATATGCTTTGCCACAATCGTAAGGCCGGAAGTATCACGGTCTAAACGGTTTATGCACCGGAATACAAAGGGCTCGCCACGTTTTTGATACAGCCACTCCAACGCATTGCCAAGCGAATTGCCGGGATTGTTGCGGGATGGGTGGATCGGCATCCCGGCCGGTTTGTTGATTACCATCAGATCTTCATCTTCATAGACAACAGACACCGGAAGTTCTGCCGGTAGAATCTGCCCGGAGCATTCCTGTTCCCGGATCGTCACACACAGGATATCACCCACTTCAAGCAGCCGGTTCATATGTACATAAACGCCATTTATCCGGATACTCTCTGCATCCTTTTTCAGATTTACAAGATTTTGCCCGGAATAACCTTTTTCCTTTAAAAATCCGCTGATTTTCTGCCCCGCAGCCGCTTCTTTGATCTGATACTCTATCGTTCGTGACATAATCCGCTCTCTTCCTTACTGTCTTGTTCGTGTCTATCTCTTTCTGTTGGCATCCAAAAATGCAAACAGCTTCTCATAATAGGCATCGCGGATCCCGGCTGTTCCGTTAAAGAGCTCATGTTTCGCGTCCTCAAAATATACGCGCTGCACATTTTTTGCCCGCTTGCAGAAGATATCCTGACCCTTTTTCTTTACCATCGTATCCTTGCCTGCCTGAAACAGCAGAACCGGAATCGAAACTTTTGCCGCATTTTTTTGCAGCTTTTTGGTTGCTCTTATGGAAGCTCCCGTCCAACTGTAGCAGCCGCCATATGTCCGGTTGTGGACATCGCGCTCCCGCATCCGGAAGGCATACTCATACCGCGGCTTCGACATGGCACTGCTGCCGGCAAAAACCCGCACTCCATCAAAGCCCTTCTGTCCCGGTACATAGTCCGTTTCCATTCGAAACAGCTTCGCACGTAAAAGCAGCAGATTTACCACAATCTTTGGATATTTTCCAAGGTTTAATTCCATGAGCGGGGAGCTTAATACGGCGCATGTGAAATAATCCGGATACTGCTCCAGAAACAAGGTTCCGATCGCTCCACCCATGGAGTGCGCATAGAGAAACAGATTTTGCTTATCCTCTCCCTTTTCTGCCATCACGGGCAGTACGACCTGATCCAGAAAGCATTTTAAATCCTTCACATAATCGCTGTAGTCCTTTACATAGACCTTATCCCATTCCCCGACCTGGCGCTCACTGTAGCCGTGTCCCCGGTGCTCCAGGAAATAAAAGCTGTAGCCCTGCTCATAGAAATAATACGCAAGCTCATGATATTTTCCGAAAAACTCACAGAATCCATGGCAGATTACCATGGATCCTTTTGCGTGTTCCCTATTTGCATAATAATAGTGTAGTCCGGTGCCATCCCAGCCTGTACAGTTTCCCTCGTGCAGCTTCTCCTTCAGAAAAGGTGCAACTTTTTCCTCCATCTGCCCGAGGAAAGAGTCATCCGGAAATGTACACCATCCTTTGTTATTATCCACTTGTTTTGACCTCTTTTGTATTTTGTTTTAGGAATGCGGCCCGTGTGAAGCTGATGATGCTCTTGCGTGTCCACACGGGCGCCCCAAATTACAAAGTGACTGTTTTTACTTATGGAATACCTGTGCGATGACCTGTTTTGTCACATCCGGGTAGTTGGTGATGATCGCATTCACACCGAACTTGCAGGCGAGCGCCATGTGCTCTTTCTCATTGACCGTCCATGCATTTACATCCAGGCCATTTGCGGCAGCATCCTGCATGAAGTTCGGAAACCGAAGATTGTAAAGTGCAGGGTGAAGCGCGTTTGCACCGTGCTTCTTCGCGTAAGGAGCCACATCGATCGGCCCATCTGCATATAGGAAACCTACATAGCAATCCGGGTTTAACTCATGCAGCTTCACACAGGTGTAATGGTTGAAGGAAGAGTACAGCACGCGATCCTCAAGTCCCATTTCCTTTGTGAGTTCAACTACCTTGCGCTCAAGCTCCGGGTAAAATACGATTCCTGTCTTAAGTTCGACATCAATGGTAAGATTGGTCGGCTTTATCAGCTCATACACCTCGCGCAGGGTGGGAATGTCCGCGTGTGCGTACTTAGGACAGGTTTTGTTGAAGTTAAACTTCCGGAGTTCTTCAAGCGTGTAGTCCTTCACCCAGCCCTTTCCATCGCTGGTGCGGTCAATCCACTCGTCGTGAATAATTACCATCTGGTCATCCTTGGTAAGCTGGACATCCAGCTCGATTCCATCCGCTCCCTGCTCAACTGCCAGGCGAAATGCCTCGATGGTATTCTCCGGTGCATATCCGCTTGCTCCTCTGTGCGCCCAGACGAGCGGAACGTCTTTTTTCTTAAACTGTTCAAAACTCATGTTATTGTCCTCCTGTGAAGTCATTTTATATGTCGATTCATAGCCGCTCAGATGGTGAGCAGTTACGTCAATTCAAGCTATCAGTCCTCTACATCATACGCTTCCAAGCCGCGTTTTGCCTCGATCTTGCTGTCTCCGTGCTTTACCATGAGCATCGTGCAGAATGCCGCAAAACTGAATACTGCTGCATACGGAAACAGCGTGCGGTAGCCCACATGCTTTAACAGAAATCCGGCCAGAATCGGTGTGATGATCTGCGCAGTCATGCTGAAGGTGTAATACAGCCCGGTGAATTTTCCCACCTCGCTGCCCTTGCACATCTCAAGTACCATCGGCAGACTGTTGACATTGATCGCTGCCCACGCAAGCCCCATGCAGAAAAATACGATATTTAACCAGCCATGGAACGTGTCGCAGACCATTGTATACACGAATGAGGTGATAAAGCAGGTCGCAAGCAGCAACACTCCGCATTGGATCGTGCGTCTGCGCCCGATCTTGCTGGCAAGCTGTGCAACCGGTATGTAAGATAGGATCGCGCCGCCCGTTGCAACTGTAAGGCACATGGATGCGCCGCCGAGGCTCATGCCCCACATTTTGCTCGCGTAGGTTGTAAACCAGGTCTCCACGCCATTGTATGCAATGAACCAGAGCGCGATTGAGCCAAGCAGAAATGCAAGACTTCGTTTTACGTCCTCCGGGAGCTTCTCCTCGCCGGATGCGCTGTCTGTCTCTGCCAGATTTTCCTCCGGGTGTGCGTCCTCATAAGCCTTCATTTCAAGGGACAGCTTCGCCTCATCCACCGCAAACATCACGATGCACAGCGCTACGATCATGATTCCTGCCACGATCATAAACAGCGGCATATAGTCTACATGCTCCATCCCGGCTGTTCTCTTGGATGAATACAGCACACTCGCGATGACCAGATATGCGATTCCCCCTAACGCCCCCATCAGGTTGATGATCGCATTGCCCTTGCTCCGGAGCGGCTTCGGTGTCACGTCCGGCATCAGCGCAACCGCCGGGCTGCGGTAGGTTCCCATCGCTACCAGCAGGCAGCCGAGCGCCACGACAAACAGCACCTCGAACACATTCGATCCCGTCTTAAAGAACATATTATCCAGATACGGGATCAGCAGCATCAGAAATACTGCTGCAACGGTTCCGCACAGGATGAACGGCTTGCGCCTTCCCATCTTTGCGGTGCATTTGTCGGACAATCCGCCAAACAACGGCAGCAGGAACAGTGCGAGCACATTGTCCGCCGCCATGATCGCGCCGGAGATCGTCTCATTCATGTGAAATGTGTTCGTCAGGATCAGCGGTATCACACTGTTGTACATCTGCCAGAATGCGCAGATCGACAAGAATGCAAAACCAATTTTGATGGTTTGTTTTGTGTTTAGTTTCATAGTTTCTATACCCCCTTTCTTCTATTTTATCGAATTTTGTGTAATATCTCAAGTGGGGACGTTCCTTTTGGCACACGCACCGCCCTTTGGCATACGCACCGCCCTTTGGCATACGCACCGCCCTTTGACACATACAGCGCCCTTTGACACATGCAGCGCCCTTTGGCTTTCCGATAATAAAAATTTTATTTGACATCCAATGCCCTGTATTTTATAATCCGTTGGGTTTACTTAAAAGATATACTTTCGAGAAATGGTGGTAATAAGTACAATGAGATATTTTTATATGAAGAAAAAGGATGCAGCGATGCACGCAAGCAATCGCGGCTTCTCTCTGGTGGAGCTTATCGTTGTGATCGCAATCATGGCGGTTCTTGTCGGGGTTCTTACCCCGATGTTTACCTCCTATGTCCACAAGTCAAGAGTAGCTACCGATTGGGCGAACCTCAGAAATTATTTTAGTGAGATACAGGCGGATTTTACAGATACAGGAAAACATAATCCCCTTGTGCCGACAGATCCAAGTGACCTGAATTTTTACAATCGAACGGAAATCACATTTCTGGATGGCCGGACCGTTCAGATGAAAGATGGGTATTTTTCGGTAACAACAAGGGCACATGGCTATCAGATTGCATATTACTGCAATAAATGTTTATCCGATTGGGATACACATAGCAAGACCTGCATTCTTATACTTGGTTCATAATCCATATTGTAAATTATTTATAAGGGCACGCCTATGAAAACAGCAAACGGATTGAAAAACAGCAACTACAACGGAGCAATTGATTTCTGGAAATTTATATTCTGCCTGGTCATTTTAATCTTCCATGTCGGAGAGGCATTTGGTCAGGACGACTATCCATTCTATCTGGGAATGTATGCGGTGGAATTCTTCTTCGTTATCTCCGGCTATCTGATGTGCATTTCGGCATCCAAAAAGGCGGAGCATGCGGATACCAGCCTCGGCCGGGAGACACTTGGCTTTGTCTTACACAAAGTAAAAGCCATTCTGCCGCCCTATCTTCTTGCTTTTCTTGTGGCATGGATCAATTGGTTTAATTTTACCGGGATGGATCTGCTTAATGAGGAAGGGTTTAAAGGGTTTGCTCTGACAAATCTTGATATGCTTCCCGATCTCCTTTTGGTGTATATGGCCGGCTATGACGGAACGGTTGTCATCCGCATTACGTGGTATATTTCCGCCATGCTGATTGCCATGCTGATCCTCTATCCGATGCTCCGGCGTTTTGGGGATATGTTTATGATGGTGATTGCGCCGCTGCTCGTATTCTTTTTCTGCGGGTATCTTGCAAACACCACATCCTACAATGGCATTATGGAATATGAGATCTTTATGACACATGGCGTGATGCGTGCCATTATCGGATTATGCCTTGGCTGTATGGTATACTGTTTTTCCGAATCTATAAAAAGGAAAAAGCCTTCCGCTGTCTCCCGATTTCTGCTTTCAATTGCAGAATTTGGAGGTTATTTTATCATACTTTTTCTGATGAATGAGGGTGAAGAGCAAAGTGTATATATCATTTTGATTTTTCTGTTCTTCACAGTATCTGTTACGGCAAGCAGGCAGGCTGCCACATCAGGTCTTTTTGACAATAGGCTCAGCAAATTTTTAGGGCATATCAGCTTATATATCTATCTTTTCCAAAGCCCTGCAAGGGTAATCATCCGGGAATTTCATCCGGATTATACCTATTTTCAGGGATTATGTGCGATCCTGCCGCTAACGCTCGCCTTTTCCTTTGCCGGCTGGCTCATCGTCACACTTATTTGCGAGCTTTCAGCTCGGCATAGGCAGCATAGTGTTTAATGTCAAACTCCTCTGGCGCGATTGCGGAAAGCATTTTTAAGTGCTCGGCTTCCCACGCCTGTACTTCTTCCTCGGAAAGTGACGCGCCCACGCCGCGGCAGGCTTTCATGCGTCCATTCCACGTCTCTCTGGAAAAATGCACATTCAATGGATATTCCTCATGGCGAACCAGCTCAAATTTCAAATCATAGCATTCCGGTATCCCGATTGGATGTATAAAATCGCCGGCTCCACTCCATTTCGGACTGTATTTCAGAACAAGTTCCTCACTTTTTCCTGCGATTTCATCCTCGAAGGGAAGCCAGCCCATGTACAAAACCAGCAGCGTTCCACCCGGTTTTAGCATCCGATACAGGTTTGGCATAACGTTCTCGTGGTCAAAATACCAGAAGCACTGACACGCTGTGATAACATCAAAGTTTTGATCCGGAAAATTTACTTCTTCTGTTGCTACCGCGTAATAGTCAATATCCATCCCGGCAGATAACTTTTTTGCCTGCCGGATCTGCTCCCCGGAAATGTCCGTTCCTGTCCATTTTGCGCCATAGGAATACAGGTTTCGCGGCAAAACTCCCGTCCCGGTTCCAAGGTCCAGGACCTTCTGTCCATCCCGGCACAATCCCAGATTGAGAATCCTTTGGTAAAATTCTTGTGGATATATATCCCGGTATTTTGCGTACTCCGATGATACTTTTCCCCAATCAAAGCCTTTTCCGCCGTCTATGTTCTTATCCTCGATGATCATAAATTCTCCTTGAAAACGTCACTACTTTAATCTCATATACAAAAGCGGATATGGGTTGCCTTCCTCGTCAAAATCCGTCCGCTTATATGTCTCAAAGCCCAGATGCTCATAAAATCCGATCGCCTGCGGGTTCTGCTCGTTGACAGTAACTTCTGCGATTCCATAATTTTGTATGCCGTATTCTAACAGCAGCCTGCCGATGCCATGCCCTCGTTCTTCCGGCGAGATAAATAACATTTCCAGCCTGTTTTCCTCTATTCCCATAAAAGCGGCTAGTTCCCCGTTCTCGCTTACGGCGATGATCAGATGGCTTACGTTCTCCAATGCCATCGGAACATATTCCTTGATCTTTTTTGCTTCCGCATCGGAAAGAAAAAGGTGCGTAGCCCGGACGGAGTTCTCCCAGATTTCCAAAAGGCTCGCCAGCAGATGCCCGTCTCTCGTTTCTGCTTCGTATATTTTCACGCTAACTCCTCCTACAACTTATACTCGTATCGCTACCGGTTTGCTCAAATCCCACCGGCAGGAACATGCGTCGGCTCTGCCATTTTATTCTACCATCTTTCTTCTCTTTCTACTAGGTTTTACCGCCTCATGTGATGGGTATTGGCTTTTTTCTTCATTAACCACCACATCTTACTGTTTTCGTGTAAATAAAGTAAAATACGGAGCATCCCCAAAAAGGGTATATGCTCCGTGTCTTTCCTGATCATATAAAATTTACGCTTCCCGCCATTCCTTCAGCGCAGCCGAAAGCCTTCTGTCAATGTCTTTTCTGGTTGCCTCGCATTCGTTCGGATAGTCCTTTGCGGCTTTAAATACAAATCGCAGCACAAATTTAAGCCCTACCGGCAATGCCTTGCGAAGCAGGGATTCCGGAAGTACAAAATGAGTTCCGTGTTCATACACAAGCGGTACATACTCGCAGGTGTGCGGGCGCTCCTTCAGGCGCTTGTCCATGCGCCGGATATACTTTCCCGCTTCCCAGAAGGAATCATCATCAGCTCCCACCAGAAACAGCTTTCCCTTTATATTCTCCACCTTGATCATTTCCTCTTCCGTATGCTCTCTTGCCTTCTCGGAATCGATAAACAGACAGGTACTGCGCTCGATATCGCCGGAGCCTTTCGTCTCCTCCTCGACTTTCTGCCAATATACCGGATGCTCATACACAAATGGCATGTACGCAAGCGGCTTTCCCTCCCAGGAAAGAGTAGACGCGCCCGGAACAGGCCATTCTTTGCATCCGTCTTTTTCGCCCTGCTCGAAGCCCTGCCATACAAAATCGCTTGGGGTAAGTCCGAACGTCAGTGTAATATCCGGGAAAAAGGACGCTGCAACAAGCGAATCCATGCCTGCCGTACTCATTCCCATTATTCCGACCTTGCGGTTTCCGTTGTTCATCAGCCATTTAATCGCTGTTTCAATCCGTTCCAGCGGATAATTTACATGACTGTAATTTTTCTTTCCAGGAGACATGCAAAGGGCATTCACGCCATTTTTATGCAGCCACTTTGCGCCGCATTTAGCCATATAATCATTGGGATCATCTCCAAATAAACCAATGACAACGCAGTCTGAGCCTTTCGGATTCTCGTAGTAGGTTCCGTAAAAACCGTCTTTTTCGGTCTCGAAAAACTGTTTCTTCATAGTTCTTCCTCCCCAGCTTCCATCAAAGGATTCTTGCACCCTTATGTTAGTCCAGGCTAACTGTGTTGTCAATATTTATTATGAGAATGATTCCTCTCAACAAACCAATGGGCGCTCCTTGTGTCAAAGGGCTATGGGCGTGCCAAAAGGAACGTCCCTACTTAATAAATCCTACCTGCTTGCTGATGATCTCCACCTGCTCGTCTTTTTTCTTATTGTACTCGATCTTCTTCTCTTCAAAATAGTTCTTTCCATAAGAATCGATTGATACGATCAATGGGCCAAATTCTTTTACATGGCAATGCCATAAGGTCTCCGGCATTCCGAGATCCTTCCACTGTGCCTCCACGATCTCCTCTACCTCAACGGCTGCTACAACAGCATTTCCGGCAGGGAATACACAGTGAATGGCACCGAAATCCTTGCAGGCTCTCTCGGTATTCTCTTTCATTCCGCCTTTGCCGACGATCACGCGCACACCGGTGGTCTCTACAAATTCGTATTCAAACTTCTCCATTCTCATAGATGTGGTCGGACCGACGGAAACCATCTCATACTTCTCGTCTCCGAGTGGGCGAATGATCGGACCTGCATGCAGGATTGCCGCATCCCTTACATCTACCGGGATCTCTCTGCCTTCCTCTACTACACGGCGGTGTGCCACATCACGACAGGTCGTGATATCTCCGGTCAGGTATACAATATCACCAATATGGATATCCTTTAAATCCTCTGCGGATACCGGTGTCATCAGAATCTTCTTACCATCTTTTATTTCTACTGCCATTGTTATTCTCTCCCTTCCGTATTAGTTCTCTTCCTTGTATTCAAATCCGGTATGTGTATCTACCGTAAAGTTCAAGTCTTTGTCAAATACGATATGTCCTCTTCTGTGGCTCCAGCAGCCTACGTTTACAGCTACACCGATCGCAGACGGATGACGCGCGGTATTCTCAATGTTGACACCCATAACGGAATAATTGCCACCCATTCCCTGTGGTCCGAGACCAATCGCATTGATACCGTCTTCCAGCAGTTTCTCCATCTTTGCAGCATTTGCATTGTCATTGTGGGAGCCGACCGGTCTCATCAGCGCTTTCTTGGAATTTAACGCTGCCGTCTCAACGGAAGTGCCGACACCGACACCGACCAGCAGCGGAGGGCAGGCATTCAGTCCATATGTAGTCATTCTGTCCAGAACAAACTTGGTCACTCCCTCATATCCTTCGCCCGGCATCAAAACGGTTGCATTGCCCGGAAGTGTACAGCCGCCGCCAGCCATATAAGTATAGATCTCGCATTGGTCAGAGTTTGGAACGATATCCCACCATACCGTAGGCGTTCCTTTGCCGACATTCTTGCCGGTGTTGTACTCGTCGAAGGTCTCTACGGAATTGTGGCGCAACGGAGTAGCAAAGGTCGCCTGTACCACAGCTTCTTTTAGCAATGCTTCCAGATCATCGATCAGAGGAAACTTCGTACCACATTTTACCCAGAACTGCAATACTCCGGTATCCTGGCAGGATGGACGGTTCAGCTTCAGTGCCAGCTCCTGGTTACGGAACATCGTATCATAGATAACCTTGGTCATCGGGGAATCTTCCTTATCTCTTAATTCCTGTAATTTTGCAATGACATCATCCGGCAGCTTCTTTGCTGTAAATCCTACAAACTGTGCCATGATATCGGTCAGTTTCTTTACTTGTGCTTCATTTGACATAATTTTTTCCTCCAAATTCTTATTAAGCTATTATTATGAATGACATTTATTCATATCCATTACGGATAGAACGGAAAAGCAATCGGTAAAATGATCATGCTGACAACGGTTGCTATAACGATCAGCGGCATTCCCGCCTTTACATAATCCATAAACTTGTAATTGCCGGCGCCGACCACCATTGTATTAGCCGGCATACCGATTGGTGTTGCATAAGCGCAGGAACCACCGATGACGCACGCCATCAGGACTGCTCTCGGATCTGCTCCCATTCCCTGTGCGATGGAGACGCAGATAGGCGCCATCAGCGCTGTTGTTGCTGTATTTGACATAAAATTCGTCATGATGCAGCACAGGATAAACACAACAAACGTGAATAAAACCGGTGATGGATTTTCTCCCAAAGCTCCGATCACCTTATCAGCGATCAGTTCTCCGGCTCCCGTAACCTCAAGCGCTTTTGCCAGCGAGAGCGTACCGCCGAACAGAAAAATTGTTTTCAGATCGATGGACTTTAGCGCATCTTTTTCAGAGATAACTCCGGTAACGATCAGCAGGATTGCACCAACACATCCGGTAATGCAAAGCTTTACGCCAATCTTTTCCTCAAAGATCATGCCGATCAGTGTGACGATCAGGATCACTAAAGACAATACTTTTTTCCACTTCGGAACCTTGCCAAAATCCTGTGACTCATCAAAAATGGAATCTTCCGTATCTACGGTGTCGTGGTGCGGCAGGATCTTAAATCCGATCGTGGCGTAGAACAAAATTCCGACGATCAGGATCGGCACACCTACGATTGCATATTCAAAAAAGCCAAATTTCAATCCCAGCGGTTCCAGCGCCGACTGTGCGATCATATTGCCCGGAGCACCGATCAGGGACAGATTTCCGCCCATTGCTGCCGCAAATACCAGCGGCATCAAAAGTCTTGATCTCTTATAGCCTGATTTTGCTGCGATTCCGATTACCACCGGGATCAGGACTGCTGCTGTTCCGGTGTTGGATAAAAATCCACTCATAACTCCCACGATCACCATGATCGCTACGATCAGCCCGCGTTCCGTTCTGGCAAATTTTGTTACCAGACTTCCGATCTCATTTGCCATTCCTGTCTCGAACAATGCTCCTCCTACAATGAACATCGCCACAAACAGGATCACATTGCTGTTGATAAACCCACTGAAAGCGTCATTTACGCTCAACACCCCGGTAATCACAAGACCAATACAGACAATCATGGATGTCAGTCCGAGCGGAATCTTTTCCGTGACAAACATAACGATGGCAAATGCCAGAAAAATCAATGTAATGGCTGCAGGACTCATAAAAACCCTCCTTATATCTCTTCTTTTCTGTAAAAGTGACATGGCCGTGTCGGTTTTCTTTGTAACTACATCATAGCCCATTTCCAGTATAATGTACAATTCATATACTTGACGTTAGCATAGGTTTTTCCTATACTGAAATTGCCGGATGAAATTTTAGGTAATGGAGGTATTTAACCTATGACACTTACACAGCTGGAATACTTTTGCATGGTATGCCGCTACCACAGTATTACAAGAGCTGCAGAGGCGCTCTATGTATCACAGCCGACGGTCTCCACTTCCATCCGCGATCTGGAGAACGAATTTCATCTTAAGCTCTTTAATCACGGGAAAAACCGGATCTCCCTCACCCAGGAGGGGGAAGCCTTCTATCAGAAGGCAGAATATATCTTAAAGCAGACGCAGAAGCTGTATAACGATTTTTCAAATATTGAGGAAAACCGCCACCCTCTGCGCATTGGGATTCCCCCTATGATCAGTACCATATTTTTCCCAAGGGTTACGGATCAGTTTCAGGGTCTGTACAATATCCCGATCCAGCTTCTGGAATACGGTTCCATCCGTGCCCGCACCTTAGTGGACAATGAGCAGTTGGATGTGGCAATGGCAAATATGGATTTTTACAATCTGGATAAATACAACAGTTACGTGATGATGGAGGACCGGTATATTTATTGTGTCTCCAAAACGCACCGATATGCCGGTGAAAAAGAAATTACAATGGAAATGTTAAAGGATGAGCCTATTATCTTGTTTAATACGGATTCCGTCCAGACACAGACGGTAATTTCCCGCTTCCGTTCCGCGGGAATTACCCCCAATGTCCGCATGTATTGCAGTCAGCTCGTCACCGTCCTAAACTTTGTCCGCGGCGGTAAATGTGGCGCTTTTCTATATTCATCGATTGCTACCAATCCAAGGGATTTTGTGGAAATTCCCGTCACCCCGGAGATCACCAGCAAGTTCGGTATTATATGGAAAAAAGGCATCTTTGTTTCAGACCAGCTGACCAAATTTATAGATTTTATAAAGAATTATGATGTGACACCTTATCTGCCAAAATAGCCTGCATCAGTGCATAATGCACCGATGCAGGCCAATGGGCGCTCCTTGTGTCAAAGGGCTATGGGCGTGCCAAAAGGAACGTCCCTACAACTCTATCCCGGTAAGCTCGACTTCGTTGCCAGAATCGGTTGGATTTCCCTCCACACCGCAGTCCGGGCATTCGTACTGGAGCAGCTTCTTCTCGAAAAGTCTGCCGCACTGCGGGCATTTCAGCAGGCAGCGGGTGATGGTCACGTCGAAGTGTGCGCCCTCACAGGCTGTCCCTGCCGCAGCCTCGTCAAAATAATTCTTGATTACCTCCGGAGAATAGTCGGAAGCCTCCCCGATCGTAACCTTGAGCGCAGTTACCTTGGAAGCGTTCTTTGCAGCGGCTTCTGCATTCGCCTTTTCCAACCACTCTACTGCTTTATGGTATTCATGCATCTTTTCTATTCTCCTTCTACTTTCCCTCTGCCGCCGGCTCCTGTGCCTTCGGTTCTGTAGCTGCCGGGGCAACCGGCTTCGGGGCTTCCTCCACGACCGGCTTTACAACCGTGTCAACGGACTTCTGCGGCTGCGGCTCCTGATAGCCCGGAACGATGGAAAGACATTTCTTCGGGCATTTTTCTACGCAGTATCCACACTGGATGCAGTCAAACCGGTTGATGCTCCATGTGTTCTCCGCACGCTTTACCTCGATGGCTCCCGGCGGGCAGCTTCTCATACACATACCGCACATGATGCAGTTGTCGATGTTGATCTCCACATGTCCGCGCGTGCGCTCCGGGTACTCCCTCGGCGCTGCCGGGTAGGAGGTTGTCGCCGGTTTGGAGAAAAGATTTTTCATAACCGTTTTTGCGAATCCAAAAAATTGTGCCATGTTTTCTCCCTCCTTAACGCTCGGTGCAGCTGATACATGGGTCGATGGTCAGGATCAGAAGCGGAACATCCGCAAACTGGCAGCCCTGCAGGATCTGTGTCAGCGCCGGAAGATTTGCAAAGGTAGGCGTGCGGACTCTCATTCTGTCTAAGAACTTGGTTCCGTTCGCACGGACATAATAATAAGCCTCGCCTCTCGGCTGCTCAAAACGCACAAATGCCTCGCCGTTCGGGAATCCCTTGACTGCTGCCGCGATCTCGGTATCCGGGATCTTTGCCACAGCCTGACGGATCAGCGCGATCGACTGGAAGATCTCCTCAATACGCACCTTGCATCTTGCGTAGCTGTCACAATCCTTGCTGGTGATGATCTCAAAATCAAGGTCATCATAAGCCGCATATCCGGTCTTTCGCATATCGATCGCAAGCCCACTGGCACGCATCATCGGTCCGACCGCACCACGGCGGATCGCATCCTCCTCGGTGAGGATTCCGACGCCGACCAGACGGCTCTTTACAGTGTAATCATCCATAAAGATCTGAGTTGTCTCGCGCAGCTCCTTTTCCATTCCGTCTAAGATGGAAACGAATTGGTTCAGCATCTCCTTCGGCATATCCTTCAGCACGCCGCCGATCTTGTTGACAGAAAAGATAACGCGTCCTCCGGTGGAAATCTCAAACATGTCGAGAATTTTTTCTCTCATTCTCCATGACTGCATGAACAACGACTCAAATCCAAACGCATCGGCGAGCAGTCCGAGCCACAGCAGATGGCTGTGGATACGGGACATTTCCGCCCAGATGGTTCGAAGATACTCGGCTCTTCTCGGCACCTCGACATTCATGATCTGCTCTACGGCGTTGCAATAGCCCATGCCGTGCATAAAGGAACAGATGCCGCAGATACGCTCGGTAACGTATACCATCTCGTTAAAATCTTTTTTCTGGACAAGGCTTTCCAGCCCTCTGTGAACATACCCGATAGATGGAATCGCCTCCACAACATGCTCATCCTCGAGCACAAGGTCAAGATGGATCGGCTCCGGAAGTACCGGATGCTGCGGTCCAAATGGAACAACACTTCTCTTCGGCATTTATTTGTCCTCCTTTTTCAGGAATGGAGTCTCTTCGTCAATGCGGTATAAGGTGTTGTTCATATCCACCTTCATGTGCTCCACATTCAGCCCGAACAATTCTCTCATTTCATTTTCATAAAAGATCGCTGACTTGTATACACGGGAAATACTCGGTACCGGCTCGTCTTTTCCAACGATCAGACGGTAGTTGGCGATATCGTAGTCATGCCCGAAGGAATAGGTCACCTCGTAGCTTCCGTCCACAAACGCACAGCAGATCTGCACCAATCTCCACATATCATTTTTCTTTTCCATGATGATCGGGAAGAGTTCAACCTGCTCGATTTTATATATATCCTTCTGAAGTTCTACCATTACCTGTTCTCCTTCCCGTTGTCTTCCAGAAGCTTCTGCTCATGCTTCTTCTGGAACAATGCGACCGCCTTTACCACGCCGTCGATGATGGATTCCGGTCTTGCCGCGCATCCCGGAACGTAGATGTCGACCGGGATCACCGTGTCCACACCGCCCTTGATGTTGTAGCACTCTTTAAAAATACCTCCGGTGCAGGCGCACGTTCCGACCGCAACAACAACCTTCGGATTCGGCATCTGTTCGTAAATCTGGCGCACAACCTCCTCGTTCTGGCTGTTGATTCCGCCCGTTACCAGAAAAATATCCGCATGCATCGGATTACCAGTATTTACAACGCCAAACCGCTCCACGTCATACACAGGAGTGGTGCAAGCCAATACTTCAATGTCACAGCCGTTGCAGCTTGATCCGTCATAGTGGAGCAGCCACGGCGATTTATGTATATTTTTCATTGTCTTTCCCTCCTATTAACGCTTGATCAGTTCCAGAATGAACAGGTTGAGGCCTCCGGTCACAAGGGTAACTCCCCACGCCATCTTAAGCATCAGCTGCCACTTTACACGGGCAGACGTGTTGTCGATGAGGATCTCGATGAAAAATACCACAAGGACTGCAACTGCTGCCACAAGGTAACTGATCGGATTGGAGTTGATGAAAAACAGTGCAACTACTCCGAGCAAAAATACATTTTCGTACCATTCGGTCACGGTCGTTACCGCATACTCGATTCCGACCATCTCCGTCGTAACGCCTTTTACAACCTCCTGGTGCGCATGATGCGTTGTGCTGAGGTCGAACGGCGATTTGCGGAATTTAATCGTCAGTACAAAGATAAATCCGATGAAAAATCCCGGTGCAAACACGATCGCAGGATATTTTGCCTGCACGATGTCGCTCACCGCAAATGTTCCGGTCGCAAGGTAAAAGCCAACTGCCGTCAAAAGCTCCATCGGCTCGTAGGACATCATCTGCGCCATCTCACGGTGCGTTCCGATCGTGGAGAACGGAGAGTGCGTGGAGGTTGACGCGAGAATCAAAAACATGGCCGCTGTTGACAGGGAGAAAAAGCACATCAGTATGTCAAATCCACCGAAGAACAGCACGCCGGACAAAATTACAAAAAACAGATACGACATGACCATCAGAAGCTGGAACTTGTTCACTGCCAGAAGCTGTTTCTGCGTCAGCTTCGCCACGTCGTAAAATGGCTGAAGAATGCCCGGACCTTTTCTTCCCTGCATTCTCGCAGAGATCTTGCGGTCAAGACCGTCGAGCAGGCCACCAATAATCGGAGCTCCCACTATATAGAGCAACATTGCGATAAAACGTATTCTCTGTTCCGTCATCAGATGGCACCTCCAATCACTACACACATAAAGATCACGATGATCAGCACTCCGACAATAATAGCAGGCTTAAAGAGTTTGTCCTCCCCGAACCAGTTCGTCATGTACCAGTTGGATACCTGCAATTCCTTGGATTCACCGGCTGCATCGATAAAATTCTTGTTGTCGCCGGTGTTCGCACCGCCCATGTAAACCATGACCGTCTTGTCGTTACGGTTCTTGGTAAGAAGATAGTTGATGGAAGGCACAATGAAAATCGCACAGATCATGATGACCATGATCGCGATATTTCCCTCTGAGATAACCGCGTTGGAAAATCCGTACATATCCTTCATCAGAGGCTCGATCACATACTTGGAGATAAATGGGAAGCCTACGCAGAGTGCGATCAAAAGCACCGCATGGAAGTACATGGAAATGTACTCGTTCGGCTTCGTAATGTCGCGGTCTTTGCTCGCGTGGATTCCGAGGATCTTCGCAAACCACTTTGTCCAATAGAACATGGTGGTTGAACTACCAAATACAATAAAGAGAACCATGAGGGTACTCGGCGCGTCAACGAATGCCTTGAGTGCCGCCCACTTGGAAACAAGCATACCAAACGGAGCTAAGAACATGCCCGCAATACCGACCATCAGGATAAATGCCAGCTTCGGATAACGCACGGCAAGTCCTTCCATATCTTCAATGTCACGGCTGCCGGTCGTGTTTTCGATCGCCCCGACACACTGGAACAGCATGGATTTGGAAACAGCATGGAACATGATCAGAAATACTGCTGCCCAGATGGTTTCCTGATATCCGGCTCCGGCGCAGGCAACGATAAGGCCAAGGTTGGAAATCGTCGAATACGCAAGCACCTTTTTGCCATCGCTCTGCGAAATTGCAAGGCAGGACGCAACAAAGAAAGTAAAGCCGCCGCACAGATATACCATCTGTCCGACATAGTTGCCGTTCATCGCAAGTGAGAGGCGTACCAATAAGTAAACGCCCGCTTTCACCATCGTCGCACTGTGCAAAAGTGCTGAAGAAGGTGTCGGTGCGACCATCGCTCCAAGCAGCCATCCGGAAAACGGGAACTGTGCGGATTTGGTCAATGCCGCAAATGCAAGCATAGCGATCGGAAGAAGAGCTGCGCTTCCCTGTCCGCCGAGGATTGCCAGATCAATCACATCATATAAGTTCACGGTTCCCTGCACGCAGATTGCATAAGCGATTGCAACTGCAATTCCAAGTCCACCGAGCAGGTTCATCCACAACGCCTTGAAGGAGTTGTCAATCGCTTCCTGTGTTCCGGTATATCCGATCAGAAGGAACGAACATACGCTTGTGATCTCCCAGAAGAAATAAAGCCAGATCAGGCTCATTGAGAGAACCAGGCCAAACATTGCTCCGTAAAAAACAAAGATCATGGCGAAGAAAAAGCTTCTGCGGTCCGGTACCTCCTTGTGGTGGTGGATATGATAACCATGCATATATCCAACCGCATAGATGCCGATTGCTACGCCGATGACGCCAATTATTAAAATCATGATAAAGGTAAGCCAATCGATTCTGATATGTAAGGTGTCAGCCGCCTTTGGTCCGAACAGTTCAATTCCTGCTACCAAAAACGTCTGAACGATAGATAAAAGACTTATGATTGCTTTGTGGTGCCTGACCGACAAATAGATGATCAAAAACATCAGCAAAAAGTCTCCTATTAAGATGATCTTGTCAAATACTCCCGTATATGGCAAGTCAAATGTGACTGCCGTTCCACCATTCATAAACCACATTCCCGCGGTGATAACTGCAAGTACGGCAACGATCGCTCCACAGATATACACGATCGTGCTGCGGATCTTGCTGACTTTGATCACTGCCGGCAAAATAGCCATGACAAATGGAAGACAGATCAGGGCTGTCGCTAATAATGCTAGTGTGTCCATTATACAATTCCTCCTCATAAAATAAAAACCCATCTTTAGTTATAGCATTTAAATGGAGGATTGTTAATAGAATTTCTTATTTTCGTTAAAAATGTAACATTTTAAGGGAGTTATCCACAATTTTTACTTCATACTTTCGTACAAAGTGCATATCTGCTCGATTGTCAGATCATCTGCGTGCAAAAGGAATACACATTCGCCGTATTCGTAGTAGGCGCTACTTGTTCCGTCCTCCGATAAATTTATAAAAAGTGTGCTTCCGTTTACCGTTCTTGTGACCGGATTGTCGTTGCCTGCCTCTTCTAAGATCAGGTTCATGCTATCCCGGACAAGGATCTGATTCCAGTATATGTGATCTCCACGATCATTTTCATAACTGATCATCAGCGTATCCTCTGCCTCTTTGCGGCTTTTTTCAACATATCCATCCGGAACCCCCGGCTCCATATAGGTTATATCCTGTGGGGCGTTTTGCCGTTCATAAGAATATGTGATCCGCTTATCCCGAACGGACTTGGTAGAATCAAAATGAAAAAGCCGGTCTGCCTCTATATTTACTGACAGTGCTAACAACCCTCCCACCGTACACAGCGCAACAACTGCTGCCCGGCGATAGGGCTTCCGGTACGCATTATGCCAAAAGCCTTTTTCTTTCCGGATGAGCTTGTCCATTTTCTTTTCAAACACATCCGAAAAACGGTATGTCTCATCCGTTTCCGACTCTAAAGCGCTTATCATTGCCGCATCCACAACCGGCATATTCTCATATAGCCACTGATCCGTCACCTTCATCTGCTTTCCTCTTCCAATTCCGCTAATGCGCGTTCGATCATTTCTTTGCCTCTGGCGATTCGCTGCCTTACTGTCACTTCCTTGATGCCATACAACTTCGCAATCTCGCGATTCTCCATGCCAACCGAATATTTTAGTAGAAAAATGTCCCGGTACTTCACCGGAAGATTCTTTAAAATCTCCAACGCCCGATTCTCCGTGTCTGTCTCGGGATAAGACACCGCCGCAGCGTTTTCCGCCAGCTCGTCCATATACAATTCACTCGCCGACTGTTTTTTCCGCTTTCTGTAAAGATCGATCGACGCATTCTTTGTAACCGTGATTATGTACCGCTTTGTCGCCGTACTGTCAACTTCCCCGATCTTGTCCATGTTCTTTGCAAGCTTTACAAACGCATTGTGGACAGCATCCTCCGCCATGTATGAATCCTGCAGCACGTCCATTGCAACCTTCATCATCAGGTACTTGTACTTTTCATAGAGGATCTCGAATTTTCTCTTTTGCCCCGGCTCATCCGCCATCATCAAATCAAACATATTTTACTCGATCTCATAATTTATCGTGTCGATCCGGTTGTCCTCCGTAAAAAGCAGTTGCCCTTTTATATCCGTTCTGCTTTCCTGCGCGCCACTCTCCCCGATCACGATATCCAGCGAAAACGCACAATTTCCATTGTCGTTGAACTCGCATTTGACAGCCTGCACCTGTACATTATCGCCTGTCCCATACAAAAGGTCATACTTGACCGGCTCCCGGTTTTCCAAAAGCTCCTCTATGGCACGCTCCGTCAGATATGCGGCCCAGCGATCTGTGTAGCCCTGTTCGCCGCTTTTCATCAGCTCCTGTCCACGGCTGGCATCCCACTTAAAATAATCCTCCAAAAAGTCAGCCGCGATCTCCTGCTTCTTCTCCGTGCTGCCCGCACCCGGTCGGCTCATTATCCCAAGCACAAGCAATACAATAACAATAGCTCCGATAACCGCACCCAGAACAAACTTCCTTTTCCCCATACTCCGCACTCCTTCTTAATTGCATAGTTTCCACCTGTTATTCATCTATACAATAATAACGTAACAACATGCGGATTTGTTACATTTTTGATGAATGCAGTTAAAAATATCCTTGTGCATTCCATTTGATACGGATTCCTCTGTTTTGTGTGTAATAAATTTGTGAAATATTGTCGAAACGACAGACTAGTAGTTTTGCGCAGTAAGATACTGTTCAAATTCCTCAATGGAAGCTGCTCTTGCTGCTTTCTTATTAAGATCTTTAAGAACCTCAAGATCGTTGATACACGCAATCCTACTTTCAAGATCATCGGAAACCGGTGCCAGGTCAGATAAAAAGTCAACAATAGCACTAACTAAAGCTTCTATTCCTTCAGCCTTTCCATCTTCTTTTCCGGCATTATATTCTTCTTTCATCAATTCTTCAACTAACATATAACGCCTCCCAAATTCCCGATCAAATTTGATCTTCTCAACAGATTTTTGCAAGCGGCTGACAAATTCGTCGGAATAATTTTTCCTGCTTTCCTCCAAACCAGCTCCTGCATACTTTAGAAAATTTACGAGGCTTTCTGATACCTCGACCTCTTTACAATCGAATGGTTTGCAACCTGCATCTCCACATCAAAATATGTATTCTTATCATCCTTGAGATATACATCCAGCCGGATGCCTTTATACTCCGGATTGTAGACGATACTCTTTTCATATGAAATGTCAAGATGATCGATCACAATGTCAAGCGCCCGCTCCAAAAATCCCTTGGCGTTCTCCTCATCCATCATAACCGCCGCAAACATGAAATTATCCTTGAAGGTCAATTCCTGCAATGTCTTTCTGTTTTTCTTCTCCTGCATTAAATTCCTCCTTGTAATGTGTGAGGAATCCGCGACTACATTATACTATGCGATAAATTTAGTTGCAAGATAAACTATGTGCTAATTAGTCTATATCTCTTATCCCGCTTTACCGCCAAGGTATTTTCCATGCAACAAGCCTCCTTGGAATAGATTTTTGCAACTTTTTACACTTTTCTATTCTATTATAGCCGTAGAAAGTAAATGCACCATAGTGGGTGTGACTTTTTGATTAGCCGCCCAAAAGAGCGGCATTAGTTAACGAATTACTTTCTGCATTCTGTCGGCAGCTTGTCTGACCAAGGGAGCAGATCTTCACAGAAAACAAGATATGGAATCATTTATAAACTATTTTGAGAGCTATGGTTAGTATATCCAAAGCAGAATAAAACATAAAAAGATCTGTTCCCCTAGAATTTCTCCCAAGACAACAGATCTTACATTTTTCCTTACAATAGACATATCACAGCAATACCCTTCAAAAGGATACACCCCTGTTTTGTTCTGGCATTTTTATTTAGTTGTAAAGACCGTACCATCCTCTAATGTTAATCTGAATGGCAGCTCATAGGTTGAATCACTTTCCTGATATATGAGTTTTCCATCCTCGAACGCAAATGTGACATACTCGCCATCTGCATACCGCAGGATTACGCAGTTGTCCTCGCAATCATACCCGTCAGGTGTCTCGCCCTCTGCAAGTGAACTTGATGTTGCATCATATAATGTAAAAGGCGCCGGTCAAACGACCAACGCCTTAATCTCAAGCACTATTCTATTTATTCACAAGGAGTTGCTAAAACCGGCACCAATTCATCCATTGTCTCTGCCATAGCTTCAATTGCATCCAGCACATCATAGATATCATCATCTGTATAAGACTTCGGATTCTCTACAACATCATTTGCAACTGTTACAACATCTGCACAGGCTGACAGATACTCAACCGCATCGTCATCATCCAACCAGCCGTTCATATCAGCAAGTTCATATGCATATACATACAGGAGGTTCAGCTCTGCATTTACACGCTTTACAACATCTACTGCTGTAACCTTTGCCTTAACGGTGATCTTTGTCTTTGCCTTGTAGGTGTTCTTTCCTTCTTTGATGGTAACGGTAATTACTGCGGTACCCTTCTTCTTTGCAGTAACAACACCCTTTTTGCTTACGGCTGCTACGGAACTCTTGCTTGATTTGTAAGAAATCTTTGCGTTATCTGCTGCCTCGTAAACATTTAATGTCCATTTTTCACCCTTTGCTAATGTGCACTCTTTAACTACAAATGCATCTGTTGTCGCTGCCTTTACCGTAACCGGGATCAGAACCGTTGTAAGTAAAAGTGCAAGTGCCATAACAACCACTGTTAAGCGCTTCGTGATATGAATTCTCTTGTTTTCCATTTAATTTCCCCCCTTTTCTGATGTAATCCATCACTTGATAGGAATATTATAATAATTTTGCCTGCGCATGGATTCAAATTGTCTGAATCGTACCAAAAATGTCTTAAATCGACACTACTACTGTTGCACAAAATGTGTCATAATAAAATTATCATAAATATATGGAGATTATCCGCCAATGATAAAGATAGCATTTTGCGATGATGACAGCACTGTTTTAGACGCGCTCCATGAGCATCTTACACTCTACCGTGCTGCCAGGAACAAAGAAATTGATGACTGCATTTTTCAGAATCCGATCGACCTGATTGCTGCGATTGAGAAGGGGCTGCGCTACGACATTATCTTTTTGGATATTCTCATGCCCGGACAGAACGGAATGGATGCTGCAGCGGAAATCCGGACTTACGATGAAAATGTTAAAATTGTCTTCCTTACATCTTCCTCCGAATATGCGGTGCAGTCTTATCAGATCCAGGCATTTTACTACCAGCTGAAACCAATCAGCCAGAACGATTTCTTTCGTCTGATGGATTCGATCTTTGCACAGATAGACAGACAGCAGGCAAAAAGCCTTCTTCTATCCTGCAAAAACGGTATCACGCGTATCAGGCCAGAGCAGCTTGAATATTGTGAAGTGATCCACCGGACACTATTTATTCACCTGATCTCCGGGGAAATTCTCGAAAGCATTGGAACTCTGGAGGAACTGAGTGATCAGCTGAAATCTTTCGGTAATTTTCTCCGGCCGCACCGGTCTTTCATCGTGAATCTCGACTATATCCAAAACCTTTCGTTCCGGGCTATCATTATGTCGAGTCAGGCAGAAATACCGATTCCACGCGGCAAATACAATAACATCAAGAATATATTTTTAGAATACGCATTTACGAACAGGTAGGTATTTGTATGATTTTCGCGCTTTCTCTTATTAACAATATTTCCGTCAGTCTGTTTGGAAGTATCCTGTCTGCGTCCTTTTGTGATGCGATCACAAGCCACAGGAAAAAGGTATTTTTTATCTGCGCCATGCTGTGCCTCCCACTGTTGCAGGGAGTTGCTTACATTCTCTGGGGTGCTGATTTTGTAAGAAAAATCTATCCGCTTGTGGTTCACCTTCCACTCTTTTGTATACTCGCATTTATGACCAGGAGAGCATTATGGCCATTCTTTTCTATTCTGATGGCATATTTATGCTGCCAGCTGCGGCGCTGGATTGCTCTTTTCGTCGTTGCGATATTTTCCGGTGGGAAACCGATGCTCGACTTTGTAGAAATACTCATCACTGTCCCACTGTTATTACTGCTACTACACTTTGCAGGTCCGGTTATCCGGCCGCTGTCAAACTACAATTCCAAAATACAATGTCAGTTCGGAGTGATTCCTTTGCTGTACTATGTTTTCGATTATGTATCCAGCGTGTATACAAATCTGCTTACCAATGGTGGACCGGTCGTTGTAGAATTCATGCCGTTCGTATGTTGTGCCGCCTATCTTATCTTTTTGCTCTACAATTCAACTGTGGAGCACGCGCAGAACGAGCTGCGGGAGACCCAGAAAACATTAAGTATCCAGCTAAAACAGGCCGTCCGGGAAATCGATTCCCTGCGGGAATCACAGACACTCGCCAGCCAGTACCGGCACGATATGCGCCACCATCTGCAATATGTATCCTCCTGTATCACAAACGGACAGGAAGAACAGGCACTATCCTACATGTCCGGGATCTGCAAGGAAATTGATGCACAGAAAGTAATGCGCTACTGTGAGAACGAAGCTGCTAACCTTATTCTTTCATCCTTTGCAAGCCGCGCCAAAAAAGCCGGCATTCAGATGAATGTAAAAGGAGCTTTTCCATCCTCCACGAAGCTTTCCGACAGTGACCTGTGTGTCCTCCTGTCAAATGCACTTGAAAACGCGATCAATGCTTGCAAGCCACTCGCTGACAGCGGCGTCAGCTGTATCATTGATGTGCAGTTCTACAATAAAGATGACCGTCTGTTTTTACAGATTGAAAATCCATTTCAAAAGCCGATTGTCTTTGAAAACCAGATTCCGGTATCACATGAACCGGGACACGGCATGGGTATCCAGAGTATCTGCGCTATCGTAGATCACTACGGTGGCATCTACACCTTCTTAACACAGGATCAGCACTTTATCCTGCGGTTGTCCATTTAATGTAGAAATTACATACGCCAAAAGATAATGCGCGCCCTTATGGACGCGCATTTATATTATCGTTATAAAAGAAAACCCTCAAGAACAATTTCCTGAGGGTCAGAGGTGACTGCCGGATTTGAACCGGCGGTGACGGAGTTGCAGTCCGGGGCCTTACCACTTGGCTAAGTCACCACACTATATTATATTCCATGAGCTCCCCAAGTAGGACTCGAACCTACGACACTTCGGTTAACAGCCGAATGCTCTACCGACTGAGCTATTGAGGAATACAAAAGAAAGGACTCGCTAATGCCAATCCATCCTTTCAGAGTTATTATACCCTGAAAACTTCATACAGTACTGAGAAACATGTTCTTCTTCTTTGATTAAGCCCTCGACCGATTAGTGACAGTCAGCTACACACGTTGCCGTGCTTCCACCTCTGCCCTATCTACCTTGTAGTCTTCAAGGGGTCTTACTTCCCGAAGGAAGGGATATCTCATC
>JBNMJQ010000022.1:0-32840 GCA_050873865.1 Agathobacter sp. | reverse complement strand
GATTGTGGTGTACTGTCCGATCATACCGGTCACATTCTTGTGGAGAATGCCGACACGGCCTGCATGTGTGCATGCACCCATGTTGTTGTCCGGGAAGTTGACAGAATGAACGATATTACCGTTCTCCAGGTAATCGCGGATCTCACGGACAGCCATGATCGCACAGTTGTCCTCGGACTCTTCCGTGGAAGCTCCAAGGTGCGGAGTCACGATGCACCCCTTTGCACCGACGGTTGTTGTATTCGGGAAGTCGGATACATACTTGCGGATCTTTCCGGCAGCAAGTGCATCGACCATCGCCTCCTCGTCAACCAGCAGATCTCTTGCGAAGTTGAGCACGATCGCGGTCGGCTTCATCAAAGCAATCGCATCTGCATTTATCATCTTCTTGGTAGAGTCCAGAAGAGGAACATGGATCGTAATAAAATCGCACTCACGGTAAATATCGTTGACATCAGTTACATGCTTGATCTGGCGGTTTAAGTTCCATGCCGCATTGACAGAAATATATGGATCATATCCGTACACTTCCATTCCCATGTGGATCGCTGCATTTGCTACGAGCACACCGATTGCACCAAGTCCGATAACACCGAGCTTCTTGCCGGAAATTTCGGTTCCTGCGAAATTCTTCTTCTGCTTCTCAGCAGTCTTTGCGATGTTCTCATCGTTCTGATTGTCTAAGCACCAGTCGATGCCGCCGACAATATCACGGGACGCATACAGCATTCCTGCAAATACCAGCTCCTTTACGCCATTTGCATTGGCGCCCGGAGTATTGAATACAACGATACCGTTCTCAGCGCACTTGTCGAGCGGAATGTTGTTGACACCGGCTCCTGCGCGGGCAACTGCCAGCACCTTATCGCCAAGCTCCATATCATGCATCGCTGCGCTTCTTACGAGTGCGGCATCCGCATCTGCAATATTTTCTACCTTTTTGTAATCATCGGAAAAGAGATCAAGTCCCACTCCTGCGATCGGGTTTAAACAAGTATAATTAAACATAACTAGGTTCCCACCTTTCAACTCCAGACAACATTGTCTTATTTATGCGTTTTCCTCTTCGAATTTCTTCATGAATGCGACCAGCTTCTCAACGCCTTCCTTCGGCATTGCATTGTAGATGGAAGCTCTCATGCCGCCAACGGTACGATGTCCCTTGAGGTTTACGAAGCCTGCTGCGGTTGCTTCCTTGACAAACTTAGCATCCAGTTCTTCGTTTCCGGTAACAAACGGAACATTCATAAGAGAACGATCTTCCTTGCGGACGGTCCCATGGAAAAGTTTGCTCTCATCCAGATAGTCATACAGGATCTTCGCCTTCTCCTCGTTCCGCTGTTTCATGGCAGAAAGTCCGCCCATCTTCTTGATCCACTTAAATACCTTGCCGCAGATATAAATTCCGTAGCACGGAGGGGTGTTATAAAGGGAATCGTTGTCTGCCTGTGTCTTCCATTTTAACATGGTAGGAGTTCCCGGAAGAACGTCATCTGTGATCAGATTCTCGCGGATGATCGCGATAACAACGCCTGCCGGTCCGACATTCTTCTGGACACCGCCGTAAATGACTCCATACTTTGTCACATCGACCGGCTCAGATAAGAAGCAGGAAGAAACATCGGCAACAAGTGTCTTGCCCTTTGTGTTCGGAAGTGTCTTGAACTTGGTTCCGTAAATCGTGTTATTCTCACAGATGTACACATAGTCCATATCGTCTGTAATCGGAAGGTCTGAACAATCCGGGATATAAGAAAATGTCTCATCTGCCGATGATGCAAGTTCCACAGCCTCTCCGTAGATCTTTGCTTCCTGATAAGCCTTCTTTGCCCACTGACCGGTGATGATGTAGCCTGCTTTTTTGTTCTTCATCAGGTTCATCGGCACTTCGGCAAAGAACTGGGATGCTCCGCCCTGCAGGAACAATACCTTGTAATTGTCCGGGATGTTCATCAGCTCTCTAAGATCTGCTTCTGCTTCCTTGATGATGTTGTCATACACCTTCGATCTGTGGCTCATCTCCATAACCGACATGCCCGATCCTCTGTAATCCATCATTTCATCGGCTGCTTCCTGCAATACCTCCTCCGGCAATACCGCCGGTCCTGCGGAAAAGTTGTAAACTCTGCTCATTTTATTTCTTCCTCCTTGGGTTTTATTTTGTCAGCTAATTATTTAGAAGTTGTATTGACGTAATCCTCCTCGTCAAACGATTCGTTGATTGGTGCTCCCGGTGCGACCATCGGCCATACCTTGTCATCCGAATCAATGATACAGTCAATTACAAACGGCTTTTTGCTCTTTAATGCTCTTGCAAACGCCTCTTCAAATTCTTCCTGTGATTGTGCTCTTGCACTCTCAGCGCCCATCGCCTCGGCAAGCTTTACATAATCTACGCCATCATCCAGCACGGTTGCCGAGTAGTGATGGTTGTAGAATAAGGTCTGCCACTGGCGTACCATTCCAAGGACGTGATTGTTGATGATGACCTCGATCAGCGGAAGATTCTCTCTCGCTGCGGTCGCAATCTCATTCATGTTCATACGGAAGCATCCGTCTCCGGCAATATTGACTACCTGCTTATCCGGCATCGCTGTCTGCGCACCGATTGCCGCACCAAGACCATAGCCCATCGTTCCAAGACCGCCGGATGTAAGAAGCGTCCGTGGATTCTTGTACTTGTAGAACTGTGCAGCCCACATCTGATGCTGTCCGACTTCCGTAACCATGATCGCATCTCCCTTCGTCATCTCATAGATCTTCTCAATGACAAAAGGACCGCTAAGCCCCTCTTTGTTGTATGTAAGCGGGAACTTCTCCTTGTACTCTTCAATATGTCTGCGCCATGCTTCATGCTCCGCCTGCGGAAGCTTTGCATTCAACGCTTTCAATACCTCATTGACATCCCCGATGATATGTGCAGCCGTCGGGATGTTCTTGTTGATCTCCGCCGGATCGATATCGATCTGAAGGATTTTTGCCCGGTGTGCAAACTTGCTTGCATTGCCAAGCACACGGTCAGAAAAACGCACACCGATCGCAACGAGAAGGTCACACTCGCTGACACCGAGGTTGGATGCCTTCGTGCCGTGCATACCCAGCATACCGGTATAGTGCTCATCGGTTCCGTCAAATGCGCCCTTTCCCATCAAAGAATCACATACCGGCGCATCGATCGCGTAGACGAACTTTTTCAATTCTTCGCTTGCTCCGGAAATCACCGCACCACCGCCGACAAATACGAATGGCTTTTTCGCCTCCTCGATCATCTTGAGCGCGCGCTCAATTCCCTCCTCTGTAATATATTCCGTAGAACGCTTCGGATATTCCGGTGCTTTGTAAGTATATTCGGTAACTGCTGCCGTAACATCCTTCGGAATGTCGATAAGAACCGGACCCGGACGTCCTTTGCGCGCGATGTTAAACGCATTGCGGATAATATCAGCAAGCTGGTTTACGTCTTTTACAATATAATTGTGCTTGGTGATCGGCATGGTCACTCCGGTGATATCGATCTCCTGAAAGCTGTCCTTGCCAAGCAACGGCACACCGACGTTGCAGGTGATGGCAACAATCGGAACGGAATCCATATACGCAGTTGCAATACCAGTTACCAGATTGGTTGCTCCCGGTCCGCTGGTTGCAAGACACACACCGACTTTGCCGGTGCTTCGTGCATAACCGTCTGCCGCATGGCTTGCCCCCTGCTCATGGGAGGTAAGTACATGCTTGATCTCGTCCTTGTGCTTGTAAAGTTCATCGTAAACATTTAAGATTGCGCCGCCCGGATACCCGAAAACGGTATCTACGCCCTGCTCTTTTAAGCATTCGATTATAACCTGTGATCCTGTTAATTGCATTTTCAATCTAATCCTCTATTTCTGTGTATTTCAGTGCGCTTTGTACTATTTGTTCTCCCCCGGGATCTCCAAAATAGCTCCTCTGTTTCCAGAGGTAACCAAAGCTGCATATCTCTTTAAATATCCGGTAGTAACCTTCGGCTCACGCGGCTGCCACTTTGCCTTTCTAGCGGCAAGAATCTCGTCCGGCACATCCAGTTCCAAGGTCATCTTTGGGATATTGATCTTGATGATATCGCCCTCCTCTACAAGTGCAATCGGACCGCCGACTGCTGCCTCCGGTGACACATGTCCGATGGAAGCACCTCTGGAAGCACCTGAGAAACGTCCGTCCGTGATAAGCGCAACAGAGCTTCCAAGCCCCATTCCTGCGATTGCAGAGGTTGGATTTAACATTTCACGCATACCAGGTCCACCCTTTGGTCCCTCGTAGCGGATAACAACAACATCACCCGGAACGATCTTGCCGCCCTTGATTGCAGCGATTGCATCCTCCTCACAGTCAAATACTCTTGCCGGTCCCTCATGTACCAGCATCTCCTCAACGACTGCGGAGCGCTTGACAACGGATCCGTCTGGAGCGAGATTTCCCTTAAGTACGGCAAGTCCGCCGGTCTTACTGTATGGATTGTCCACAGTACGGATGACTTCCGGATTGCGGTTGACTGCGTTTGCAATGTTCTCGCCGATTGTCCTGCCTGTTACGGTCATACAATCGGTGTTCAAAAGTCCGATGTCAGCAAGCTCTTTCATGACTGCATACACACCGCCTGCCTCGTTTAAGTCCTCCATGTAAGTCGGACCTGCCGGAGCAAGGTGGCACAGGTTTGGTGTTTTCTCGCTGATCGGGTTAGCAAAGCTGATATCGAAATCAAAACCGATCTCATGTGCGATTGCCGGAAGATGAAGCATGGAGTTGGTCGAACATCCGAGTGCCATATCAACGGTAAGCGCATTTAAGATGGATTCCTTTGTCATAATGTCTCTTGCGCAGATATTCTTGCGGTACAGCTCCATAACAGCCATTCCGGCATGCTTGGCAAGCTTGATACGCTCAGAATATACTGCCGGGATCGTTCCGTTACCACGAAGTCCCATACCAAGCGCCTCTGTCAGGCAGTTCATGGAGTTGGCGGTATACATGCCGGAGCAGGAACCACAGGTCGGGCAGACCTTGTTCTCAAACTCCTCAACATCTTCCTCTGTCATTGTTCCGGCTGCATAAGAACCAACCGCCTCAAACATGGAGGAAAGGCTTCTCTTCTGTCCCTTTACATGTCCGGCAAGCATCGGCCCACCGGATACAAATACGGTAGGAAGATTTAATCTCGCTGCCGCCATCAAAAGTCCCGGCACGTTCTTGTCACAGTTTGGAACCATGACAAGTGCATCAAACTGATGCGCGATTGCCATGCACTCGGTGGAATCTGCGATCAGATCTCTCGTTACAAGGCTGTACTTCATTCCGACATGTCCCATTGCGATTCCGTCACAGACTGCGATCGCCGGAAATACGACCGGAACGCCGCCCGCCTCTGCGACACCGAGCTTGACCGCGTCAACGATCTTGTCGATATTCATGTGTCCCGGAACGATCTCATTGTAGGAGCTTACGATTCCGACCATCGGCTTTTTCATCTCTTCTGCGGTAAAGCCCAACGCATTAAACAAACTTCTTGCAGGTGCCTGCTGCATTCCTGCTCTTGCATTATCACTCTTCATTATCTATATCCTCTCTTATACCAAAAGACTATACTCTCTCTGCAATAAGATTGCCCATCTGTGCAGTTCCTACCTTTGTGATGCCATCTAACGGCATTCCCGCCTGCGGCATGATGTCAATGGTGCGGTAGCCCTCTGCAAGCACTTTCTTAACGGCAGCCTCGATTGCATCCGCCTCATTGTCCAGATCAAAGGAATAACGAAGCATCATCGCTGCGGAAAGGATCGTTGCAATCGGGTTGGCAATTCCTTTTCCCGCAATATCCGGTGCAGATCCGCCGCTCGGCTCATAAAGACCAAACTTGGTATCATTTAAGCTGGCTGAGGAAAGCATTCCGATGGAACCAGTTACCATGCTTGCCTCATCTGATAAGATATCACCAAACATATTCTCTGTCAAAATAACATCAAACTGCTTCGGATCTTTGACAAGCTGCATTGCACAGTTATCAACCAGCATATGCTCGTATGTAACCTCCGGATAGTCCTTTGCGACCTCCTCCACGATCTTTCTCCAAAGTCTTGAGGAGTCCAGAACGTTCGCCTTGTCAACAGAAGTAACCTTTTTTCTGCGCTTCATCGCAATGTCAAATCCGCGCTTTGCGATCCTGCGGATCTCGTTCTCATTGTAGGTAAGTGTATCGGTCGCAGTCACAACGCCGTCCACTTCCTTCGTCTCCCTTGCGCCGAAATAAAGTCCTCCGGTCAGTTCACGCATGATCATCATATCAAAGCCGTCCCCGATGATGTCATCCCGAAGCGGGCATGCAGCTTTTAACTCTTCATAAAGATATGCCGGACGGAGATTTGCAAACAGATTCAAGGACTTGCGAAGCTTTAAAAGCCCTGCCTCCGGGCGGAGATTTGGTGCCAGCTTGTACCACGGTGAGGTCGAAGTGTTGCCGCCGATCGACCCCATCAGGACTGCATCACTTGCCTTTGCCGCCTCGATTGCCTCATCGGTAAGCGGAACTCCCGTTGCATCGATGGAACAGCCTCCCATCAAAATATCCGTATACAAAAAATGATGACCATACTTTGCGCCGATCTGGTCAAGCACCTTTTTGGCTTCTGCCACGATTTCCGGTCCAATACCATCGCCGGAGATTACACCTATACGACAATCCATATCAATACCTCTCTTCATATAATAAATCCATTATTACTATCATATAGTAAGGGGGGTGATTTTTCAACTGCATTCTTTATCGCACTTTGTTATAAGTTTCATAACTGTATGTTATGTTTTTATATTACTATCATTCATTTATTGCATATCAATTTCATATAAAGCAAAACCGCCTGCCATTCGACAGACGGTTATAGTTCTCTATAATAAATGCGTTACAGGCAAGCCTCCAATACACGCTCCTCAATTCCGTTTTCGCCCTCCACAGCCAGACGTGTCCTAGCATTCTTCGGATCAGCCTCTAAGATCAGCTTCAAAAAGTGCATTGCCGGGATCTCGACTCCGCCATTCTTCCACATACATACCACATTGGCAAGCTCGGTCTCGCCCTTGTCGCAGAGTCCCTTAAAAAAAGTGCGTTCGTCCTCCTCACCTTTGCTCAACACGTTATTAGCAAAAGCATATACGTTATCCTGTGCTGTTTTTACCACAACGACCTGTTCCGCAGCCGGAAACTCTGCTTTCTTTTCCTTCGCTTTCTCAACAAGCGCGTTCAGTTCTTCCTTCATGCTTATACTCTCCTTTAACTTTGTCTTTTGACATTTTTATATGATCTGCTTTGTCTGCATTTTATAATGCTTTATTATTGGTAGGACTCGATATACTCCTTCCATTCGTTGAGAAGCGCGTCCATATCTTCACCGATGTAAGTCTCGGTCTCGTTTGGAAATAGCAGGCAGGAAATCATATTTTCCGTTCCGTACTTATTGCATACAAAATCACAGAATGCTATTCCTCCCGCATTATTGAGATAGTTATAATAATTCCCGATATCTATGGCAAGACAGAGATATTCAAACCGCAATTCATCCTCAACCGTTTCATATTCCTTGCCGATCATTTCCTTGATATACTCCAGTGTCTCCGGGTATTTATTAGCCAGATACTTTCTTTTTTCAACCATCTGATATGCAGTTGAATAAAAAGCCAGCGCTTCCGTTTTCCAGCCTTCACGCTCCGTGCTGTCATAGTCTGTCAGCTCCGAGTACATATAGTGAACGTACTCATGCGGAACCGTATCGAAGCACTGGAGCCGGATTATCTTTTTCCACGGTTGCCACATTCCTCCGGCTTTTATGTCGTTTCCCTGAACCGTTTCGGTTACTGTCACCGGAACATATTCTTCTTTGGAAAATGAAAACATTTCGCGCAGCTCGCCAATCTTTTCATCTGCGTCTTCAATAAGTGCGATCACAGCGTTGGCATCCTTTGTGGGATTTTCCTCCAGATACCCGTCAATGTAGCGCATATCTGCCTCAAAATCCTTTGCAAACACATATCTAAGATATTTTGACTTCACGATCAATGGATCATAAGCTCCGGCATCCGAAAACTGTAAATACATTTTGGTATACTCCAAATTGTTTTTTTGAGCTACCGCATCGATCTCCTGCATGAAGCGTTCCTCTGATACCGCTTCTTCGTCAATCGCATTTAAGGTTTCGACTGCCAGCGCCTTACAGGCATTAACCTCTTCTGTTGTGGCGTATTTTTCATCGAAATATATGTACCCAAGGTTCAACAGATTCGGATTATTTCTTATCACATCAAAATCCAGTTCCTGCACCTCATCACTTGCCCATTTGAGCTTATTCGCAATCTGATCCGCCATCGCATACAGATACCCATAGTTGGAATACTCGCCATACCGAAGTTTCAACATCGATAGGATGTGTTTGTACGTTCCGATGTTATCCACGTTGATATACGCTGCGCACTGTTCTGAATCCGCCCAGTCGCCACCCTCTGGGAGAAAGTAGATTTTCGCAGCACTGTCCCACTGTGTATCGCCGCCCAGATATTCCTTAATGAGTTCCTCATTAAGAGTGATTGCATCGTTTCTCTGCTTGTCGGTAACCGCATCATCAAAATAGTATGTGCGCCCATTCACCGTCGCGCAGTCCATCGTGCCCGAATACACGGTGAAATCACGGTCCGCACTCAATAATTTTACAAACTCCTCCGCATATACATAATCGTTCTTGTCCGTCCTTCGCACAAACCATACGACTGCTATGCATACCGCGACATAGCCAATAACCGCTAAAACCCTTTTACACATTTTCATAACTCATTGCCCCGATTCTTATTGTATTTTGTATACGGTGCCTGCATTTGCAACGCACGTTCCTAATTCTCCACCAGATACAATTCCACCCTGTTCTGGATTACCTTTGCAACCTCCTGTGCCGTTTTTTCGCTGTTGAAATAATACACTGCCTCCTCGTCAACAATGTTCCAGATGGTTTCATTGATCTTGTCGTTTCCGCAAGCTGTATCCATCATCTCATACATTTCCGCTGCCTGTGCCTCTGTCGGCAGATCCTCTATGGTGTTTCCGAAGCCTTCTTTCAAGGTCATCGCATCCTCGAATTTCCTCTCCAAAGCACTTTTGCGGATTGGTAAATTAAACACAATATACTTGCTCTGAAATTCCTCTCCAAGAAGTGAATCCACAAACTGCCACGCCTGTTCCTTGTTCGCACAAGTGTCAGAAATTGCGATTGGCAGGTATGGATAAATCAATGACTTTCCTCCCTCTTGGGATGGATACCCAACGCAGGTAACCTCTGCACCGCCGAAATTGTCACATGCAGACTTATAATCATCAATGCTTCCTATATAGGCACGATCTAAAAGCACGGTTCCCTTTTCCAGACTTTCCTCAATGTCGTCCACACTGCTTTCGTCCATTGTTGCAGCCAGTTCTAACAGTCCAAGAAATTCCGCGCTGTCAAAAGAGCACGTCCGCTCCTCCCAGTTGACATACTGGTGCATATCAACGGAAAGTGCGATACGCAGCAAGCCCTCTGATCCAAGGCAATCAATTATGAGTGTCCCCTCCGGCATCTTACGGATTGTATCTTCCATTGCCTCTACTGTCCAGCCTGCATTGTCTGAAAAGTTTTCCTTTTTTCCAAGCAATGTTTCCAATCGGAACCCCGGTGTAACTCCATAGATTTTTCCATCATTCTCATATAGCCGCAAAAGATTTGCCACATAATCATCCTTATTTTCGATATAGGCAGATAAATCCGCAAATAATCCCTTGTTCATATAAGCATCTACATCAATGTCGCTTAAATCGATAAGATCTGGTGCCTCACCGGATGCAATGTCTGCATTTAGCCGATTCAATCCTGTCTCGTAATCATCTTCTCCATATACTTTTACCTCGATCTGGCAATCTTCATGAGCATTGTTATATTCAAATATCCAGCGCTCCATTTGCTGATCCAGTGTCATCGTTGCGTAAGTAAGTGTCACATTCAAAGGCTGTTGTTCCTCATCTTCTTTATCGGTGCTATCCTCCTGCCGCGATTGATCTGTCTGTGATTCTGTTCCATTATCCGACGAACTGCTCTCATCTTTTGGTTTCCTTACATAAAAGAGAATCCATCCTATGAGCACAGCAAGAAGCAATATGATTATAACTTTTCTAAGTGTTTTCATTTTAATTTTCTCCTACAAATCCATCGATATAAGATACGACTGCCATTCCTCCGCGTAGCCGTAATGGACAGAAAAAATGATCTTTTTCTCCTTCTCGCAAATCAAAACATTGGAAAGCCTAAACTTTTCTCCATACTCGCTGTACAGCATCGGAATCTCCCGGATCATTTTACCGTTTTTTGATTCGTAAATACGCACATAGAAGCCTTCCCCTTTAACCACTGTACTTGTTGAATAATAATTTCCTTCGGTCGACGTTTCAATGTGAGTGTATTCCTTCTTGTCCATAAACGGAAATGTGTGGATATTCCCATCGGCATCGCGCCGCATTACAATATGTTCCAGTTCCTTACCGTATATGTCCGCTTCTTCCACCAGAACCTGCTCGCCATAGCACCAAAGCTTTCCCCAAAGATGATCCTCCGTATTATAAGTTACCTCTTTTGTATCCAGATCGATCGCTCCGAAAAGCCGTGCATTATAGGTGTCATCAACATACTCATCTGCCGAAAAATACACCGTCTTTCCATCCGGTGAAACATCACAGCAGTCAACATAAAGGTTCTTATCCAATAATTTCTGTGTTTCTTTTGTTTGAAAATCGTATGTATATAACCCGCCCCACAGTCCATATAGCAGTTTATTACCACTATCATACAATTTAAAATATTTGATATTTTTTTGGTCAGCCTGCGTGTCTGAAAAACTTGTTAAGCTTTTAAATTTCAAATCACGGTCAAAATTGATAATCTTTATACTTTCATAATCGGAACTAATTCCAAATATATAATATCCTTCCGGATACATCAAAATTTTCCTGTAAGAAAAGTCATACAAAGAAACATTCTGTTCCAGATTATCCGATTTCTTTAGAGATGTGAGTGTAGCAATGTCCACCAGTTCTGCTTCATCTGATAAAAGAATGCATTTTCCCTCCCCTGCATAATAAATATCCAATCCTTTTGTCCCCATGTATGCCGTTTGTTCGGATTGTTTTTCCGTTCCATCATCTGTAATGTCTGCTTCCTCTGCTGTTCGTCCATTTTCTGTGGATTCTTCGCTTTCAGTAGGTATCTCATTCTCGGTGGATTTCCCATTTTCTGTAGAAGCCTCGATTTCTGTGGATTCCTCCGTTGCTATAGGCGATTCCTCTATAGTTTTCTCATGTTCTATAGGAGATTCACTATCTACAGTGTCTGTCATTGTTGCTTCAAGAGCCTCGGATGATACTTCCATACTCTCATTCCCCTTGTCCCCATTCAACACACTTGATAATCGTCTTGGGAAAAAGAGTACACTAGCAACAAGTATAACAACTATGCACACACCTATCTTTACATATCTCATGTAAATCCTCCTCGTATGAAACGGTATAAACACGGATTCCTCTGTTGTCTTTATGTAACTTTATGGGTATTTTGTCGATTCGACAGATTAGTAGTTTTGCGCAGTGAGCTCCTGCTCGAACTCATCGATCGATGCTGCTCTTGCCGCCTTCTTGCTAAGCGATGTAAGCACCTCAAGATCATCGATAGCTGCAATCCTACTTTTTAGATTATCGGAAACCGGCTCTATGTCGGATAAAAAGCCTACAATAGAATCAGATAAGGCAGTCCTCATTCCCTCTGCCTTGCCTTCCTCTTTCCCAGCATTATATTCATCCTTCATCAGTTCTTCAACTAACATATAACACCTCCCAAATTCCCGATCAAACTTGATTTTCGTAACTTTTATTTTCCACACACTTACAAGCAACACCAACAACTACATTATACTATAAGCTCTCATTCAGTTACAACTGCTACCTCTTATTTTTCTATAACTCAATGACCCTATTAAACAATTTAACAAACCGCATATCATGCGTTATCACTATATTAATTCCTTTTCTATTGTTTATAATAGAATGGATAACTGCCTTTGCCGATTCTTCATCAAGAGATGCCGTCGGCTCATCATAGATTCTTATTTTCTTTTGAGCATAAAAGATCCTCGAAATTGCTATTTTTGCCATGTCCCTCCTGAGAAGTCTACTCCCTGTTTTGAAAAATTTTTCGTAAGTTCCGTCTTTAGTCCGTTTGGCAAATTCTTCACTTGTTGATCCATCTGTCTGATTTATTTCCTGAATAAATTTACAAATCTTATCAATGTCCCGCTCTGTTAGAAAAGCACTCTGAAGGAAAGAGCTTTCGTAACAATATTTGCACTTAAAATTACATGAATATGTCGGAAATATTGCTATATCTGTAATAAGTACACCATCATTCTGCTGCCGTACAATTTTATCTTCACAACTTTTTTTGTATACTTGCTCATCAAAACTTGCTTTCTCTGTTTCGGACAATATTTGTTTTTTCACCCTCAGCCGATTATATATATTGGGTACTTCTTTTGTCTTTCCATTTTCAAAATCGCATAATTCAATATATTCTGCATAGCTTATTAGTTCACGGCGAAATGTTCTCAAATTCATTAAAATAATATTTGAAGTTTTCGGATCCTCTATATTGGTGCAAAACACTAAATTATTAAATATTGTCCTTTTCATCTCCACATCATCTCCAGACTTCAGCTTGTACCTATCAACTATGTTAAACGTAAAAATTTTTTTGACCATAACAAAACTGGCACATTTTGAAAATTTATGACTTTTTTAGTCAAATAAATAAAATGTGCCAGTTCTGTTATGGTCTTATTCACTTTTTATCCGTATCATTACAACTGCAAACAAGGAGATTTACATCTCCAAATACAAAAGACGAAAGGAAGTATAAAAATGAAAAAATTCACGCGCAAATGTATGGTTATTTTACTCACAGGTGTCCTGTTATTCGGTGCCGGTAAATCTGTTAACAATATCGTTTCAAATTTGTATGGCATTCAACCTTTGTCCATTCTTGATGACGAGTACGATTTCTTTTAAAGATCCATTTGATATTTATCATGTATATAGTTTTTCACAAATATCCTGCTAGTTTCACTTCCATATAGTGCAATCAGGTAGTACGAGGTACTTAGATATTGTAAGGCGTTCTCCTCTATCGAAGTACCTCCTTTTAATATCTGTTCTATATTCCACCCACAATCAAACAGCATTGGTCCGAGTATAGCTCCTACACTTGACTTCATTGCACATTCAATTCCATCATACTCTACTTGGATCCCTTCTTCGTATCTTCCTGCATTTCCCAAAAGGTCACCAAGATTTCTGCACACAGCTTCATAATGATTTACACAATGTCGTAATTCTAGAAAACTATCTTCATATTTCCGCTTAATTGCACTCAATAGGTCAATAAATGGCTCTCTATTTCCAAGTCTATCTTCTGCATGTGCCAGCGATAAAACACATGCCAGTTCTCCTTCACTAAAATGCCAGTTTTTTAATTTTTCTATTGAAATATATGACATTGTTAAATATAAAGCCTCGGATTGAATATTTCTCCGTTCTTCCCATGATATTTTGCGCAAATTTCCCTGTGTAGTTGCTTTCACATGTAATAGGAATTGCAACTCATACTTATTGGGCTTATCTAACAGTACCTCTAATTGTTCAATAAGCGGCTCTGCCTCTTTCGCTTTTGCTTGATTGAGTAGACGGGTGATTTCAGTTGCGATTTTCCATACCTCAAGTGAACGTCCCGGAAGCCTCGTATCATACCCACATCCAGTCAGCCCTACCTTCTGCATCAGCGCCACGAAGTTCTTCCGCTTCGGTGCAACACGCCCGCATTCAATTCTGGATATCGTTACCGGATCACAGATGCCGTCTGCCAGTTCCTCCTGTGACATGCCGAGTGTCTCCCGTCTCGCCCGGATGGTCTTTCCGCACAGGAAATACTCACTCATGGAAAAGGAAACATCCCACTCCCAGCGCCACTCTTCCACCGCAAACCGTTCATACAGCCATCGGATTCCTTCACACGCCTTCCCCACAAAATCCTTTTCGGATGGGCTGAGGTCGCCGTACTTCTCAACGATCGACAGGAAAAAACGGATATAACTCATCCGAGCCTGCTCCCGCAGGAGCCTGTTCATCCGATGCGCAAGTGCCAGTGCTTCGCCGGTCTGCCCGCTTTGCAAGTAGATATTGGTCAACCGGTATGCGATCTGCGGATAGATTCTCGCAGCATCCCGCTGATCCAAAAGCGTATCCATGTACTGCAACAGGCTCTCATAACAATGCTTTGCCGCTTGGACATCCCCGCTGTCCTCGATCGCGCGCGCCCGCATCATCGCAATGCTAAGCTCAGTCAAAGACAGTACCTTTCCGTCATTTACAAACATCGGTTCTCCCGGATGTGAGATCTCCCACGCTTCATCGAGCATTTTCATGATCCCATCCATCGGCTTTTTATTCTGCCAGTCGAGTACCGCCTGGTAATACAGAAGGATCTGCCCGTGCAGTTTGTTCTTTTGCGCGGTCAGCTTCTTATACTTGATAAAAGCCTTCTTAGCCCATGCCACATTATTTTTCTCTACCGCATCATACATCTTTTCCCGGCAGATCAAAACAACCTGTTCCTCCGGGTCTGCCATATAGCTGAACCGATCCGCCGCCACGCCGGCGCGTTGCAAAAAAGCATCGGTCAGGATCTTCTCGCATTCCCGTTCGCCCGCCTCCACACGCGCCAAAAACGTGCGGGAGCAAAGCCCCCTGCAAAGAGTATCCTGACTGATGCCATTCCGTTCTCTTGTATCTTTGATTACACTTCCTATGATTGAATTTGCATTCATTCCTATAATCCCGCTAACATATCCACCATTTCCGCAAAGGTTCCCTGCTTTCCGTTCCACGGATGCTCCGGTTTGTCGATCCGGCAGTCTGTTACCAGATAGCAGTCCAGTCCGGCTAACGATCCCGCGTACATATCCTCGCCCTCATCATTTCCGATCAGAAGGCATTCCTGCGGTTTGACGTCCAGCCGTTCACAGATTGATAGAAAATACGATGGGTTGGGCTTGCAGTAGCCGTCGGATTCATAGCTTGTAACAAGATCAAAATCCTCCGGGCAAAGCCCTACCCAGCCCATTCTCGTCTTTTGTCCCACAAGCGGGAAAAGAGGATTGGTTGCGAGCACCACCTTATCTGCTTTCTCGTGTGCGATGCGGACTGCTTCGACTGCAAGCGGATTTTCCCCGGTATATGCCTTTGCCGCTTCAAATTCATTCCCGTAAAAATCGATGCAGTCCGGATTGACCTGCTCCATCTTAAGCCCGGTCGTCTGCTCAAACACACGCCAGAATGCAGTCTCATTCGAGCAGGTTCCGTCGTTTTTTACCATCGCCTTTGTGCCTATCCATACTGCCTGAACCAATGCCTCCGGCTCGATGCCGTACTTTGCGAGCTTCGCGGAAAGTCCCTTAAAATATCCCTTGGTAAAGGCATCCATATCCATCGGAAGCAAGGTTCCATCCATATCGAATAAGATTGCTTTGTATTTCATGTAGTCTCTTTCCTTTCTTTTCCCCTCTGTGGACGTTCTGTAAGACTATGCTTCTGCGATTGCCTGAAACAGCTTCTCACGGAGATCGCGCACATATTCCATTGCCTGATCTACCGGAACGGTCACATCTACGGACTTATCGCGTGTCTTGACCTCAACCACATTGTCCTTTAAGTTTCTCGGACTTACAACAATGCGGATCGGAGCGCCGATCAGGTCTGCATCGGAGAACATTGCGCCCGGACGGACACCCTCGCGGTCGTCATAGATCACATCGGCACCGGAAGCCAACATCTTTGCATACAGATCATCCGCTACCTTCTTGGTCTCCTCATCATCCACACGCAGGCAGCAGATCTCGATCTCCCACGGTGCGATTGAGATCGGCCAGATCGGACCGTACTCGTCATGGTGTGCCTCGCAGATGGATGCTGCAAGTCTGCCGACACCGATTCCGTAGCAGCCCATGATCGGATACTGCTGCTTGCCGTTCTCATCCACATAGGTCATGTTCATGCTCTTTGTGTACTTGGTGCCAAGCTGGAAGATATTTCCGACCTCGATACCACGCTTGATGGTGATGGTCTTTTTGCCACAGCATGGGCAGACATTTCCCTCTTTCACCTTTGTGATGTCAACGTACTCTACATTTCCAAGTTCGCGCTCAAGGTTCAGTCCGGTATAGTGGTAGCCTTCCTTGTTTGCGCCTGCTACAAGGTTTCCGATATTCTTAAGTGTCACATCGATGTAATATTCTACTTCCCCGGAAAGCCCAAACGGTCCGATATAGCCTGCAACCAGCGGATCATTCTCTGTGATGTCTGCTGCATGGATATCCTCGCCGACCAGATTGCGGAGCTTTGTCTCATTGACCTCATAATCGCCGCGGACAAATGCTACCACGAACTTGTCATCAGAGTTCTTCTGGTATACGACAGCCTTGCAGGAGTTCTTGACATCGCTCTTTAAGAAATCGCAGACAGCCTCGATCGTCTTGCAGTGTGGTGTCTCCACGCAGGAAAGCTCTGCGGTCGCCTCATTATTTTCATTTACCATGTGGTTTGCCGCTGCTTCCATGTTCGCACGGTAATCGCAGGATTCGCAGATGACGATGCTGTCCTCTCCGACCGGAGTAAGAAGCATGTACTCATGGGACAGATTTCCACCCATCATACCGGAATCGGATGCGACCGTGATAACCTCCGGTGCACCTGCACGGCGGAAAATGCGATTGTATGCGTCATAGCATACCTTGTAATAAGCCTCCAGATCCTCCTGGGAGGTGTGGAAGGAATATGCGTCCTTCATGGTGAACTCCCTTACACGGATCATTCCTGCACGCGGTCTTGCCTCGTCACGGAACTTGCGCTGGAGCTGATAGATCATAAACGGATACTTGGTGTAGCTCTGTGCATAATCGCGCACAAGCTGTACTGCTGCCTCCTCATGCGTCATTCCAAGTACCATGCGCGCCTTATTGCGGTCGGTAAAACGCAGAAGCTCGCTTCCTACGGATTCATATCTGCCGGACTCATCCCACAGATCTGCCGGAAGTACGACCGGGAACAGCACTTCCTGTCCGTCGATCGCATCCATCTCCTGACGGATGATCTCCTCGATCTTTCTGGTCACCCTTCTCATGGTCGGGAACTCGGAAAAGATACCGTTGCTGACATACTTGATATAGCCGCCTCTTACCATAAGTGCATGGCTGTCGATCACGCAGTCTGCCGGTCTCTCCTTGAATCTTGATCCTACTAAATTTGCTACTTTCATGATTTTTCTCCTCCAAAGATAATAATAAAAAAGCCCTAAGCCAAACAAATGACTTAGGGCGAATACAAACGTATCCGTGTTACCACCTAAATTCAGGCTGTTCTTACAGCTCTGCACTCTGCACAGTCCGTAGCTACGGCTGCCTGTCCATGATAACGGGGACCTCCGGTACAGGTTCATCCCTGCACTGCTCACAGGCCGGTTCGACATACCTTCTGCCGGAAACTCGCACCAGACGTTTCCTCTCTGTGGACTCCGCTATGCCTACTATTCTGCTCATCGCATGTAAGGACATTTTTTCATAAGAACGCCCAAATGTCAAGATGGAAATTCCGATAAGCTTCCCGATCCGTTTTCAAAAAACGCCAGTCAGATCAGCACATCTTTCTGCTTTTTCTTGTTCTCGCGCAAAAATACGGTCAGCTTGTTGTTGCTGTCACAGGTTGCAAGCAGAATATCCTCGATCTGCTTTGCGCCCTGCGCTTTGATCTGGTTGTGGAGCCATTTCTCATCGTTGCCCGTGTGACGCAGATTCTCACTTAGGACCCTGCCGTCAAGAATGACATTCGCCACCAGAAAATCCTGCTGTGGCATCAGGTTGATATCCGCCGGTGTCAGCGGGCGCTCGCTTGATTTCGGCAGAAAGCTGATCTTGCCGTTCCCCTCAAGCACCGCCGTCTCGATCTTCGACACATCAAAATATCCGTTCACGCGGCACTGCTCAAGAAATTCCGACACATCGATCTTGGCACATTTTAGATTCTCCCGGTAAAGCTCTCCGTTGCTAAGCAGCACAAGCGGCTTGCCCTCGACCACCCTGCGGAACCGGATGGAAGCCGAACAGCCGTAGGCGAGCGCGATCGAGACGACCGCATAGACGACCATCGCCACAAGCGGCTGCATGAAATTTTCATCCAGCGAGGTCGACATCTCCGCTGCGATCGATCCGATGGTAATTCCTATAATATAGTCAAACATGCTCATTTGTGACATCTGCCGATACCCCATCAGCTTTGTCAAAATAAAAATGACAATCAGCGAGCCGAGGGAAAGGGCTATTACATATAATATCTCCGACATAGTTGCTCCTTCATTGTTTTATTTCATTCCCATACTGTTGTTCAAAAGCAGCGTACTGTACAAAAACAGCACATCCGCATCGGAAAAATCGACAAGTTCTCCAAGCGCTTTGCTCTGCACATAGCGGATATCGATCATCACGATCTGCCGATATCCAGACACCAATAGCGGCGCAAGACTGCTCGCATAGGAGTCCCGGAAAATGATCAGCCGTTTGTCGCTCGTCGCATTCGGATTATCGATGGAGAGCAGCGCGACCGTCCCGGACAAAAACAGATCATACGCCGAGTCCTCTTTCGCTTTTGCAACATCATATATGGCGAGCTGCTTTCCTTCACCGATGTCCTTCACCGTACAGCTTTCCAGCAGATCACTGTCCAGATAGTAGATCGTATCCGGACTGACACGGCTCTTACCATCCTCATAATAGGCACCATAAAACGGCTCATCCAGCTTCGTCAGCCTGTACTCGTCATTTAAGTCCGTTCCCATCTGCGCTGCAAGAAAATCTGCGACATCCGTGATATCCTCCTGCCGCCAATGGGAATCCGTAACGTAGTAATCCGAGATCGTCAGAAGCTGCGTGATATCAAGATACGTCATATAGGGATTTGCCTCTGTGTAAGCACGGACAAGAGCCTCGTAATCCAAGGCTCTCTCCTGCCTGTCGTCCGTCAGATAGTAATTCTTATCCGGAATGACCGCCAGATATGGTGTGATCTGCTCCGGCTTAAGATAGCTCTCATAGATCTCGTTAAACAGCCGCGAGGCATGTGCGACCATCTTGTCGTTTAGCGGAGCTTCCATTCTGGTAAGGTGTCCCTGTGCCAGATAAATCTCCCCCTCTTTTACCTTCCTGTGCGTGCCTGCATAGAAGATCCCTGCGCCCACCGCACAGACTGCCAGTATTGCGATCACGATAGCCGGCAGCCACCGTTTCCTGCCATCTGCCCGTCCCATAAAAGTAACTAGTCCTCAAGCGAAATCGGACACATCACGAAAAATACCTTGTTTCCGACGTTCTCAATGACGGTCTCATCTGCTTCCGTGCAGACATTCCAGCGCGGATTTGCATTGTCAGAAAGCATCTGCTTGAAGGAATCCACATCGGTGTCATCCCCAAGAGTAAAAATATATCCGACAAACGGGATTGATCCAATAATCGGAGCAAACATGGTTCCATCCTCGAATCCGGTGATTTCTTCATTGCCAAACCCGGTCAGAAGTCCCGGCTCAACAGCCATTGTATCGCCGGAAAACAAGATCATGTCACTTCCGATCAGTTCACTTGCAATATCTGCAGATGCAGCATCCGGATTCTCGGATACGATATTTACAAACATATTGTACAGGGACTGTCCGAGGGAAGTCTGATCCTCGCCGGTGGTTGAATCCTCCTCTGCCGGGTTGTCCATACCGGTATTCTCCGTGTTGTTCTCGTTCGGTGTCACCTCTGTATCTGCAACGTTCTCGGTCTCTGTGTTGTTGTCTGTTGCATCATTTGTTCCACATGCGACAAGGGAAAGACACATCCCTGCGGTAAGCATTGCTGCTATAAGTTTCTTTTTCATGGTAAAATCTCCTTTTGCTGATGTTTTGTTATCCATAGCTTATCCATTATTTCAAAAAAAATCCTCTGGCATATGCCAGAGGATAAAAAGCTTTATTCGGTCGCTTCGTCCGGCTTCTCAACAGCAGAAATTGCTGCCTTCTGCATCGGGATACGACAATTCTTGTTGCTTCCGAACTCCACAATAACCATGTCATCATCAAGATCGATAACGGTTCCGTAAAAACCGCTGGTTGTAAGAATGGTATCTCCAACTGCAAGTTCACTTAACATGAGGTCTTTCTTCTTCTGTTCCTTCTTCTGTGGGCGTATCATAATAAAATACATGAACGCAAATAAGATTACCAGCCATACGACCATAGAAATCAGGCTGGCACCGGTTCCGACTGATGCATCAGACGATAATAATAATGAACCCATCTGTTTATCCTCCTAATAAAAAATACTACAGCTATTGTACACAACTTAAGAAGCAAGGGCAAGCCTTAATTTCTTAAGAGTTCATAAACTTATGACATCTGTCCCATTCCGTAGAGCTTTTCCTGCTTGTAGGAAGCAAATCGTCCCGCATCGAGTGCGTCACGGATTTCCTCCATCATCGTGTTGTAAAAGTACAGGTTATGCAGCACACAAAGACGCATGCCCAGCATCTCCTTCGCCTTTAACAGATGACGGATATATGCGCGGCTGTAATGCCTGCACGCCGGACACTGACAGCCCTCCTCGATTGGCTTCATATCCTTTTCGTACTTCTGGTTGAAAAGGTTTAACTTGCCCTGGTTGGTATATACATGACCGTGGCGTCCGTTTCTGCTTGGATATACGCAGTCAAAGAAATCCACTCCTCGCTCAACGCCCTCTAAGATATTCGCCGGAGTTCCGACACCCATCAGATAGGTTGGCTTTTTCAGCGGAAGATACGGTACCGTCTCATCTAGGATATGGTACATCTGCTCATGTGTCTCGCCGACGGCAAGACCGCCGACCGCATACCCGTCAAGCTCCATCTCTGAGATCCGCTTCGCATGATCGATGCGGATGTCCTCATAGATTGCGCCCTGATTGATACCAAACAAAAGCTGCTCCTTGTTGATGGTATCCTCTAGTCCGTTTAAACGCTTCATTTCATCCTTGCACCGTTGCAGCCAGCGTGTCGTCCGGTCTACGGAATCAGTCACATATTTGCGGTCTGCCACGCTTGAAGGACACTCATCGAATGCCATCGCGATCGTTGAGCCGAGGTTCGACTGGATCTGCATACTCTCCTCCGGTCCCATGAAGATTTTTGCGCCATCAATATGGGAGTTAAAATATACTCCTTCCTCCTTGATCTTGCGCAGTCCCGCGAGGGAGAAGACCTGGAATCCACCGGAATCAGTAAGAATCGGGCGATCCCACACCATAAACTTATGAAGTCCGCCAACCTCCTTGATCAGCTTGTCTCCGGTGCGCACATGCAGATGATAGGTGTTCGACAATTCCACCTGACATTTGATCTCTTTCAAATCCTGTGTCGATACAGCGCCCTTGATTGCACCGACTGTACCGACATTCATAAATACAGGCGTCTGGATGTCGCCGTGCACCGTATGAAAAACACCGCGCTTGGCACGTCCTTCCTGCTTTAACAATTCGTATGTTGCCATAGATTACTCCATTTTCTTATCATAAAAATCAACAATTCTGTCCACTCTGGCTGTCATGTTGGACAACAACAGATCTAGGATCGTGATTGCCGCCATCGCCTCCACGACGACAACCGCTCTTGGAACGATGATCGGATCATGTCGTCCCTTGATACTGATGGAAAGCTCCTCGCCGTCCTTGTTTACCGTCTGCTGGGTTGCGGCGATCGATGGGGTTGGTTTAAATGCTGCGCGGAATACCAATGGTGTTCCGTCACTCATTCCGCCGAGCGTACCTCCCGCATGGTTTGTGCGCTTCCCGACCTTTCCGTTCTCTGCCACATAAAAGGCATCGTTATTGCTAAGTCCCGTGCTCTTTGCCACAGCAAAGCCGTCTCCGACTTCAAAGCCCTTCACAGCACCAATGGACACGATTGCCTTGGCAAGATTGGCATCTAACTTATCAAAAACCGGATCTCCGAGTCCGACAGGAAGCCCTGTCACCACGCACTCTACAACACCACCCACGGAATTGTGCTCCTTTAGGCAGCTCTCCAGATAATATTCTGCCTCCTCCGCCGCAGTCTGGTCCGGCATATACAGGGCATTTGCCGTCATCGCTTCCAGATTGAAACGCTCCATATTGATCTCAACTGGTCCGATCGACTTCGTGTAGGTCGTGATCTCAATATGCATCTCCTTTAAAAGCTTCGCCGCGATTGCACCTGCCGCCACACGCCCGATCGTCTCTCTGCCGGAGGTTCTGCCGCCGCCTCTGTAATCGCGGAAGCCGTATTTTTCATCCATACAGTAATCTGCGTGTCCCGGACGATAGTAGGAAGCGATCTCGCTGTAATCCCTGGACTGCTGATTCGTATTCCACACGACCATGGAGATCGGGGTTCCTGTTGTCTTTCCCTCAAACACGCCGGAAAGGATCTCCACCGCATCTGCCTCCTTGCGCGGAGTCGTATACTTTGACTGTCCCGGCTTTCTTCGGTCGAGATAGCTCTGGATATCCGCCTCACACAACGGCAGTCCCGCCGGGCACCCGTCCACAACGACACCGATGCCTCTTCCGTGGGACTCTCCCCAGGTTGTTATGCGAAAAATATTGCCTAATGATGAACCCGCCATGCTTACATAGCCTCCATAATCTCATTTGCAACATAGACACCACTTGCAGATGCGTGGGAAAGGGAATGGGTTACGCCGCTTCCGTCCCCGATTACATACAGTCCCGGATGTCTGGTCTCCAGATGCTCATCCAGCTTAACTTCCATGTTGTAGAACTTAACCTCCACTCCGTAGAGAAGTGTATCATCATTTGCAGTACCCGGTGCGATCTTATCCAGCGCATAGATCATCTCGATGATTCCATCCATGATGCGCTTTGGAAGAACAAGGCTTAAGTCACCCGGTGTCGCTGCAAGTGTCGGGCGGACAGTTCCCTCCTCAATACGCTTTGCAGTACTTCTTCTACCACGCTCAAGATCCCCGAAACGCTGGACGATGACACCACCTCCAAGCATGTTGGAAAGCCTTGCAATACTCTCACCATATCCGTTACTATCCTTAAACGGTTCTGAGAAATGCTTTGCAACCAAAAGTGCAAAGTTGGTATTCTCGGTTCTCTTCTTCGGATCCTCGAAGCTGTGTCCATTTACGGTCACGATTCCGTTTGTATTCTCATTTACGACACTTCCATATGGGTTCATACAGAAGGTGCGCACACGGTCCTCAAACTTTTCCGTGCGGTATACGATCTTGCTCTCGTAAAGCTGATCGGTCAGGTGTGCAAAGATAACTGCCGGAAGCTCCACACGCACACCGATATCTACACGGTTGGAGCTGGTCGGGATCTCAAGATCATTGCAGACCGTCTCCATCCACTTGCTTCCGCTTCTTCCAACGGAGATAATACACTTTTTGGCGTCGATGCTTCCGTCCTTGTAGATCAGATGGTATCCGCCATCAATAAGCTCAATCTTCTCCACCGGTGTGTGGAAATAAAAATCTACCTTGTCTTTCAACTCGTTGTAGAGATTCTCCAGAACGATATAGTTGATATCTGTGCCAAGGTGGCGCACAGATGCCTCCAAAAGAGTCAGCTTATTCTGCATACAGATCTTCTTGAACTCGCTCCCGGCAGTCGAGAACATTCTTGTCTCACTTCCGCCGTGCTTGACATTGATGTCATCCACATACTTCATAAGCTCGATAGCTTTGTCCTTGCCGATGTATTCATACAAAGTGCCACCAAAATCATTTGTGATATTATATTTTCCATCGGAAAATGCACCCGCACCTCCGAATCCGTTCATGATCGCGCAGGTCGGGCATTTGATACAGCTCTTAATCTTATCACCGTCGATTGGGCAATGTCTCTTGTCCAGTGAATACCCCGCCTCAAATACAGCAACCTTAAGATCCGGTCTCTTCAATGCAAATTCATATGCCGAGAAAATGCCTCCCGGTCCTGCACCGATTATTGCTACATCATAGTTCATCTATAAATCCTCTCCATTTCTTTCCATTATCTGTCTTTATCTCTATTTGGCTTCATGCTTCACCCCATAAATGCCACTATCGTTCCTCTCTGAAGTATGAGAGTCCGAGTGAAGCCGGCGGCTGGTTTTCCCGCTTGTTGCGCATGCTTGTGATCACAAGTACGACCATAGTTACCAGATATGGGATCATCTTATAGATCTCCTTGTATTCCATGTGATCCATACCGGTCGGAAGGTACAGATACAGGATGTAAAGTCCTCCAAACAAAATGGAGGAAAGAATTCCGATATTCGGTCTCCAGATACAGAAGATTACAAGTGCGATTGCAAGCCAGCCTCTGTCGCCGAATGCATCATTTGACCATACACCGCAAGCGTAATCCATGACATAGTACAGGCCGCCAAGTCCGGCAATCATACATCCCGCACAGGTTGCAACATACTTATAGCGGGTTACGTTGATTCCTGCTGCATCCGCAGTTGCCGGATTTTCTCCGACGGCACGCAGATGAAGGCCGATCCTTGTGGACTTTAAGATATATCCGCATACAAGTGCGACAACGATTGCAAGGTATGCCAGAAATCCATATGATAAGAAGATCTTGCCAAACCATCCGGTCTTATCCGCAAACGGAAGTGACTTTGAAAAATAGGCGCTCGTTGCAGACAGCGCGATGGATGGCACATCTGCATCGACAAGCTTGATCAAAGAACCTCCAAAGAAGTTGCCGACTCCGATGCCAAACGTTGTCATCGCAAGTCCCGTTACATTCTGGTTCGCCCGGAGGGAAACCGTAAGGAAGCAATAGATCAGGCCCATAATAAGAGAGCCTAACAAAGAGCACAGCATCGGAATAGCGATTGCAAGAAATGCATTCATATTATCCGCTCCCCCTGCTGACTGCTCATAGAAAAAGGAACCGATGACACCACTGATGGCACCAACATACATAACACCCGGAATACCAAGATTTAAGTTGCCGGATTTCTCCGTCAATATCTCTCCCGTACTTCCGAACAGAAGCGGTATTCCCTGTCCTACTGCTCTTGGAATAAATGCAACCAGATCAAACATTATGCTTCCTCCTTTCTCTGTGCTTTCTTGCGAAAGCTGATCTTATATGTAATAAAAAATTCAGAACCGATAATAAAAAACAAAATGATACCTGTCAGGATATCCGCAAAGGACTGGTTCAATCCGAATACTGTGGAGATCTCACTTGCTCCGCGATCCATAAATACGATCAAAAAGCTGGTAAAGATCATTGCCACCGGATGGAACTTGGCAAGCCAGGAAACCATAACAGCAGTAAATCCCTGGCCATCCGCAATTGTCGTGGTAACGGTGTGGTTGATTCCTCCAACCAGAAGCAGTCCTGCGATTCCACAGAGTGCGCCGGATAAAATCATCGTCCGGATGATAACCTTTTCAACCTTGATGCCGACATAGCGTGCAGTACGCTCGCTCTCGCCGACAACAGAGATCTCATAACCATGCTTGCTGTACTTCAGATAGATATGCATAAACAGTGTGATTGCAAGTGCCACTATAATTGCCAGCAAATACCGGTTGCCGATCTCCGGAAGCCATCCGGTGTTCGTGTTCTGATTGATGATACCGATCTTACCAGATCCCTTCGGCACTTCCCATACAACCGTAAAAAATGCAACAAGCTGCGTTGCGATATAATTCATCATAAGTGTGGACAAAGTCTCATTTGTATTCCACAGTGTCTTAAAGAGTGCCGGTATAAAGCCCCATAATGCGCCTGCTGCCATGCTTGCAGCTATCATGCAGAGAATCACTGCAGCGTTTGGAAGCTTTCCTTCCAGACAGATCATGCATGCAGCGGAAGCAAGACCTCCGATAAGTACCTGTCCCTCTCCTCCGATATTCCAGAATCTCATGCGGAACGCCGGGGTAAGTGCAAGTGATATAATTAAAAGGATTGCAAGATTCTGGAATGTGATCCATGTCTTTCTGGCAGAGCCAAATGCACCCGATACCATTGTCGCATATACGCTGATCGGATTATCTCCGGTTAAGACAGTTGTGATCAAGGCACATACGATAAGCGCCGCTATAATACCGATTGCGCGAACCTTCCATGCTGTTGCATTGGATACATCCCCTCTTTTTACAATGTGAAATAAGGGTTCTTTTTTCTTCTCGTTCATTCGTTTGCTCCCCCTACCTTAGTCATCATCAGGCCGACCTCATTCTTGTCTGCACTACGTCCGTCCACAATGCCACTGACCTGTCCGTCACAGAGAACCAATATACGGTCGGACAGCTCTAAGAGGACATCCAGATCCTCTCCAACATAAATAACTGCTACTCCCGCCTGCTTCTGTCTGTTGATCAGATCATAAATTGTATAGGAAGAATTGATATCAAGTCCACGCACTGCATATGCGGTAAGCAGTACGGTAGGTGCTGCTGCGATCTCCCGTCCTACAAGGACTTTCTGTACGTTTCCACCGGACAGCTTGCGCACCTGTGTTGCGATACTTGGGGTTGCAACCTCCAGCTCGTCTACAACCTCCTTTGCAAGCTTCTGCGGTGCCTTGCGGTCTGTAAATGCAGAGTGCCCCTGCCGGAACGAACGGAGCATCATGTTGTCGGCGATATCCATGCTGCCGACCAGACCCATGCCCAGACGATCTTCCGGCACAAAGGACAGCACGACACCGAGATCTGCAATCTTAAGTGGATCAGTCCCTAAGATTTCCTCCCTGCTTCCATCATCGGAAATATAAGAGATACTTCCGCTCTCCGCCGGCTGAAGTCCTGCGATCGCCTCAAGCAGCTCCTTCTGCCCGCATCCGGAAATACCTGCAATACCGAGGATTTCTCCGGAATTGGCTGTAAAGCTGACATCCTTTAGCTTCAGGTTTCCCTCCGGTCCCCGGACGTTCAACCCCTTTACCTCAATCCTTGCTTTCGGATTTACCGGCACAGGACGCTCGATATTTAGGCTTACCGTATGTCCGACCATCTGATTTGTCATCTCAGCTGCATTCGTCTCGGAAGTCTTCATTTCGCCGACATATGCTCCCTTGCGAAGGATAGCCACACGGTCAGACAGCTCCTCTACCTCATGCATCTTGTGCGTGATGATGATGATGGATTTGCCATCGTCGCGCATTGCACGAAGTACCTTGAAAAGCTTTTCTGTCTCCTGCGGTGTCAATACAGCAGTCGGCTCATCCAAAATCAGGATATCCGCTCCACGGTAAAGCACCTTGATAATCTCAACCGTCTGCTTCTCAGACACAGTCATATCGTAGATCTTTGCTGAGGGATCAATGTTAAATCCATACTTGTCACAGATTTCCCGAACCTTTTTCTCTGCCTCCTTCAGCCTGAGTCTGCCCTTTAGTCCCAAGATAATATTCTCAGTTGCAGTCAGTACGTCTACCAGCTTAAAATGCTGATGCACCATACCGATTCCGAGTGCAAATGCATCCTTCGGCGAGCGGATCAGTTCTTCCTTTCCATTGATAAAGATCTGTCCCTCATCCGGGTAATAGATTCCGGAAAGCATGTTCATAAGCGTTGTCTTTCCGCTTCCGTTCTCTCCGAGCAGAGCTAGGATTTCCCCTTTGTATATATCCAGGGAAACCTTGTCATTTGCCACAACCGATCCGAAGGTCTTTGTGACATTTCTCATGGATACTGCTGCTGTCTTTGCCTCCACTATGTTTTCCTCCATTTATGTATGATATCCGGTCATTTTGCTGCATAGGAAGTCCCATCCAATTTCCTATACAGCAAAACAAAGAGTCACCTTGTGACTCTTTGTTTTAACTATGCTCTCTAACTAATTTATAACAATTAGAATTTGGTGTCAAGAAGTGTGATGCCATCAATCTGTACATTGAAGAACGGAGCTGAACGAAGTCCGTCGCCAGACTCGTTGAAGTATCCGTCAACGATTGCCTCATGATCTCCTTCATAAGCTGCATCGGTATCAACGTCTGCCATATAGCTGGTAAGCTGCTCACCACCTACAGTAAATGTTGTGGTATCGAATACATGAAGTGTTCCAGCCTCAAGTTCTGCCTTTGCTGCATCGATTGCTTCCTGTGTTCCGTCCGCTGCTGCAGTTCCAAGGTCGGTAAGGACTACGGAGCCGGTAGCAAGTGTTCCGGTCCAGTCTGCTGCGATCTCTGTACCGTTTGTCACGCTCTCGATGAGGTACTTGAAGTACGGAGCCCAATCGATTCTGGAGGAAACGATGAAAGTGTTCGGGCAGGCACTCTCGGTGCTTCCGTTATAGGAAACATTCGGAACACCTGCAGTCTCACATGCGGTAGGAGCACCCATGGAATCTGCATGCTGGCTGATCAGTACACAGCCATCATTGATCAGGGTGTTTGCGCCTTCCTTCTCAGCAGTCTCATCATACCAGGAACCGGTGAAGGTAACTTCCATGGTAGCACTCGGACATACAGAACGTGCGCCTAAGAAGAAAGAGGTATATCCAGAAATAACTTCTGCATAAGTAAATGCACCAACGTAGCCGATCTTTGCCTGATCCTCGGTAATGGTACCGTTTGCGATCATCTCATTTAACTTGTAGCCTGCAGCGATACCTGCAAGATAACGTCCCTCAAAGATTGTAGCAAACGCGTTGTGGAAATTGCTGATATTCTCGGTGTGAGCCTTTGTTCCGGTTGCATGAGCAAACTGGACATCCGAGTATTCCTTTGCAGCTTCGATCACATAATCCTCATGTCCAAAGCTGTCCGCAAACACGATGTCACATCCGCTGTCTGCAAGCTCGCAGGCTGCATCGTAACATTCCTGTCCCTCCGGAATGTTTGTCTTGATCACATACTCAACTCCCATCTCATCGCAAGCCTCTTTTGCTGCGTTGATGAAGTTTAAGTCGTAGGTGGAGTTCTCATCATGAAGACAAATGAATCCCATCTTAACGTCACTCTTTGCGGTTGTCTCCGCGGTGTTTCCGTTTTCAGCAGTTCCGTCGGTTCCCTCATTGGTAGATGCGGAATTACCACATGCGCCAAGTGTGAAAACCATGGCCAGGCTGAGCGCCAATGCACATAACTTTTTCATTTTTGTTCTCCCTTTCGAGTATTTTCTGTCGTACAACTGACATAAAAAAAGATTAGCAAAGAATATGTAAAAAAACAATAAAAAATTTTTACAATATTTTCCCCTTTTCACAAATTGATTTGTGGAAAATAATTAAAGCAGTTTCTGTACCTTTGCATTATGTGTAAGCGGATCTCTTTTTTCATAGTCAAACTCCAGGAATACCGGTACTTTCGTACCTTTTTGAATTGTTTGCGCATCTGTCTCCCAGACCGGAAAATAAAAGATATCAATATGTTTTCTTTTGTCGGTTTCCCGTTTTCGCAGCTCATCCCGGCAGCCAGACAGGTCAGTTGCAAATGCAGGTCTGCTCTTGCATTTTTCCCTGAGATACATGTCATACGTCAGCAGTTCTTTATAAAGTACGGTATTCTCCTTGTCGTATGCCATTGCAAATTCCAGCAGCACTTCATAGCGGTAGCTTCTCGCCGGTTTATTAACAAACAGTCCATTCTCCTCAAAGTAATTTCCAAGTGCCTCAAACATTGCAAACGGACTAGCAAATGCCTTTTCCAGCACGCAAAGTGTGTGTACGAACTGATTGGAATTGTAATAGAGTTCTACCATCTCCTCAACCTTTTTCAGCTTAAGCACATCTGCATAGCCAAGCCAGTTCGTTGCAAGTACCTCATACGGTGGATATGAACCGAATATAAGTCCGTAATCTTCAGTATGTGCAGCCATATATGAACCCTTAAGTACCTTTAAAAATCCCATCTGCAGCTGATCCGGCTGCATGGCATACACTTCATTGAAGCTGTCCTCAAACGACGCGTAATCCTCATAGGGAAGCCCCGCGATCAGGTCAAGATGTTGATGGATGTTCCTCATTTCGTGGATTCGCGCTACGATCTGCTTAAGCTTATCCAGATCCATCGTCCTGTGGATTTCCTGTATCGTTTTGGGATTTGTTGACTGTACACCGATTTCAAGCTGCACCAGCCCTGGGCGCATCCTCGACAGAATATCCAGCTCTTCCTCATTTAACAGATCTGCCGATATCTCAAAGTGAAAGTTCGTCACGCCATTGTCATGTTCAAGCAGATACTTCCAGATTCCGATCGCATGTGCATGATTGCAGTTAAAGGTCCGGTCAACAAACTTGACCTGTGGCACTTTTTTATCCAAAAAGAACTGAAGCTCCGGGAGCACCAGCGAAAGGCTTCTCAGCCGTACCTTCTTGTCCACCGATGACAGACAGTAGCTGCAGGAAAACGGGCAGCCTCTGCTGCTCTCATAATAGATGATCTTATTTTCAAAATCCGTCAGGTCATTATAGAAGAATGGAACCAGATCCATATCCAGAGGCTGCCTGTTCCCGGTATACCCATACTGCTGCAGACATAACCCCGGAATCTGTTCAAGGCCCCGTTTTTGCTGCAATAGTATGCCGCAACATCGCGAAAGCTCTCCTCCCCCTCTCCGACAAACACTCCCGTGACAGCCGGAAGCTCTTCCAGACGCTTTTGCGCATCATATGTCACCTCCGGGCCACCGAGCCAGATTTGAATTTTGGGAAGGATCTTAGGTAATTCCCCGATCAGCCGTCCGATGGTGTTCCAATTCCAGATATAGCAGGAAAATGCAATCACATCTGGTTTTCTGTTGTAAATATCCGCAAGGATACTTTCTGTCTGCTGATTGATGGTGTACTCTGCCACCTCGATATGATCACTCCACTCCGCTGCATATGTCTTTAGAATATGTACAGCGGGGTTAGAGTGAATGTATTTGGCATTAACTGCCGTCAGTAAGATTTTCATAGATGGTTCCTTTTTTAGAGATTGTGATACAACTGTGCTACCGTCTGTCCAAGCACCGGGTGCCGATATCCCGGACATAACTGCAACAGTGGCTGTAAGACAAAAGTCCGGTTATGCATGTCCGCATGCGGGATGATAAGATCCTCGCTCTCATACACTAAGTCATCATAGAAGATGATATCCAGATCCAATGTGCGCGGTCCCCAATGTATCTCCCGTTTGCGTCCGGCCGCTGCCTCAACCCTATGTAAAAAGTCAAGCAGCCCTTCCGGATCATAGAGTGTTTCAATCCTCATGCATCCGTTTAAAAAATCATCCTGTTCCACCGGTCCATATGGTTTGGTAATGATCAGATCTGACATCTTAAGATTTCGGATCTTTGAATTCTCCTGAAGCTGCCGGACAGCATCTTCGATAATTTCCCTGCTGTCACCCATGTTAGATCCAACCGCAAGATATGCCGTATGCCAGCTTCTTACCATATTGACAGAAACATTCTGAAACGGCAATCCGATCGGTGCATGTGGTTTTTCAAGTGTAAGTTTGATTTTCTGCAATACCGGATAATGCATCAAAAGTGCTTCACACAAATGCTCTGCTGCCGCCTCAATCAGATCAAAACGCTTCTCTGTAAAAACATTCGTCATATAGGTGCAAACATCCGCATAATTTAAAGCCTGCTCCAATTGATCCGATATCCCTGCCGGACGCATATCATAGAACAAACGGGCATTTAGGAAAAAATCCTGCCCGTTTTTCTTCTCATCATCCAGAACTCCGTGATAAGCAAATACCTTTAGTCCCGTAATTTCTATATAGTCATTCATATCAGATTCTCTTTCCATTCATAATCGCCTGCGTCATCCGGATCGCGCGCAGATTCTCCTTTACATCATGTACACGGACAAATGCACATCCCTGCAGCACCCCGTACACAGAGGTTGCAATTGTTCCCTCCACGCGCTCACTGCGATCGGTATCCAGGGTCAGTCCTATCACAGATTTTCTCGAGGTGCCAAGCAGCACCGGATATCCCAGTTCTTTTAATCTTCCAACCTTTTGTATGGCCTCAAGGTTATTCTCGTAAGATTTTGCGAAGCCGACACCCGGATCTAGCATGATCTTGTCATCTGCAATGCCTGCCTGCCTTGCAAGCGCAACCGTCTCTCTCAGGTCAGACAGCATATCCTCCATGAAATTGTCATACTCCTCATTTGTCCGGTTGTGCATCAGACAACAGGCCACTTTGCTGTCAGCAATCACGCCCGCCATATCCGGATCATATTTTAGTCCCCATATATCATTGACCAGATCTGCGCCCGCTTTTACTGCCGCCTGCGCCACGCGGCTCTTATATGTATCAATAGAGATCGGAATATCGAATTGTGCTCGGAGCTGTTCAATAATCGGAGCTGTCCGCTCAATCTCCTCCTCATCAGAAATCTTTGTGTAGCCCGGTCTTGTCGATTCTCCACCGACATCAATGATTGCCGCACCCTCATCAATCATCTGCTGCGTATGGAACAGTGCAGCATCTTTATTATTCCACCTGCCTCCATCCGAGAATGAATCCGGTGTCACATTGAGGATTCCCATTACATATACCTGATGGTCTATATCGAATTGTTTTGTTCCAATCTGCATCTTGCATCCTCCGATCCGATAACTTACTTTACAAGCTGGAAAAAGCGATCTGCCAATTCCTTCTGTTCAAATGCACCTC
>JBNMJQ010000021.1:0-35265 GCA_050873865.1 Agathobacter sp. | reverse complement strand
GACAAAATAAGGAAAGAACATCAAAGCTTGTAACGACTGTAATTCTCTGATACAATAAAGCTAATGCCGTCTATCGGAAGAGAGCACGAGAGTGGGATGCTGCGGCAATACATGCAGGATATCCGGCTCTTACCATTCAGATTACAGGACAATAACATGAACAAGCTTTGGACGAAGAATTTTACAATTATAACAGTAGGCACGGTGATATCCAAGCTGGGCAGCTCGATTTCGGGCTTTGCGATGGCTCTTTTGGTGTTGGATTATACCGGGTCTACTTTTTTGTATGCACTTTACATGATCCTATACATGCTGCCGCAGATCATTCTGCCGATGCTGGCAGGACCGCTGATTGACAAGTTTTCCAGAAGAAAGACAATCTACACTTTGGATTTCTGCTCCTCTGTGGTATACGGCTTATTTGCGCTTATTGTGTTAAGCGGGAGCATGAATTATGTGTTTTTGCTGGTGGGATGCCTGTTGATCGGCTCCATCGACAGCGTATACATGGTGGCGTACAACAGTTTTTATCCGATGCTGATCTCAGAGGGCAATTACAGCAAGGCGTATTCCATCTCAAGTACCCTGGAGTCGCTGACAGCGATCATGGTGCCGGTATCGGCATTTCTGTACAATTCCATCGGTATCGGACCGCTATTTTTGATTGATATGGCGAGCTTTTTCATCGCAGCGGTAATGGAGACACAGATCCATGTGGAGGAAAAATACGTCAAGAAAGAGACGGAAGCCTACGGCTTCAAGCAGTACAAGCAGAACTTCTCCGAGGGGCTTGGCTATCTGAAATCCGAGGCGGGACTTCTTGCGATCACGCTGTATTTTATGGTGTCGAGCTTTGCGGGAGCGGCGGATGGAATCATCGGGCTGCCATATTTCCGGGAAGTCTATAAGAACGGCGAATATGTTTACATCATGGTCATGGGATTTATGCTGATCGGCAGGGTGATTGGCGGAGCAATCCATTACAAGATCAAGCTGCCGGAAAAGAGCCGGTTTTCCATCGCTCTGTCGATTTATTCCATTCTCTGCGTGCTCAGCGGAATATATCTTTTTACTCCGATTCCGGTTATGATGATGTGCTGCTTCTTAAATGGAATCCTTGGCGTGACGAGCTATAACATAAGGATTTCTGCTACGCAGTCATATGTGCCGGATGAAGGCAAGGGCAGATTTAACGGAACATTTCAGATGCTCAATACCTTCGGCACGCTTGGAGGGCAGTTCTTGGCAGGGCTGCTTGCGGATCAGTTTGACAAGCGGTTTGTGCTGATGGGCTTTATGGTCATCAATTTTATCGCGGTGTGGGGCATTATGTATCGCAGGCGTAATGCGGTTAAAGTGGTTTACAACCGCGCAGTATAGAGATAGGAGTTTTTTATGAGTATTTTAAATGTGGAACATTTATCACATGGATTTGGAGATCGTGCGATTTTCGAGGATGTGTCCTTTCGGCTGTTGAAGGGGGAACACATCGGACTTGTTGGTGCCAATGGCGAGGGAAAATCGACGTTTATGAATATCATTACCGGCAAGCTGATGCCGGATGAGGGCAGGATCGAGTGGGCGAAAAACGTCCGTGTCGGTTATCTGGATCAGCACACCGCATTGGAAAAGGGCATGACCATCCAGAGCGTTCTTAAGTCTGCATTCGATTTCCTGTATGATATGGAAAATCAGATGAATGACATTTATGCGAAGCTTGGAGAGGCGGACGAGGATGAGATGAACCGCCTGATGGAGGAAGCCGGAACGATCCAGGATCTGCTTACCATGCACGATTTCTATATGATTGATGCAAAGGTGGAGGAGGTTGCGAGAGCACTCGGACTGCTGGATTTAGGGCTGGATAAGGATGTCACCGACCTGAGCGGCGGACAGCGCACAAAGGTTCTGATGGCAAAGCTTCTGTTGGAGAAGCCGGATATCCTTCTTCTGGATGAGCCGACGAACTATCTGGACGTTGAACATATCGAGTGGCTCAAGAGATATCTGAATGACTATGAGAATGCGTTTATTCTGATCTCGCATGATGTGCCATTCTTAAACAGTGTGGTCAATCTGATCTACCACATGGATAATAAGCAGCTCAACCGCTATGTGGGCGACTACGATAAGTTCTGTGAAGTCTATGAGATGAAGAAGGCGCAGCTTGAGGCTGCATACAATAAGCAGCAGAAGGAGATTGCGGATCTGAAAGATTTTGTTGCGCGCAACAAGGCACGTGTGGCAACCCGCAATATGGCGATGTCCCGTCAGAAGAAGCTGGACAAAATGGATGTGATCGAGCTGGCGGCAGAGAAGCCGAAGCCGGAGTGCTGCTTTAAGGAGGCGCGCACACCGGGGCGCTATATTTTCCAGACACATGACCTTGTGATCGGATATGATGAACCGCTTTCGACTGCACTTAACCTTGAGATGGAGCGCGGGCAGAAGATTGTTTTAACCGGAGCCAACGGCATCGGAAAGACGACGCTTCTTAAGAGTATTTTAGGATTGATCAAGCCGATTTCCGGCTCTGTGGAGCTTGGCGATTATCTGGAGATCGGATATTTTGAGCAGGAGATGGATCAGTCGGTGAGCACGACCTGTATCGAGGAGATCTGGCAGGAATTCCCGGCGTTTTCCCAATACGAGGTGCGCAGCGCCTTGGCAAAATGCGGTCTGACAACGAAGCACATCGAGAGCCAGGTGCGTGTATTAAGCGGTGGAGAGCAGGCGAAGGTTCGCCTCTGCAAGCTGATCAACCGGAACACGAACATCCTGCTTCTGGATGAGCCGACCAATCATCTGGATGTGGATGCCAAGGATGAATTGAAGCGCGCGCTGATCGCGTATAAGGGCAGCGTGCTCATGGTCTGCCACGAACCGGAATTTTATCAGGGGCTTGCGACAGATGTGTGGGACTGCTCGAAGTGGACGACACGCATCCTGTAAGCGCGATACCGAACAGCATATATAGGATTTTGCTTCACACGCAGTAGCATGGGGAAGCACAACGGAAGGAATTTATAGCGTATGGAAAAGCTGCATGATGTAAAAGCGGTGATTTTTGATCTTGACGGCACGCTCATTGACACAGAAAAATATTACCGGATCTGCTGGCCGAAGGCGCTTGCGCATTTTGGCTATGAGATGACGGATGAGCAGGCACTTTCGCTCCGTTCCCTGGGACAGCCGTTTGCGCCGGAGTATCTAAAGAAGATGTTTGATGATCCAAATCTTGATTATCCGGCAATCCGCGCGTACCGCAAAGAACTGATGGAGGAGGCACCTGCGCGGGATGGAATCCACATTAAGCCTGGCGCGGTCGAACTGTTGACGTTCCTGCGGGAAAAGGGAATCACCACGGCAATCGCCACGGCAACAGATATGGAGCGGGCAACGCGGTATTTGAAGAAGATAGGTCTGGAAGCATATTTTGACCGGATCATTTCTGCAACGATGGTAAAAGAGGGAAAGCCTTCGCCGGATATTTATATCTATGCGTGCGGGCAGTTAGGACTGCAGCCGGAGGAGTGTCTGGCGGTGGAGGATTCGCCGAACGGCATTACAAGCGCATACCGTGCCGGATGCCGTGTGATCATGGTGCCGGACCAGACGGAACCGGAGAATGAATTAAAAGAACTTTTGACAGCGCGGGTGGATACACTTTCTGACCTGATCGGTTTGATCGGGGATTAGATGGGGAAAAGGAGAAGAATATGAACAGATTTCTTGTGGTGGTTGACATGCAAAATGACTTTACCTATGGGGCACTTCGCAACGAGGAGGCGATCGCGGTCATCCCGGAGGTAGAAAAGAAAATCCGCGGGTTTGACGGGACAGTTGTTTTTACGTATGATACACACTTTGAAAACTATATGCAGACGCAGGAGGGAAAGAATCTTCCGGTTCCCCACTGCATTGAGGGAACAGATGGCTGGGAACTGGTTGAGCCGTTGGAAAAACTGCGCAGTGACAATGGGTATACCTGCTTTAAAAAGCATACATTCGGAAGCAGGAGCCTTGCGGAGTATCTTGCGGAGGAGAACTTAAAAGCACCGATTGATGAAATCGTGTTTGTCGGTATCTGTACGGATATCTGTGTGATCTCCAATGCTCTTTTGACGAAGGCATACCTGCCGGAGGTCAGATTGGTTGTGGACGCAGCGTGCTGTGCAGGGGTGACGGTGCAAAGCCATCATACGGCGCTTGCCGCCATGCGGGCATGCCAGATAGAAATCTGCAACGAATAGAAACGTGGGCGAAAGGAGTAATTATGTATCAGCAGGATGAGCGCAATCTGACGATGGTCATGGATCTGTACGAACTGACGATGGCAAATGGCTATTTTAATGACGAGGATGCAGGTGCAAGAGTAGCATTTGATGTGTTTTACCGCAAGAACCCGGACAATGGAGGCTTTGCTATTTTTGCAGGGCTCGATCAGATCATAGAGTACATTGAAAATCTGCATTTTGATGAGGACGATATTGCATATTTCCGGGGCCTTAATCTGTTCAATGAAGACTTCCTGGATTATTTGGCGAATTTTCATTTCTCCGGGGATATCTATGCATTTCCGGAAGGAACGATCATGTATCCGAATGAACCGGTACTTACAGTTGTGGCACCACTTCTGGATGCGCAGCTTATCGAGACGGCAGTTTTACTTCAGGTAAACCATCAGTCCCTGATCGCAACGAAGACACGCCGCATTGTAAAAGCTGCGGATGGAAGAAGCGTATCGGATTTTGGGGCAAGACGTGCGCATAATATGGATGCAGCTGTTTATGGTGCGCGGGCAGCGTATATCGGTGGTGCGGTAGGAAGTGCAACAGTGCTTGCAGGAAAAATGTTTGACATTCCGGTCAGCGGAACAATGGCACATAGCTGGGTAATGTTTTACAAGGATGAGTTTGAAGCATTTAAGCATTATGCAGAGAATTACCCGGATGCAACAGTGCTTCTGGTGGATACTTATGATGTCCTTGGCTCAGGCATTCCAAATGCAATCCGCTGTGCCAAAGAGGTGCTTGAGCCGATGGGAAAGCGGCTGAAGGGTGTGCGCCTTGACAGTGGGGATCTGGCATATCTTTCCAAGCAGGTGCGGAAAATGCTGGATGCGGCAGGGCTTACGGATTGTAAGGTTATCGTGTCCAACAGCCTGGACGAATATACGATCTCATCCATTATCTCGCAGGGCGGTTGTATTGATGGTTTCGGTGTAGGAGAGCGGCTGATCACGGCAAAGTCTGATCCGGTATTCGGAGCAGTGTACAAGATTGCTGCGGTATATGAAAACGGACAGTTTGCGCCGCGTATCAAGATTTCCGAGAACGTGGAAAAGATCACGAATCCGGGCTTAAAGAAAGTGTACCGTGTCTATGATGCAGAGGGAAAGGCTATTGCAGACCTGCTTGCAAAGGCAGACGAGAACATTGATTTTGGAGGACCTGTCCGCTATGTAGATCCGAATAAGCCATGGAAAAACCGCAATTTTACGGATTGTACGGCAAAGGAACTTCAGGTGCCAATCTTTATAGATGGAAAATGCGTATATGAGCGTCCGGCTTTAAATGCGATCCGGGACTATGTACAAAAGCAGCTCGATACGGAAATCTGGGAGGAAGAGCAGCGCTTTGAAAATCCGCATAGCCACTATCTGGATATGACCCCGGATTACTATGAGATGAAGATGAGTCTGCTCTATCTGTCAAGACAGGAGTAGTGCCTTAGGCAGTCCAGATAACCGGATGTTTTTGCGCAGACAAAGCCCACCGGCGGTTGATGGAAACTGCCTGATAAAATAAGGTTATAGAAAATATAAGTTATCTTCATACTTTATTTTTTTAACTTTTGTCATTTAGTTCTTGAATTTGATAAATTGTTATGATATAAAAGTTTTTAATAAAAATGCGTTGAAGGAGACTCCAATTGTCAGACATCGACAGGAATACAGCGTCACCGACTGAGAGCGCTGTTAGAGAGAGGCGATTGCGGGAACACTACCGGAGCAGACTGATTGAACAGTTTATCAAGTCCGATGTGGATGTCAGATAAAAAGTAGGTCAGTACGTTTGCACACGTTACAGGCATGAAGAGGGAAAATGGACGATGTTCATTTTTCAATGCGGGTGGTACCGCGGGATGATACGATTTCTCGCCCCGGAACAGATAATTTCTGTTCCGGGGCTTTTTTCATTCCGTCCCGCACTTTTACTCCCACCAAGGTGGAAAACAAAAAGGAGTGTACGACATGGAATTTTTAACAGGAGTAACCAAGAAAGAAATCCTTGATATCGAAGAGATTATCGGGGGAGAATACGCAGGAAAAAACGTCCGGGTGCGGGGGGCAATCCATACGATCCGTGATATGGGAGAGGTTGCATTTATCGTGATCCGTAAGCGTGACGGCCTGGTGCAGTGTATTTATGAGGAGGGCAAATCACAGTTTGACATCAGAAAACTGAAGGAGGGCGATACTGTTGAGGTGGACGGAACCGTAAAACTGGAAGACCGCGCTCCGAACGGCTTTGAGCTTCGGCTGGATACGGTTTCGATTCTTTCCGAGCCGGCAGAGCCGATGCCGCTGCAGATCAACAAGTGGAAGCTGAATACCTCCCTGGAGGCAAAGCTTAATAACCGGGCGGTATCGCTTCGCAACCCGAGGGAGCGTGCTGTTTTCCGGATTCAGGAGGGCATTACGAGAGGCTTCCGTGATTTCCTATATGGACAGGGCTTTACAGAGATCCACACCCCAAAACTTGGCGCCAAGAGTGCCGAGGGTGGTGCGAATCTCTTCAAGCTGGAATATTTCCACAGACCGGCGATTCTGCAGCAGAGCCCGCAGTTCTACAAGCAGATGATGGTTGGCGTATTTGACCGTGTATTCGAGACGGCTCCGGTATTTCGTGCAGAGAAGCATAATACCAAGCGTCATTTAAACGAATACACCTCCCTCGATTTTGAGATGGGATATATTGATGGTTTTGAAGATATTATGGCGATGGAGACCGGATTTTTGCAGTACACCATGGATCTTTTAAAGACTTCCTATGCCAGGGAGCTTGCCCTGTTAAAGATCGAACTTCCGAATGTTGAAAAAATCCCGCGTGTCCGTTTCGATGAGGCAAAGCAGCGTGTCGCGGAGAAATACAACCGGAGCTTCCGCAATCCGTTCGATCTTGAGCCGGAGGAGGAGGTGCTGATCGGGCAGTATTTCAAAGAAGAATACAACAGTGATTTCGTGTTTGTCACCCATTATCCATCCAAGAAGCGTCCGTTTTACGCGATGGATGACCCGGCAGATGAGACCTACACATTAAGCTTTGACCTGCTGTTCCGTGGACTTGAGATCACAACAGGCGGTCAGCGAATCCATGACTACAATAAACTCATGGAAAAAATCGCAAAGCGTGGCATGGAGACCGAGGGCATGGAACATTATCTGTCTGCCTTCAAGTATGGAATGCCGCCGCACGGGGGACTTGGTATCGGACTCGAGCGTCTTACCATGCAGTTGATCGGCGAGGACAATGTCCGTGAGGCAACCCTCTTTCCACGTGACTTAAGCCGCCTTGAACCATAACTGCATCTGCAGGGAATGGGATCGGGCAGATAAAGACAGCGGAAAAGGAACTGATGAAAGGAGAGAGACGAGTGAATCATTTGGGAACGATAGAGTTGGCAACGGAACGCCTGACTCTCAGGAGATTTGAGATAGAAGATGCAGAGAATATGTATTATAACTGGGCGAGTGACCCGGAAGTAACGAAGTATCTGACATGGCCGGCGCACAGCAGTGTGGAAGTCAGCGAAGCGGTATTAAGGGATTGGGTATCGCAATACGATAGCAAGGAATTTTATCAGTGGGCGATAGAATTAAACGACCTTGAGCAGCCGATCGGCTCCATCGGCGCCGTAAAAGTAAACAATGATACGGAAAGTGTTACCATTGGATACTGTATCGGGAAAGAGTTCTGGAACAAGGGATATACAACGGAAGCACTTAGCGCGGTGATCCGCTTTTTCCTGGGGGAAGTCGGTGTGGGGAGAGTGGAAGCATATCACGATTCCAACAATCCGAACTCCGGTAAGGTCATGGCGGCAGCCGGAATGGAGTACGAGGGGACACTAAGAAGAGCCGACCGCAACAACCAGGGAATCGTGGATGCCGTATATTATGCGAAGCTGCGAAGCGCAGCGCTTGATGAGGCAGACGGATATGATGAAGCTGAAGCAGAAGCCAAACCGGCAGCAACCGCGACTAAGGTGATCGGCGAGGATGGAATCGCCCGCAACGTGATATCAGACGAGACAATGGAATATGTAGGAATCCTTGCAAAGCTTGAATTGTCCCCGGAGGAGACAGAGGCAGCGAAGAAGGATATGGCAGATATGCTTGACTATATCGATCTTTTGAACGAGCTTGACACTACAGGCATTGAACCAATGAGCCATGTATTTCCGGTCAACAACGTATTCCGTGAGGATATTGTCACAAACGGCGACGGAAGCGAGGCAACCTTAAAGAACGCACCGGTCAAGAAGGATGGTGGCTTTAAGGTGCCAAAGACCATTGGTGAGTAAACAGGCAGAGGAGGGAACAACATGGATTTGATGTCATTGACTGCCGTAGAACTCGGCAAGAAGATAAAAGCAAAAGAAGTCTCCGTTGAGGAAGCGGTCCGTGCAGCGCTTAAAGCAATTGAAGAAAAGGAAGACGCGGTAAACAGCTTTGTGACGGTTGATGAGGAGGGGGCACTTGCAAGAGCGAAGCAGGTGCAGGAGAAGATTGATGCGGGAGAACTTACCGGACCACTTGCAGGAGTTCCGGTTGCAATCAAGGATAATATGTGTACCGAAGGGCTTCTTACCACCTGCTCATCCAAGATCCTGTACAATTTTTTGCCGACTTATTCCGCGGAGGCGGTAAAGAAGTTAGAAGAGGCCGGAGCAGTGATCATTGGAAAAACGAATATGGATGAATTTGCGATGGGAAGTACCACAGAGACCTCCGCATATGGAACAACGAAGAACCCGTGGAATACGGCACATGTGCCGGGGGGCTCCTCCGGTGGCTCCTGCGCAGCGGTTGCGGCTGAGGAAGTACCGTTTGCATTAGGCTCCGACACAGGTGGCTCAATCCGACAGCCAAGCTCCTTCTGCGGTGTGACCGGAATCAAGCCAACCTACGGAACCGTTTCCCGGTACGGATTGATCGCCTATGGTTCTTCACTGGATCAGATTGGACCGATCGCAAAGGATGTTACTGACTGTGCAACGATCCTTGAGACGATCGCTTCCTATGATAAGAAAGACTCCACCTCGGTACAGCGGGAGAATTACCATTTCACGGATGCCCTCAAGGACGATGTCAAGGGACTTAAGATCGGAATCCCAGGAGATTATTTTGGGGATGGACTTGATGCGGAGGTAAAGGATGCGGTGCTTGGGGTCGCAAACAAATTAAAGGAAAAGGGTGCTGTAGTAGAGGAGTTTGATCTTGGACTTGTCAAGTACGCGATTCCCGCTTACTACGTTATCGCCTGTGCCGAGGCAAGTTCGAACCTGGCTCGTTTTGATGGTGTCAAATACGGCTATCGCGCCGCCGAGTACGAGGGGCTGCACAACATGTACAAGAAATCCCGTTCGGAAGGGTTCGGAGCGGAGGTAAAGAGAAGAATCATGCTTGGTTCCTTCGTTCTTTCTTCCGGTTACTACGATGCGTATTATCTGAAAGCACTCCGTGTGAAGGCACTGATCAAAAAAGCGTTTGACGATGCGTTTGCAAAATACGATGTGATTTTAGCTCCGGCTGCACCGACAACAGCACCGAAGATCGGGGAGAGCCTAAGCAATCCAATCCAGATGTATCTTGGAGATATCTATACGATCTCTGCAAACCTTGCAGGACTTCCGGGAATCTCTTTCCCATGTGGAACCGATTCCAGGGGACTTCCGATCGGCGCACAGCTTCTTGGAAATTGTTTTGAGGAAAAGACAATTATCCGGGCAGCATACAGTTTTGAACAGACGAGAGAATACAGGCACAGCCCGATGGCTGGGAAAGGAGACAGGTAATATGAAGCAGTATGAAACCGTGATCGGACTTGAGGTTCACGTAGAGCTTGCAACAAAAACAAAGATATTCTGTGCCTGCTCCACAGCATTCGGGGGTGCACCGAATACCCATACATGTCCGGTATGTACCGGACAGCCGGGATCGCTTCCTGTTTTGAATAAACAGGTGGTGGAGTATGCTGTGGCGGTTGGTCTTGCAACCAATTGTACGATCACACAGTACAGCAAATTTGACCGTAAAAATTACTTCTATCCGGATAACCCACAGAACTATCAGATTTCCCAGCTGTATCTGCCAATCTGCCGAAACGGATACGTGGAGATTGAGACACCGAATGGGAAAAAGAATGTCCGCATCCATGAAATCCACATGGAGGAAGATGCCGGAAAGCTGGTGCATGACGAGTGGGAGGATGTTTCCATCGTCGATTATAACCGTTCTGGGGTACCGCTGATCGAGATCGTATCGGAACCGGATATGCGCTCCGCGGATGAGGTAATTGCATACCTTGAAACACTGCGCCAGACAATCCAGTATCTTGGGGCATCTGATTGCAAGTTAAACGAAGGCTCCATGCGTGCCGATGTTAACCTCTCTGTCCGTGAGGTGGGGGCTAAGACATTCGGAACCCGAACGGAGATGAAGAACTTAAACTCTTTCAAGGCAATCGCGCACGCGATCGAGGGAGAGCGTGCCCGCCAGATAGAACTTCTTGAGATGGGAAGAAGTGTTATTCAGGAGACAAGACGTTGGGATGACAATAAGGAATCCTCACATGCGATGCGCTCCAAGGAGGATGCGCAGGATTACCGTTACTTCCCGGAGCCGGATCTGGTGCCGATCGTGATTTCCGATGAATGGATCGCAAGTATTAAAGCAAAACAGCCGGAGCTTCGTGCGCAGAAGCTGGAGCGATATAAAAAGCAGTACGACATACCGGAGTACGATGCGAAGATACTGACGGAATCCAAACACATGGCAGATATATTTGAGGCGGCCACTGCAATCTGCAACAAGCCTAAGAAGGTAAGTAACTGGCTGATGGTGGAGACAATGCGGCTTTTGAAGGAACATGACATGGACGCGGCAGATATTCACTTTTCTCCGGTCCATCTTGCAAAGCTGATTGACCTGATTGATGCGGGAACGATCAATGCAGGTGTTGGAAAGACAGTATTTGAAATGATCTTTGAGGAGGATGTCGATCCGGAGCACTATATCGAGGAGCATGGCCTGAAGAGCATGAATGACGAGAGCGAGATCCGGTCAGCCATCGAGGCTGTCTTAAAAGAGAATGAGCAGGCTGTTGCTGATTATCGAAGCGGTAAGGAGAAAGCATTCGGTTCCCTTGTCGGACAGACGATGAAGGCAACGAAGGGAAAAGCAAATCCTGCATTGGTGAACAAAATCTTAAAAGAGCTGCTTTGATTTTTAAAAACTAAAAAAATGACACCTATATGATAAAAGGAACCTTATTTGTAAGGTTCCTTTTTTTTATGATAGAGGAAGATAGGAAGGGTGCAGGAGGTAATACTATGAAGAAAAAAATCGGAGTACCGATCCGTGTACAGATGTTTGGAGGATTTTTAGTATCAATACTTTTTATCATTCTGGTCGGAAGCATTTCTTATCAGAGGGCAGCAGACAGTCTTATTGCAAACTATACATCCTCCACAAGAAACACAATCCGGATGACAGTCACATCATTGGACGATTCCCTTAAGAATGTGCAAAATGCGCTTTCCGAGCTGTCGCAGGATGCAAATGTGAAATCGTATGCGCTGGGAGGATTAAAGAACAATGTATCTGCGCAGCAGTCGACAAGAAAGCTTTTAAACAACAATATTATGGTCAAGCAGACCGCAACGGATATGATCTACAGCATCAACATCATCACGGTGGATGATGAACAATTCCTTACAACCCAGAGGATGGATGCAACCGGGGATGATAGCTTTTTGAGCGAATTGGAGCAGTCGAAGGATGGGTATCTGCTTGAGGAAGACGGAATTTACTGGGGCAGCACACATCCGTTTTTAGGGGAAAAGCTGATGACCGAGGAGTCAGCGTACCCGCTTTTTTGCAGCCGGACGGTTTCAAGTGGGGATATTACAGCACTTGTCGTGATAGATGTCTCTTCCGAAGCAATTCTGCAATTGTTAGAGCAACTAGACATGGGGGAAGACAGTCAGATTTCCTTTATCTCCGAAGGCGGTAAGGAGATAAAAAACGGAGATGTGACAGATATTTCACAAAGTGAGTTTTTCCTGAATAACCGGGATAACATCACAGAGGATGGAAAAGTGCGGATGATGCTGACAGGACAGGTATTTGCAATTATGTCCGGGACTGCGACAGATGCACAGATTGCTGAGATTGCAAAGAGCGCGGATACGTATCTTTATGATGAAACATGTGGAGGGTATCGGCTGAATACGGATTTTGGCGAGATAAAGACAGATATGGGACGCATGTTTGGCTTCGCCTACGGAGAGAAGGAAAATGGAGCTGTATTCTCACATATGGCGGTCATGTATGCAAATGCGCTGTATCAGAGGGGATTTGCGAAAGAAGGGTACAAAGCCATGCACAGCCTGTATGCACAGTCCATGGATTTTGATAAGAGTCATATTTATCCGGGGATTCCGGAATATTTTGGAAGAAACGGACGGGGATTGTATCACTATCTGACAGGTGCGGCAAGCTGGTACATGATGACGGTTATGAATCAGATGTTTGGTGTGCGGGGCTGCCTCGGGGCACTTAGAATTGAACCGAAGCTGGTAGAGGAGCAATTTGATGAGAGAGGGACTGCATCCATTAAATTCCGGTTTCAGGGGCTGAATTGGTGCGTTTCGTTTGAAAATGCCGGGCGTAAGGAATATGGGCAGTATCGTATCACGGAGGCGTATATGGACGATGCTCCTATTGCGCTGCAGGAAGAACACAGTATTGTTATCGGGCGGGATATGCTTGCAAAGCTGGATACAAATATAACACACAAGATAATTGTAAAGCTGAATTAGGAGGATTTTGTTATGAGCAGAGCAACAAGTGAATATGTAAGAAAAGATTACGGACGCAAATCTACATTCGCAAGTTTCCTTCCCGGAATTGCAGGGGAGAAGGGAATTCCGATCTGGTGCTACTATGTCAACCGGGGGCAGGCGGTTGTAAGCTTTGGCGTTGATAACAAGGACCACGCGATCATGGAATTTTATCCGGCGCATATGGCATATCAGAACGTCAAGCGTACAGGGTTTAGAACTTTTATCCGCAAGGATGGTGCTTTTTACGAGCCGTTTTCTGACGAGACAATGCAGCAGGATATGTATATACAGATGAATAGCCTTGGAATCGTGGAGAAAAACAGCGTCAGCGGCCTTACCACTTCGGTGGATTATTATACACTTCCGGAGGAACATGTTGGGGCGCTGGTGCGCAAGGTTACTATCCGCAACACAGCGGATAAACCATGTCATCTTGAGGTGTTGGACGGTATGCCGGCCATCATTCCTTATGGAGTGGGAATGGATAGCATGAAGAATATGACGCAGACAGCGAAGGCATGGATGCAGGTAGAGGATCACAAGACAGGAGTACCGTATTTCAGGGTGCGTGCGAGCATGGATGATTCTTCTTCCGTAAAGGCTATTGAAGGGGGCAATTTTGCGTTTGCAGTGATGGAAGATGGAAACTGCCTTTCGGCTGTAGTCGATCCAGAAGTCGTGTTTGGATATGACTGCTCCCTTGAGAAACCGGTGAATTTTATACAGGGTGGATTAAGTGGGATCCGCAGTCAGACACAGATTGTGTCAAACAAGCTTCCATGCAGTTTTTTCGCATTGGAAAAAGAACTTGCAGCAAATGAAAGTGTCATCTTCTATGAGATGATCGGCCAGGTTAGTGGCAAGCAGCTTCTGCAGTCTTTTATGAAGAAAAAATTGGATTGTTTCTATTTTGAGAGAAAGAAGGAGCGCGCAGGTGAGCTTGCAGAGCAGATCTGTGCAGGGATCGAGACAGAGACTGCGGATGAGCGGTTTGACGCGTACTGTAAATATACTTATATGGATAATGTCCTTAGAGGAGGACTTCCGATCAAATTGGGCAACAGCAAAATCTTCTATGTATATTCACGCAAACATGGTGATCTCGAACGCGACTATAATTACTTTTCCATGTCACCGGAGTTCTATTCGCAGGGAAACGGAAATTTCCGGGATGTAAACCAGAACCGCAGATGTGATACGTTTTTTGCCCCGTTCGTTGGCAGGGAGAACATCCATACCTTTTACAGCCTGATCCAGATGGATGGCTACAACCCGCTGGGAATAGAGCGGCTGACGTATTCGCTGGACAGGGGAAAAGCAATGCTTTTGTTAAAGGAGTTAGATGCAAAACAGCAGGAGGCTATACTTGCAGTTGTAGAGAAAGCATTTACCCCGGGCAAACTATATGAGGTACTGCTTGAACAGGTAGATCCGGACAAGGCGGAAGGGCTTTTTATTTCCATCCTGGATTTCGCGGAAGGGCTTGTAAATGGTAATTTCGGTGAGGGATATTGGTCCGATCATTGGACGTATAATCTGGATCTGATCGAGGATTATCTTTCTGTATTCCCGGAGAAGGAAAAAGATATGCTTTTTGAACAGGCTTATTCTTATTTCATTTCCCAGATAAATGTAAATCCGCGGTTCAAGCGTTATGAGGTTACAGAAAAGGGTGTACGCCAATATCGTGCGCTGGATGAGGCATCAGCCCGCCATACTACGGATAAACTGCTTCGTGCGGATCACGGCAGGGGTGAAGTTATTTACAGTACCTTATTTGAGAAATTGCTGCTTTTGTGTGCTACGAAGTTTGCGACACTTGATCCTTATGGAATGGGAATCGAAATGGAGGGTGGAAAACCGGGCTGGTACGATGCGCTAAACGGAATGCCGGGACTTTTTGGATCTTCCATGGCGGAAACCTATGAACTCGCCCGGATGATCTCGTATACGGCAGATGCACTCGAAAAATATCCGGCTACACATGCTCTGCTTGCAGATCTCGGAACATTTATCGAACAGCTGCATGAAATCAATCAGGCTGAAAAGAAAAACATTCAAAACGACATGGAACTGTTATCATTCTGGAACCGGATCAATGATGCAAAGGAGGAATACCGCAGACTGACTTATGGCGGAATTGATGGAACCCGAAAAGAATATAGCAGCGAGTATCTGCTGGAAGTCCTTCGCGGGTTTGCAAAGACGGTTGCCTGCGGCATAAAAAAGGCTTGCACCTACGGAGAGGGAATATGTCCGACATATTTTACCTTTGAGGTGAAGAAATATGAGCAAAAAGAGAATGAAATCATTCCGATGGAATTTGAAGCGCAGAAGGTTCCATATTTTCTGGAAGGACCGGTCCGCTATCTGAAGCTGAAGGATGGCTTTTTCTGCGGGCAGGCTCCAATCACCAGACAGAAGCTTTATGAGAATGTAAAGCATAGCGACCTGTATGATGAGAAGCTGTCCATGTATAAAGTGAATGCTTCCCTGTCAGATGCGTCTTATGAGCTGGGAAGAGCAAGAGCTTTCACACCGGGATGGCTGGAAAATGAATCCATCTGGCTTCATATGGAGTATAAATATCTGCTCGAGCTGTTAAAATCAGGAATGTATACGGAATTTGCTGCAGATTTTAAAAGGGCTGCTGTCCCATTCCTGGATGAGGAAGTGTACGGAAGAAGCACATTGGAAAATTCGTCTTTCATTGCAAGCTCAAAGAATCCTGATCCGAAGATTCACGGAAAGGGATTTGTTGCCCGGTTAAGCGGTTCTACGATTGAATTTATCAGTATGTGGAAGCTGATGATGTTCGGACCGCATCCGTTTTACCAGGAGAATGGTGCATTGTGCTTAAGCTTTGCGCCGGCTATCCCACAGTACCTGATCGGGAAGAACCAGCGGGTATCGGCAAAATTTTTGGGACATATCTGGGTTACTTACTATATGAAAGAGCAAAAGGACTATTTCCCGGGACAGTACCATATACCGGAAGTGACATTGACGTATCTGGATGGAAGCACAAAAACCGTGCGGGAACCAAAACTGCAGCAGGCACTTGCGCTGGATGTCCGTGACGGAAGGGTCAGCCGTATCGAAGTGACGCTAAACTAAAATTTAATATAAAAAAATGACACCTTTTTAAAATTTGGTGCATTTTTTCAAAAAAGATATCCTCCTATAATAAAACCATCAACAAACAACAGAACCTGTTGAAGGAAAAAGGAGGATATTTTTATGAAGTTGAAAAAGTTGGTAGCAGTCTTATTGGCAGGCACGATGGCATTCTCGCTGGCAGCATGTGGCAGCGGAGAGAGCAATAACAGCAGCAGTGAGAGCAATGGCAGCAACACTGAAAGTAATGGGGGAAGCAGCGAGGGAACAACAGATCAGAGTGAATCTGACAAGGCTGTGGAAGAGGCCGCAGCAAACGGAGACAAACTTGTGATCTGGACACTTGCAGATGACCTTAAGCAGTTCGCAGACCGTTACACGGAGCAGACCGGAGTACAGACCGAGGTAGTAGTAATCGCTCCGGAAGATTATCCGACCAAGGTACAGACCGCACTTGTCGGTGGAGAAACCGAACCGGATATCATCGTTGGTGAGCCACAGATGTTAGGTGACATGTTTGACTATGGTGCATTTGCAGACTTAGATGAGTTTGGCGCACAGGACTATGCTGATCAGATCGTTGATTATGTATGGGAAGTCGGACAGGATGCGGATGGCGTACAGAGAGCAATTTCTTATCAGATCACACCGGCAGGTATCTATTACAGAAGAGATATTGCCAAGAAGGTATTCGGAACAGATGATCCGGATGAAGTTGCAAAATTATTCGCAGATTATTCCACAATCCTGCAGACAGCTCAGACCTTAAAGGATCAGGGTTACAGAATCTTTGCTTCTGACTCTGAGACAAACTATTTTTCAGGTGATTCTGCATGGGTAATTGATGGCAAGCTTAACGTAGACCAGAGCCGTATGGATTACATGGATCTCGTTGTAGAGCTGTATCAGAGAGACTTAACTGCATATGCTGCACAGTGGTCAACCCCTTGGTATCAGGCAATGTCAGGCCCGGTTCCGGTACTTAACGCAGATATCCAGGGAGGATACTGGAATGATGATGACGGCGACGGCGAGCCGGACTTAAATGTCTGGGATGAAGAGAACTTCAATGCAAATGTTGGTAATTTCTCAGATGAGACAACTGAAGTATTTGCATTTGGCCTTCCGGCATGGGGCGTACTTACATTAAGAGACCACGTAGGTGACACTTCCGGATTATGGGGTGTATGTCCTGGACCTGCTTATGGATTTGGTGGTGGTACATTCATCGGTGTATCCTCTCAGTCAGAGAAGAAAGCTCTTGGATGGGATTTCGTAAAATTCTGTACCTTAAACGAGGATACCGGTAACTGGTGGATTGAAGCTTCACAGGGAGATACCGTTTCTTTGAAGTCTGTTCTTGAGGCACACAAGGATGATACCAACCCGGTATACGGTGATGAGAAGATGTATGCAATGTGGTTAGAGCTTGCTGAGGGTATTGATTACTCTAAGGTTACCCAGTATGACAAGGCAATCGGCGATGCATGGGGCGCTGCAATCTCAGCAGTAAAGACCGGAGAGATGACAAAGGATGAAGCAATCAACAGCTTCTATGATACTGTACAGTCTACTTATCCGGATCTTATCATCGAAAGATAATAACCGTCATGAATCAGTTCTGTGGTCCACAGCTGTGGACCACGGAATGATCTGATGAGAGAGTGTGGGAGGTAAACTATGGGCAAAATAGCAAAGAAAAAGAGAAGTAAAATAACAGCCTATAATAATTGGGGCTATCTGTTTGTTGCTCCATTCGTAATCGTATTTTTGATATTTAGTGTATACCCTGTTTTAAGAACTTTATATTTGAGCTTTACGGATTTGAAAATATTAGGAACCGCTCATTGGATTGGATTTGCCAATTATAAGCGTGTCCTTGGCGATAAATTTTTCTGGAAGGCACTTGGAAATACTGTCCGCATCTGGGTCGTAAACATTGTTTTACAGTTAGGCCTGGCATTTCTTCTTATGATGGTATTCTCCGATGTGAAATACAAGATGAAAGGCCTTCCGGTATTTCGTATCATCTATTATCTTCCAAACCTGATCGCTGCAACGTCTATCGCTTTTTTGTTCCAGACGTTACTTGACTGGAGATATGGTTCCTTCAATATCATGATCAGTCAGATTTACAAATTGTTCGGAGCAACATATAATCCGATCGACTGGCTTGGAAATCCAGGATCTTCCGGATACACGATCGCAGTCATCCAATCATGGATGTGGTTTGGAAATTCCTTCCTGATGCTTATGGCTGGTGTACAGGGCGTCTCCAGAGATTATTTTGAAGCAGCTTCCATTGATGGTGCGGGAAGATGGACGATTTTCGGAAAGATCACACTTCCTTTGATCAAACCAATTATGATGTACGTGGCGATCACATCCCTGATCGGAGGACTCCAGATGTTCGACCTGCCGTTCCTTATGATCAGCGCTTCATCTGCAGCTTATAAGGATGTGCAGACCGTCATGATGTATCTGTACAAATTTGGATTTACAACTGGCAGCACACAGACCGGATATGCATCCGCAGTCGCGTATGTACTGTTTGACATTATACTTATTATTTCATTGATCCAGTTGAAAATGTTTAACCGGAAGGAGGACTAAAGAATGAAGATTGGTTTTTATATCAAAAAAGGTATCTTATATGTTCTTTTGATTCTCTTAGCAGCAGCGTGCCTGTTCCCGTTTCTTATGATGATGGTTAATGCGACAAGAAACGGCACCGAAATCGTAAGCGGTTTTACGCTGATACCGAGTACCCATATCAAAGAGAACTGGGAAGTGGTATTTTCTTACTTCAACCTGTTCCGCGGTATGTTAAACAGTTTGATCGTGGCAGTACCTGCAACATTGCTCTCTGCTTATTTCTCAGCAATGACTGCATACGGACTTGCGTTTTATAAGTTTAAGGGAAACAAGACGATATTCATGGCAATCCTGGTATTCATGATGATCCCGGGACAGCTTTCCCTCATCGGATTCTATCAGCTGTGCGCAAAGCTGCATCTGATCAATACATACGTTCCACTTATCATACCTGCGATTGCAGCACCGGGAACTGTTTTCTTCCTGCGCCAGTATATTTTATCTTCTTTGCCGGCATCTTTGCTTGAAGCAGCAAGAATTGACGGAGCACATGAACTGTATTCGTTCCACAGGATTGTACTTCCAATTGTTTCCCCGGCAGTTGCAACGATGGGTATTATGGGATTCATCGGAAACTGGAATAATTACCTGCTTCCAATGATCCTGATCAACAAGAATGAGAAGATGACATTGCCGGTAATGATGGCTACGCTCAGATCTTCTACAGATATCAGTGCAAACCAGGGCGCGATCTATCTGTCCGTAGCAATCTCGATCATACCGATCCTGCTTGTTTTCTGTTTCTTTTCAAAATACATCATCAGCAGTATTTCTGCAGGTGCTGTAAAGGAATAAATTGTTAATCCTACCTCCTCTCTAAAATAAAAACACACAGTAGGGCAATGCTTAAGAAAGCATTGCCTTATTGTGCTTTTGGGAAAAACTTTATATAATAAAAGAAGAAATGTACCATAGAAGGTGATGGAAAATATGAAGAAGAGAATGACGATATTGGGGACTATTGTGTTTGCCGTTATGCTGGCCGGTTGTGGCAGCGGAACGGAAGAGACAGTAAAAGAAATCACGGGTCAGGATCCTGCCGATACGCAAAGTGACACAGAGCAGGAGGCAATTACGCTTGACTGGTATATTAACTACTCCTGGTTTGTTACAAAATGGGGAGGCAATCTGGTGTCGGACACCATTACCGATGAGACGGGAGTCAGCATCAATTTTATAACGCCGATGGGCAATGAGGAGGAGAAACTTAATTCCCTGATCGCTTCAGACGCATTGCCGGACTTGATCACACTCGGCTGGTGGGAACCGCAGGTGAGTGAGATGATCGGCTCCGACATGGTGTACGCGTTAAATGAACTGGCGGATGAATATGATCCACTATTCTATGAGGTCAGCGATGAAACGGTTGTCAACTGGTATACACAGCCGGATGGGAATATCTATTGCTATCCGAACTCCTGCTATACACCGAAGGATCTGGAGGAGCATGATAATATTGCTGCGAACCAGACATTTTTGGTAAGGAAAGATATCTATGAAGCAATCGGATGTCCGGACATGTCAACGCAGGAGGGCTTTTATCAGGCAATCGTGGATGCTGCCAGGATGTTTCCGGAGGTGAACGGACAGCCGCTGATACCGATCGGGGCGCATGTGTTTGATGAGACGGGCTGCGTATCGTTTGACCAGTATCTACAGAATTTTCTAGCGATTCCGCGTGAAAAGGATGGCAGGTATTATGACCGCAATACAGATCCGGAATATCTTTCATGGATGAAGATGTTCCGAAAGCTTGGAGAAGAGGGGTATCTTGCCCCGGATATCTTTGTTGATTCCCGTATACAGACGAGTGAGAAGATTGCGGAGGGCAGGTATTTCTGCATGTTTTATCAGAGAACGGATCTTGCGGACCAGCAGAAGATCCTATACAAGAATAATCCAGAGAGCATTTATATCGCAATTGACGGACCGCGCAATGCAGCCGGAGATGATCCTCAGATCCCGGTGACAGGAATTACGGGATGGACGGTAACGATGATTTCTAAGAACTGTAAGAATCCGGAGCGTGCAATCCAGTTTATGGACTATATGATGAGTGAACATGGACAGAAGCTTACATACCTTGGTGTCGAGGGAGTAACCTACGATGTCATTGATGGCAGGTATGTCATCAGGGATGAGGTGAACCGGATTTTAAATACCGACCGTGAGGCTTATGATGCAAAGTATGCGGCTGACAATGCCTATTGGATGCTCCAGAATAATGTGATGCAATTGCAGTGGCAGCCTGATATGGAGGAGCCTTTAAAGCAGATGGCGGAATGGACATACCCATATACGCGGTATGACGGACAGTATGAAATGCACGCATTTGCTTCTGAAGAGGTGGAGCAGATTTATACGAGCACAAACAAATTGTGGGGAACTACGATCAAGCAGCTTCTTCTTGCCGAGTCGGATGAACAGTTTGACCAGATTGTGCAGGATTACATTTCCAAGAGGGACGCACTCGGTTACGAAAAACTGCTGGAGGCAGAGACTGAGCAGATGCAGCAGAACAAGAAAAAACTCGGGATAGAATAACATATGAAAGTCATGAAATACTTTAACCGGCTCAAATTAAATATTAAATTTACGGTTGTTACCATCCTGGTCACTGTGATTCCGATTGCAATTCTTGCAGGAGTCCTCTTTTACAATATGGAACAGTCTGTCATTAAGGAACAGCTTCGCCAGATGGAATATAAGATGGAGAAGGCGAAAAGCACGACAACGTTTGGCATTGATTCCATCAATATGAGTACGCAGTTCTTTTTATCGGACGAGGATATGACGGAAGTGTTAAAAAAGGCATATAATGGCGAAACGTTGTCTGTTCAGGAACTGCTGGAATTTCAGGAAAGGGATATCATCAATCTTCAGCGCCTGGTCAATAACAATCCGCTGTTGTATAGCGTAAGAATCTTTTCCACCGGTGATAATATTCAGGAGCTGATGCCGGTCCTATACAGCCATTCGAGAATGGAAAAACTGTCATGGGCGAAGGATAAGACAGTGGAGGGCTGGCATTTTGAATATTATGATACCGCATATTCCGCACTTACGACCAACCAGAGTGAAAAGCTGATCGGGCTTGTTACCCCGATTACAGATTATCGTTATGGGTTGATCGGATACGTGGAGGCTTCTATGAGCCTTGATACTATGTTCCCGGTGCTTTATGAAAAAGAGGATGGTGCGGATGGCTGCCTGATTGACGAGGATGGCAATATTTATTTTGGCGCGGAGGAGCCGGAGTACTCGGAGGATGAAATCAGAGAGATCTATGAGGAGGTCGGCAAAGAGACGGGTACGGGATCGTGTTACATCCGCTACAACGGTCAGAAGCTGATTGTTTCCATAACATCGATCAATGAAATGAACAGTACACTGCTCGGAATACATAATATTACAAAGGAAGTCCAGGCTGTACTTGATATGCGTAACCTCTTTGTCGCAGCGATGATTCTCGTTCTGTGTCTTCTTGCTGCGATCATTGACCAGATTGTAAAGAAAATGCTGCGGCAGTTTTATTCTATTCTGCAAAGTATCCGCCTGGTGCAGAAAGGGGATCTGAGCGTGCGAATTGACGCGTATGCAGATGATGAGATGGGCGAGCTTGGAGAACAGTTAAACAAGATGCTCGATCGTATTCAGGAACTGATGGATGAAAATATGAAAAGGCAGATGCTGGTGAAAAACTCGGAGATCCGGGCACTGCAGAACCAGATTAATGCACATTTTATCTACAACGTATTGGAGTCCATCAAAATGATGGCTGAAATCGATGAGAAATATGAAATATCGGATGCAATCACCGCACTCGGAAAACTCTTGCGTTACAGTATGCGCTGGGTGTCTGGCAATGTAAAGCTTGAGGAAGAACTCGAATATATCAAAAGCTATATGGTTCTGATTAACTTGCGTTATGACTATGAAATTATACTATCCTTAAATCTTCCGGAGAAACTGCTTGGACAGGAGATTCCAAAGATGTCGCTGCAGCCAATCGTTGAGAATGCGATTCTTCATGGAATCGAGCCGCTTTCCGAGGATAGTACAATTTATATCAAGGGCTGGATCGAAAATGATGACTGTATCATAGAAATATCCGATACGGGTCAGGGAATGACGGATGCCCAGGTCAAGGCACTTGAGGACAAAATAAACGGAGCGGTCGAAGAATCGGGGGGCAACGGACATGGAATCGGACTTAAGAATGTACAGGATCGGATTCACATGTCTTTCGGTGGCGATTATGGAATACGTATCGCTTCCCAATATGGATGTTATACAAAAATAGCAATACGTCTGCCACATTATTCCAGAGAAAAGCAACAGATATCGGAAGGAAATGAAAGAAAATGAAAAGCTTATTGATTGTAGAAGATGAAAAACTGATACGCCAGGGTATAAGCACGATGGTAAAGCGATGTGGGGTTCCTGTTGAGACGATCATTGAGTGCTCAAACGGAGAGCAGGCGCTAGATGTCTTAAGGGAACAGGACATTGATGTGATGTTTACGGACATACGTATGCCGAAAATGGATGGAATCCGGCTGGTTCAGGAGGTAAATAAACTGGAGAAAAAGCCATTTGTTGTGGCAGTCAGTGGGTATGATGATTTTTCCTATGCAGTTGAGATGCTCAGAAATGGCGTAAAAGAATATATTCTAAAACCAGTTGAACGGGAGAAGATTGCGGAGGTGCTGGCACGTCTTGATGCGGAACTGAAGCAGAAAGAAGACCGGGCACATACCGAACGGCAGATCGGAGTGCAGCAGCTGAAACTGATCTTGCGGCAGAGTGAATTACCGAGGGAAGAACTTGAACTGTTCAAACAGAAGTATGAGGAACATTTTTTCCGAAATGGTTTTGTCATCTGTATGACCGCAGTGGAGGTGGAGACGGAAGACCCGGCAATTGTGACGGTGTTAGATGATGTCTGCGATGGAAGGGTGTGTCTTGTGGACGCACAGTATCGTGAGCCGTTTGTAAAAAATGAACTTGTGGACGCGGCTGCGGGAATCAGCAGTGTCTGCCATGGAATGGAGGAAATCCGTAAAGCCTTTTTAGAGGCGAAGGAGGCAAGGGCAAGAGCATTTTGTATCGGTGCCGCTGTGTGTTCCGACGTCGGAACGCCCCCGGCGGTCCCGGAAGGATTGAAAAAGCAGGCAGAAAAGCTTCTGGAGCCGCAGGCAGCGATGCAGAGGCTGCAGCTGATCGGAACAGATAAGACAGATGAGCTGATTGCCGGATGGGACCGTTTGTTCCAGGAGACAGAGAAGGAGCGGATTGCCCCATCGGATTTCTTCATGACAATGCAGGAATTCCTTCAGGAACTTCCGAAGATATACCGCAATGTGCTCGAGGACGAGGATCAGGCGTATCTGTGCAGATGTGAACATATTCTGGAGTTTGACAATCTATCGGAGTATAAAGATTATTTGCTGAATTGGATTCTTGCCATCCACCACAGGATCAATCAGCAGACAGATTCCGGCAAAAACCAGCAGAAGATGAAGCTGGCACTCGACTATATCAATCAGAATTATAACAGTGATCTGAACATGGCGGTTGTATCAAACTACATCTCCATGAATTATTCGCTGTTCTCATATTCATTTAAGCAGTATACGGGAAGCAATTTCGTAAATTATCTAAAGGATATCCGCATCCGGGAGGCCAAAAGACTCCTTGCGGATACGGATATGAAGATCATTGAAATCAGCCGGAGTGTCGGCTATGACAATGAGAAGAACTTTATGAAGATATTCAAATCATCCTGCGGAGTATCTCCAACGGAATACCGGAAGAATGTTACCCGCGAAGCACATGTTTGACTTTGTTTTTCTTGATGTCATACATCTGGGAATCTGCTTCTGCAAATAGTGCTCTCATATCCTCTGTGGATGTGGAAGCACTGCAGAGTGCAGTCGCGTATCCGGCACTAACCGAGATATTATAAGGTTTATTGCTCAGGTTATTGTAGTTGGTCAGATACTGTTCGACACGCTGCACAAATTCTTTTACTTCTTCTTTATTTTCCCTTTTGATCAGACAATAGAATTCATCTCCGGAAAAGCGTGAGCAGATATCCTCCGGACGGGAGGCTGCGCGAAGAGCCTGTCCGATTCCCCGAAGAGCAAAGTCACCCTCCTTGTGTCCGAAATGATCATTGATGGTCTTAAGCTCATCCAGATCAAAGAGCAGCGCACTGATCTGATCGCCTGGGATGCAGGTGTCGAGCAGTTCCTTTTCATAATGCTGGTAGCCGTGGTGGTTGTACAATCCGGTCAATACATCCTTCATGTATATCTCTTCCAGATGTTGTGTCAGAGCTTTCGTCCGCTTGCTCTCACAGATGTTCTGCAGGAGCTGCGTGATATTCTTGATCCAGTGAACCAGATAAAATGGATAGTCCAGCTTGTTGTCTGCAAAGGACAGTGCAAGATAACCAAATGCACGATCCTCGAAGAACAGAGGGGATATGACATACGAAGAGACAGAATCCTTCGTCACAAAATCCGGAAGCAGTGAAACTTTTGAAAAACTGCATTCAGCAAGCCTTTTACCTCCGCGGATGGCAAGCTTTAAAAGCATGGTATTGTCATCGGAGGTATCGGAGTCTGCGGTGTGTGTCAATTCCAGGACATGGGAGGAAAGGCTGTCCCAGTTGGAATACAGGCACAGATAGAATGCATTGAATGGGTGCATTTCCTGAACATACTGTGCCAAAAGATCCATGCCATCGTCAATATCTGTCACATGGGAAAATGCCGCTGACATCTGCATGGACAAAAATGCTGAGTTTTCAAGCTCTGCAATACGTCTGGTAAGTGTCTGGCTATATATAAAGGAAGGGGTATCATTGTGGTAGCTGCAACCGCAGGAACCGGCGTATACCGGTTCTGCAAAAACGGTTTTGCTTTGCTCCCCTTTTCCCTGTATATGTTCCAGCAGGGACGTTACTGCTGCGCACCCCACCTGATAGGTGGGAAAGGTTACTGTGGTAAGTGGAGGATCAATGTTCTGCCCGTCTACGGAGTTGTCACATCCAACGATGGCAAAATCGCGCGGAATCTTGTAACCGGCGCGGTATGCAGCCAGCCAGAAGCCGATTGCAACCCGGTCATTGTAACAGACGACCGCATCACAGTGGGCATCCGCTGGATCGTTGAAATAGGATACGGCCTGCGCGTAATCCTCCTCTGTCTCAGTGCATAGATAGATATCGCGTTCACCAGGAAGGAGTCCCTGCTGTGTGAGCGCAAGCTCATAGGCTTTCTGCCGGCGGTCGGAGAAGAAACGTTCCGATGCACTGCCAAGATAGCAGATGCGTTTGCAATTATGGACATTAAACAGATGTTCCGTGAGTGTGCCGGCAGTTAGATTGTTCTCAAGGCATACACATGGGAAGGATGGCTGATATTCCGTAATCTCAACGACCGGACATTCTGGGTGCTTTTTGAGAAGTACGCATACGTGTTCTCTCATTGCCGTGTCCAGATATGTGTCGGACGCAAAAACAACACCGTCAAAATCCTCAAAATTCGGAATCTTTAAGATGCTCTCTTCTCCGATGCCATAGTCTCCGAGATTCTTTCCGTCATTTGTCGCATAGACCTCGGTGCAATAGCCGTAATCCATCGCCTGACGGATGACACCCTGGCTGAGATTACTCTGATATTCCCCATATATATGCGAAATAAATAGCGCAATTTTCTTCTTGTGATACATTTCATACCCCCGCATTGATTGTAGAAATTGATTATTGACCGCGAGATATATTCGGCTGTTAATCTTATTTTATTATACAAAATCCGAGAAAATTTTACAATGTTAATCGCCTGAGAAAGAGGATAAAACTTGTCATTTTTAGTGGGCTGACGTATAATGTTATCTGATTACACCTGGTAGAAAAGAAGGGCGGAAATGCAATGGCTGAGAATATAAATAATGATACGCAGGATATAAAAGAAACCAATACAACAACGGATAACAGCGAGTACGAAGAGGTGTGTTACATCTGCAGGAGACCGGAGAGTGTTGCGGGTAAACTGCTAAAGATCCAGGACTCCATATGCATCTGCACCGACTGTATGCAAAAGACGTTTGATTCGATGAGCAGCGGTGGACTTGGCGGACTTAACATGAACGATATGATGAATATGGGATTTGGCAAAATGCCGAATATCAGCATGATCAACCTTGCAGACCTGCAGGGAGGAGTGCCGCAGAGCCAGAAGATCAAGAAGAAAAAGGAAAAGAAGGAAGCACCGGTGCTTGACATCCACTCCATACCGGCACCACACAAGATCAAGGCAAGCCTTGACGAGTACGTAGTCGGGCAGGAGCACGCGAAGAAAGTAATGTCAGTTGCGGTATACAACCATTACAAGCGTGTGATGTCAGACCAGAAGGATGGAGTTGAAATAGAAAAATCAAACATGCTGATGGTGGGACCGACCGGTTGCGGTAAGACCTATCTGGTAAAGACACTGGCCAGACTTTTAGATGTGCCTCTTGCAATCACCGATGCGACATCACTTACCGAAGCAGGATACATCGGAGATGATATCGAAAGCGTAGTAAGCAAGCTTCTGGCAGCAGCAGACAATGATGTGGAACGCGCAGAGCATGGCATCATTTTTATCGATGAGATTGACAAGATCGCAAAGAAGCGCAACGCAAATCAAAGAGATGTAAGCGGTGAGTCGGTGCAGCAGGGAATGCTAAAGCTGTTGGAAGGTGCGCAGATCGAGGTCCCGGTGGGGGCGAGCAGTAAGAATGCGATGGTGCCGATGACCATGGTGGACACGAAGAATATACTCTTTATCTGCGGGGGCGCGTTCCCGGAACTGGAGGAGATTATCAAGGAGCGGTTAAACAAACAGGCATCTATCGGATTCCAGTCTGATCTGAAAGACAAGTATGATGAGGATGAGAATATCCTGCAGCAGGTAACTGTGGAGGATATCCGCAAGTTCGGCATGATACCGGAGTTTCTGGGGCGTCTGCCAATCCTGTTTGCACTTGAAGCATTGTCAGAAGATATGCTTGTACGGATTCTGACAGAGCCAAAGAATGCGATTCTTAAACAGTATCAGAAGCTTCTAGCGATGGACGAGGTCCGTCTGGTATTTGACGAGGGCGCACTCCATGCGATCGCAAAGAAAGCAAAAGAAAAGAAGGTCGGAGCCAGAGCGCTCCGCGCGATTATTGAGGATTTCATGCTTGATATTATGTATGAGATTCCGAAGGATGATAACATCGGAACAGTAACAATCACAAAAGAATATATTGAAAAGACCGGTGGACCGCTGATCCAGATGCGTGGGTTGGCAGAACTCCCCGGAGAATGATGGAGCGTTATGAAGATCATACATTGTGCGGACCTGCATCTGGATTCCAGAATGACCTCGAATCTGACAAAGGAGCAGGCAAAAGAACGGAAAATCGAAATACTGCGGACCTTTTCCCATATGGTCAGCTATGCGGCCAATAACGGGATACATGTAATCCTGATCGCAGGAGATCTGTTTGATACGAGAAATGTATCTGCGACTGTGAGAAATACAGTCCGGGATGCTATCATAAATCACCCGGATATTGATTTTTTATATCTGCGTGGCAATCATGATTCCGACAACTTCCTGAATAAGATGGATGAGATCCCGGACAATCTCAAGCTGTTTTCCGATCGGTGGACAACCTATTCCTATGGAAAGGTTGCAATAACCGGACTTGAGCTCAATCAGGAGAATCAGGCGTATGTGTACAATTCGCTTGTACTGTCAAATGATGTATATAATATTGTTACCCTGCATGGACAGGCGGGGGACTACAGAAGCGGCAACCATGCGGAGCATATCAGCCTGAATGACCTGAAGAATAAGAATATTAACTATCTTGCGCTGGGGCATGTGCACAGTTATCAGTGTGAGAAACTAGATGCAAGGGGCGTTTATTGCTATCCGGGCTGCCTGGAGGGACGGGGCTTTGACGAGTGCGGAAAGAAGGGCTTCGTCGTGCTGGATATTGACGAGACCAGCAGAAGCGCAACCATGGAATTTGTGAGCCTTTCGGTAAGGACGCTCTATGAACTGCGGGTGGATGTGACAGGCTGCCTTACTTCGAATGAAGCGGCCAAATGCATTGACGAGGAGATCCGCACAGCGGCGTATCCGTCAGGAAGCCTTGTGAAGATCATTCTTACCGGAAATCTTGGTGTGGAGTGTGAATTAAACATTGATTATCTGACGGAGATGTTTGCGGATTACTTCTACTTTGTGAAGATTGAAGACGCTACAAAGCTGTCGGTAAGCTATAGCGATTATGAGAAGGATGCTTCACTCAAGGGCGAATTTATCCGGATGGTCATGGCGTCCAATCTGCCGGAGAAACAAAAATCCGAGGTTATCCGGTGTGGCTTAATGGCATTGGCAGGGGAGGAAATTTAACGTTGCGAATTTTAAGTTGTCATGTTGAAAATTTTGGAAAAATACATAATCTCTCCCTTCGCCTTTCGGATGGTATGTATGTTATCAAAGAGCCGAATGCCTGGGGCAAGAGTACTCTCGCTGCATTCATAAAGGTCATGTTTTATGGTTTTGATACCAAAAAGGAACCGGGCGCTTTTGACAAGGAGCGCAATATATACCGGCCGTGGCAGGGTGGTGTCTATGGCGGAGAATTGGAGTTTGAGGCAGACGGAAGAGTCTACCGGATCAGCCGCACATTCGGGAAGTCGGAGAAAGCGGATGAATTTCATCTGTATGACAGTGTGACCAATCTGGAGTGCAAGGACTTTTCCGAGAATATAGGCGAGGAACTGTTTGATCTGGACAGCAATTCGTTCCGGAGAAGTATCTATATCGGGCAGAATGATTGCGCAAGCCAGACAACGGATGCAATCAATGCGAAGCTTGGCAATCTGGTACAGAATACGAATGATATCAACAATTATGAATCTGCACAGGAGTATTTGAAGAATCTTGCCAACCAGCTGTCACCGAACCGCGCAACAGGAAGCATCAAGAAGCGCAGGAACCAGCTTGCCGCAATCGAACAGGAGCTGCGCAGCTATGAGGCAGCAGAAAAGGCAATCGGGCAGCTGAAGAAGAAGCAGCAGATGGAGCAGTTCAACAAGGATAATCTGATACAACAGCGCGATACCTATGCAAAGCAGTTAAAGCAGGCAAGCGAGGAGAGCCGGAGACGGGAACTGCAGAAGCAGTATCTTGCTCTCTGTGAGTCACAACAGGAGAAGCTTGCGGGGCTTCTTCCGTATACCGATATTTTCCCAATGGGAATTCCGGACGAGGAAGAACTTGCAGGGCAGATGAAGAATGCCAGAAAGCTGGAAGAAACCCAGGCGACACTTTCCCATATGAGACCGGATGAAAAGGAAAGGGAAACATATTTCCGTCTGAAGGAGAAGTTTTGTACATCAATTCCGGATGAGGAAGAGATCGCAGGACAATTGCGTGCAATCAAGAAAATTCCTGCTCTTAAAGATGAACAGATGCGTGTAGAAATGAAAATCTCCGAAAAAGAGCATGAGGTCCTGCAGCAGAAGGAACCTCAGATGCGGAGCACCGCAAAGGTTATGACGGTCGGAATTATCGGTATTATCCTAGCACTGGCAGGCGTGGCGGGAGAGATCTTTGGAATCTATTCACTATCCCGCGCTCCATACGGCCTTTGGATCACAATCGGGGCGGCGGGGCTGTTTCTTATCGGAATGATTTTGCTTATCGTCGGCATGAAGAAGCGGGCGTTTGTGCTGCTTGTCGGAAAGAATGAGCAGATGGAATGGAAGGAACGGCAGGAAAACTGCCAGGAAGAGGTAAAGAAGCTTCAGGAGCAGGAGCAGGAGAAAGCAGACCGGATTGCAGAGATTAAACGTGAGACCGAGCAATTTTTGCAGAGATACCAGATGCAGGCGGAGGAAGAGGACTACGCTTCCGAGCTGTACCAGCTGAAGGATGAGGCCCATGAATTCGAACATTTAAAGGAGCAGTATACACGCTGTGTGGCATTTGAGGAGAATGTCAAAATGGAGCGGGACGAGCTGAACGCTTACATGGAACGGATCGGACAGCCTTTGCAGGAGGATGTGACAGCACAGCTGAATACACTTGCCATGGAAGCTGCAAAGTACCGGATGGCAAGGGAGAATGTCGAGGCGGCACAACAGAAGGTTGCAGCCTTTGAAAAGGCAAATGATATCAACGAGCTGCTGCAGCAGAAGAAACTGCCGTTTAGTATTGACCAGCTGAATGGGAAGATCAAGATAATTGACGAGGAGCTTGAGGAAGTCCGGGGACGGATTGAACAGTATGCAAGACAGATGGAAGATCTCGAGGAGCAATTGGATCTGCGCGATGAGAAGGAACAGGAGCTTACCGAATTGAAGGAACTGCAGGAGCAGCAGCAGGACACATATGATACCGTCATGCTGACACAGGATTACCTGCAGCGGGCGAGGGAGCAGTTCATTGCACGCTATATGGCTCCGATTTCAAACGCTTTTCGTAAGTACTATGATCTGCTTGTCGGAATGTCCGAAGAAAACGATTGGCAGATTGATGCCAATATTTCTTTCCGGAAGAAGGAGCAGGGCGAACTTCGTGAGACGAAGTGGCTTTCGGCGGGATATCAGGACTTGATCGGGGTATGTATGCGTCTTGCACTTGCGGATGCAATGTATCCGGATGAGAAACCGTTCCTGATTCTGGACGATCCGTTTGTCAATCTGGACGATATCAAGACAAAACGGGGAATGCAGCTGTTGCAAAAGGCGGCAGAGGATTACCAGATCCTTTATTTTACCTGTCACAGCAGCAGGGAGCCAGAAACAAAATAGAGTTTTGGCATATGATAAAATAAAATGTTTTCGAGCGATTATGGATGATTATTATGCATTTATTGTAGCGGTAGATGAGCGCAATGAGCCTCTGTTACAGCCGGCATTCCGCCAGATCATCAACGAGCGTTATGAGATCTGGTATTACCGGACATCTGATGTGCCGCCGCTTTCAATTGCGGACTATGCGTATTCCGCAATCCCCAAATGCTATGGACTCGTAAACAGCACGAGTCTTGAGGCAAGCGGAATTCTTCGTTTGCAGAGACAACCCACCCTGTCCCTATTGGGACAGGGTGTTTTTGTTGCGGTAATCGATACAGGAATCCGGTATCAGGATGCTGCGTTTCGGACAGAGGATGGAAAAAGCCGTATTTTTTCCATGTGGGACCAGACCACGGAGCAGGAACTGGACGATTCCCAGGATACCCTTGTAATCTATGGAAGAACTTATACGAATGAACAGATCAACCGGGCATTGGCGATGGAGAATCCGGATGAAATCGTACCGGAGACCGATGAGAATGGTCATGGAACATTCCTTGCAAGCGTTGCATGTGGCAGCGCTGCTGTGGTGGATGATTTTACCGGGGCAGCACCAAAGTCGGATATGATCGTGGTAAAATTACGGGATGCGGGGAAAAATCTGCGAGACTTTTATGCGATACCGGATGGAACGCCCGCGTATGCGGAGCATGATATCATGGCGGGCATTGCATATGCAGAGCGCACAGCCCAAAGAGAAAAGAAACCGCTTGTAATCTTCTTGGGTCTTGGAACCAATCATGGGGGTCATACCGGAACAAGCCCGCTGTGTGATTATGAAAATATGATTGCCGCCACCAGACAGCGTGCGGTTATTAATGCCACGGGAAATGAAGGAAATGGAAGACATCACTTTTTTGGAACCGCAAGGAATATGCTGATTCCAACCGTGGCGGAAGTGGATGTGGAAAAGGATATGCGGGGGCTGTGGATCGAACTATGGGCGATCGCACCGGAACAGATTGCGGTCTCGGTGCAATCGCCGACCGGTGAGCTTGCGCCAAGGAGAGAACCGTTTCCGGGGCAGAACGGAAGTTACCGTTTTTTATTTGAGGGAACCGGGCTTACAATCGACTACCGGAGTGCGGGAAAGAACCGTCGTGACCAGCTTGTCTATCTGCGGTTTACGAATATCACAAAGGGGATATGGACGATAAAGGTTTATCCGCAGAATACTTTTACAGGAGAATTTGATGCATGGCTTCCGATGCGGCAGATGATGACAGCGGAAGCATTCTTCTTAGAATCCAGCCCGGATACAACACTGACGTCGCCATCGGATGCAGCAGTTCCCATGTCCGTTGGAGGCTATAATGCAAGTACGGGAGCGCTGTTCTTTGAATCTGGAAGGGGACCGGATGCAGCGGGCAGGATGAAGCCGGATTTTGTGGCACCAGCGGTTGAAGTACAGGGAAGGGGACTGAAAGACAATTATGTTACATTCTCGGGAACGAGTGCGGCTGCGGCGATTACAGCCGGAGCCTGTGCGCAGATCCTGCAGTGGGCAGTGGTGGAGAAAAATGCGGTTGAAATCAATTCGGTGGATATCAAGAACCTGCTTTGCAGAGGTGCGGCAAGAGATCCGGGAAATGAATATCCGTCGAATACGCTTGGATACGGAAAGCTTGATGTCTACACGGCCTTTGATACGATCAGAAAATAAATTTTTTATGAACTTCTTTTCTTCAATGGGTGGTTGTTATATAATGTACAAGACAGCGTACAGAATGCCTGTCACATTTTAAGATAAAAGAGTGGGGGAATGATTTCATGGCATTAGAAGAACTTTATACTTACGCGGCATCCAAGCAGAAGCAGTGCATTACCAATGATACCATATCCGATACCCTTTTTAAGGAGTATGGCGTAAACCGTGGACTTAGAGATGTAAATGGAAAGGGCGTATTGACTGGACTTACCAGAATATCCAAAATCGTGTCCTTTAAAGAGGAAGATGGAAAGAATGTTCCGTGTGATGGAGAACTCTGGTATCGCGGATACAATGTAAAGACATTGATCGAGGGCATTGAGCCGGATCAATTTGGGTTTGAAAAGACGGCTTATCTTCTATTGTTCGGGGAACTGCCATCAAAGGAGGAAGAAAAGACTTTTGCGGAGATACTTGGCAATTGCCGCACGCTTCCGACTAACTTTACCAGAGACGTTATCATGAAAGCACCATCAAAAGATATTATGAATTCCATGACGCGCAGTATTTTGACACTTGCGTCTTATGATGAGAACACATCCGTTGGTACGATCGATAATTGCATCCGGCAGTGTATCCAGCTGATTGCGGAGTTTCCAATGCTTGCCGTATACGGATATCATGCCTACAATCATTATGAAAATGATTCCAGCATGTATATTCACCGCCCGGATCCACAGCTTTCCACAGCTGAGAATTTCCTGCGCATGCTGCGTCCGGACAATAAATATGATCCGCTGGAGGCAAAGGTACTTGATGTTGCGCTGATGCTTCACATGGAGCATGGCGGTGGTAACAACTCGACATTTACAACGCGAGTAGTCACTTCTGCCGGGACAGATACATATTCTGCGATCGCAGCAGCTATGTCATCCTTAAAAGGACCAAAGCATGGTGGTGCTAACATCAAGGTCATGGAGATGATGGAGAATATCCGGGCCAATATCAGGGACTGGGATGACAGAGATGAAGTCAAGGCATATCTGGCACGTATGCTCGATGGTGAAGTATTCGATAAAAAGGGATTGATCTACGGAATGGGACACGCGGTATATTCAATTTCCGATCCGCGAGAACGCGTATTCCGCGGGTATGTGGAGAAGCTTGCGGTAGACAAGGGAAGACAGAAGGATCTTAGATTGTACAATGCAATTGAGGAATTGGCCCCGGAACTGATCGGGGAGAAGCGTAAGATCTTTAAGGGTGTCAGCCCGAATGTTGACTTTTACAGTGGGTTTGTATATGAAATGCTTGGCATCCCGATGGAATTGTACACGCCGCTATTTGCAATCGCGAGAATCGTTGGCTGGAGTGCCCACCGCCTGGAGGAGATGGTCGGCATGAACAAGATCATCCGCCCGGCATATAAGAGTGTTATGGAAGAATTGGAATAGAAAAGAGGAAGAAGCTATGGCAGAGGAATTTACAAAAATTGATGGTGGCGTGTGTGCGGCAAAGGGGTTTGCGGCAGCAAGCTGTGAAGCGAATATTAAATATAAAAACAGAACCGATATGGCAATGGTCTTCTCCGAGACACCGTGTGAGTGTGCGGGTACCTTTACCAGCAATGTGGTCAAGGCAGCCTGTGTACAATGGGATCAGAAGATTGTTGCATCCGGGAAACCGCTTCATGCAGTTGTTGTCAATTCGGGAATCGCGAACGCATGTACCGGACAGGAGGGCTTTGATGCCTGCAAGGCAACCGCACGTGCGGTGGAGGCTGAGCTGGGTGTTG
>JBNMJQ010000020.1:0-40077 GCA_050873865.1 Agathobacter sp. | reverse complement strand
GATGAGATATCCCTTCCTTCGGGAAGTAAGACCCCTTGAAGACTACAAGGTAGATAGGGCAGAGGTGGAAGCACGGCAACGTGTGTAGCTGACTGTCACTAATCGGTCGAGGGCTTAATCAAAGAAGAAGAACATGTTTCTTAGTGCTGTATGAAGTTTTGAAGGTATATGTAATGCAAAAGTACTATTGCATTATCGAATTGGATACACTATGATAATTATGACGTTTCAAAGCGTCATTTTTATAATATAGGGGATTGGTCAAATGGTATGATAGGGGTCTCCAAAACCTTTGGCGGGAGTTCGATTCTCTCATCCCCTGCTTTAACAATCACATACGAACCCCGTATAATGTGGTTTAGTCATGTGTTTGTGGTGGATATGAAAATACCGGAGAAGCAATAAGCTCTCCGGTATTTTTCTGCGCTGTTGTGTAGCTCTTTATGCCGCCAGCAAGCTGGCGGGATTTATTTGGATTTTCGGATTCGGAAGCAGACGGGCGCCGCGATCCAGGTAGAGGTAGCAGAGTAGCTGTAGCAATCCCCGTAGTAGCTGACACGCGCGAAAGTAGTAGAATGGCCAGCACGCGCGGAAAGCAACCACCAGGCATTAGGCTTACCATCTTCAACCGTACATCTGATTCTGTTTCTCCAGTCCTTGTAAAAATCAAGCTGCTCATATACATCTTTGTCCCCAAGCCATTCATTGTCCTCAAATTCCTCTTTGCTGAATACCTCAGAGGCGGATGGAGCAAATATCAGAGAATCAAGCTCTTTAATATCGCCATCCCCATTCTCTTTATACTTACGCCGTGTTGATACTATCGCATCTCTCAAGACCTTAGGCAAGCCGGTTGTGTATAATGCATCATACCATCTATGCAAGTCAGTGTGAGCCATGCATTTAAGCAGTTCTTTCATTTCCAGGCGGTATCCCTCATCATCAATAGCTGTAACCTCAAAATGCACGCGCTGACCGTCTGATAATACACATGGTATCACATCCCCGATATTGAGCATAAGAGAGCCATCCTCGATACTCTGCATAATAGCATCTATTCGCATATATTCCTCGTAAGAAGTAGAGAGTGGGAGCTGCGCGTTTATCTTTGCCGGGTTTATAACTGTGTAGCCCTTTTTCTCCAGCAATTTTTCCGCCTCAGCAAAACGCTCCATATAATTGACTGTTCCGGTAATAGCTCCGCTGATATAGATACGGGTGCCATTCGTAGGAAGTGCTTGCGGCTTGCAAAGTCCGTACCATGTACAGCCGGAACACGCCTCACACTTTTTACCACGACCATTGATGTCGTTGTATGTTACAAAATCTGTGGTATTGTCAACAGAGTAGTGGATGCTCATACTGCAAGGCGCGGTTTCTTTTAAGTCCTGTATGCAGATAACTGGCTGATTATTTCCACTCATTCCTGCGGCTGCAGTGAGTGTTGGCGCCATGTCGTCTGTTCTGATTTCCGCACCGCCTTGTTGCGTCGCCATACAAGCGACAACGCCTCCGGCATTTAAGGTATTACTCATTCGTGCTTGAACCGGAGTAGCAGTTTCATTCAGAGCGCCGTTTCTGCAGTCAACATCCATAGGCTGAAAGAGGGTCTGATCCTGCAAAGTGGATAGAGTAGCGCTTTTGTCCTCTTGTATGAGCGCGCCCTTGCCTCCACCTTCACACCCAGAGCGGATTTTAAGGGTACAAGGTGTCAATCCCCCCCCTTTGCCTGCCAGAACTCTATCATTTCCCATAACGCCTTTTTGAGCATGCATACGCCCGACAACCTCTGCCGTCCAATCCTCGTTTAAGAGTGCGTCCATCGGTTTACCTCCTTCTGCTAAAAAATTTTATCTGTTTCAGTTGAAAAAATTTAACTAATGAAGTATAATAGGGCTACCACATCAACTACATACCTCTTTTTACTTGCTCCCGATACAGGAAATATCGGGGGTCTGGTATTTGTTTGTCAAATTTATTTAACTGATAATCAGAGTATAGCCAAATAAATTTGACTTGTCAAGAGGTTTTGTCAATTTTTTTTAACTGAGGAGGCCTATTATGAATTTCTACGACAGATATACGGCTATATGTACAGAAAGAGGTATTGAACCATGCTCACAGAAAGCGGCTGAGGCTTTCGGTGTCACAAGAGCTACAATCTCAGTATGGAATAAGAAAAACACGGCACCAAAGGGCGAAACTGTAAAAGCTATCGCGGATGTGCTGGGAGTGTCATGTGATTATCTTTTAGGTAGAACAGAGGATCCGACCGATTACAGTAACCCGGAACTTGCTGCTGAAATGTCCGGACCGGTACTTGATTACTTTGACGGAGATGTAAAAAAGGCTGTTGATTTTCACAAAGCAGTGGACGCGGATGTACAAAGAGAAAAAGCACAAATACCGGAAATACTTAAAATGTATAATCAACTCGACAGCTCCGATAGAATAAAAGTAGAGGGGATTATACAAGGCCTGCTATTACAAGATAAATACCAGGCAAAACAAAAGTTAGGATAGTCAGAGAAGGAAAGATCATACATATAAAATTTAAGGAGGAATAGATATGGCAAATTGTGTATGTCCTAAATGCGGTGGTAACAATATAAGTTTTCAAGTCGCGCAGACCGGTACAGTGGGCGGCAGCCTGCATCAAATTGGTGGAGAAAAAAGACACGGCGTATTGTACTGGGCGTGTATTGGCTGGTGGTGGAAGCCCCTGGAGTGGTTTTTCCGCTGGCTTCTTATGATCTGCACTTTTGGCATTTTAGGAAGAAAAAGGAATAAAGGGATACAGGGAAAAACCATCTCTGCAAGTAAGAGCATCAATCGTACTATGGCTGTATGCCAGAACTGCGGACACACCTGGAAAGCCTGAGTGTGTAGCCGTATGCAGAGAGGAGGCGCTGCATGGCAAAAGCAAAACAGAAAGCAACTACGAATGATATAAGCAAACTCGCTGTTATATATGCCCGGTACTCATCCCATAACCAGACGGAGCAGTCGATAGAAGGACAGCTCGCGGCAGGACACCGATACGCTGATCTTAAAGGGTATACAGTAGTGCATGAGTATATAGACCGCGCTATGACCGGTCGTAATGACAACAGAGACGATTTTCAGAAAATGTTATCAGATACCAGTAAGAAGCAATTCGGTGTAATCATTGTGTGGAAAGTGGACCGTTTTGGCCGAAATCGTGAGGAGATCACTTTCAACAAGTACCGCTGTAAAAAGAATGGGGTCCGTGTTGAGTATGTCGCTGAGAATTTACCGGATTCTCCTGAGGGCGTTATTCTCGAAAGTGTCTTAGAGGGTATGGCAGAGTATTACAGTCTACAGCTCTCACAGAATGTACAAAGAGGGCTTTTAGAGAGCGCCAAAAAGCATCAGGTTATTGGAGGCAATGTTCCGCTGGGACTTATGATGGATGAGCATAAAAAATATGCACCGGATCCGAAAACCGCGCCTACAGTGAAACTGATATTTGATATGTATGCTGAGGGCAGTACGACGTCTGAAATAATTAACCACTTAAATAGCATCGGAATGAGGACAAAAGCCGGAAAGCCATTTACGAAAAGTAGTCTTACAACGGTGTTAAAAAATGAGAAGTATATCGGCGTGTATAAGTATAAAGACATAATCAGAGATGAGGACGTCATACCACCTATTGTCGATAAAGAGATTTTTTACAAGGTGCAAGAACTGTTGAAAGTCAACCGCCGGATGCCGTCGCATAAATGGAGCTATTCAGATTATATTCTTACGGACAAGCTCTTTTGTGGTAAATGCGGCACAGCGATGGTGGGCGAAAGTGGATTCGGTAAAATGGGTGTCAAGTACAGCTATTATATGTGCGCCAAGAGGCGTAAAGATAAGACCTGTGATAAAAAGCCAGTACGCCAAGAATGGATAGAGGAAATTGTACTACAGCGCGTCCAGGGCATATTACAGAATGATGAGTTACTGGAGTTTATAGCAGAAAACACATGGCAATATTATCTCGCCCAGGATGAGAGCATGGAGAAGCTAAAGGGACTGCAGGCGGAACTCGACAAAGTGGAAAAGTCAGCAGCCAATCTTATGAAAGCGATTGAGGCTGGAATATTTAATGATATGACAAAGGCTCGTATGGATGAGCTGGACGACCAAAGAGCCGTGATAAAAAAGGCAATGGCTGAGATCGAAATAGAAAAAGGGTTCAAGCTCACAAAGGACCACATATTGTACTTTCTGGAGCAGTTTAAGAAACTGGACTACAAAGACAGGGATTGTCAACGGAGGCTTATAGACGTGTTTGTAAATTCCATATTTGTATATGACGACAAGTTGAGGATAGCCTTTAATTTTGGAGGCTCAGACGGCACTATAACGCTTAATGAAGTTGACAAGGCAGACCGCGGCGAAGGGTTCGTATGCTGCGCGTCTTGCCCTGCTCTTAAAAAGTGCGCGAAAGCCTTGATTTTATTGGGTTTTCGGGCACTTTATTTCGTTAAAGTCAAAATAAAAGTTACAACGAAAGTTACAACTCAAGAAAAATGAATACGGATGATAAGATGATTATGATGTGGAAGCTGAAAGCTGTAAGGGATATATTAAAAGCATACGAGACTGCAGAGCAAGAGTTAGGTGAGGATGTATGCTTCCTGCTAACAGAAACTTTAAATGAAACAATTTCAATCTTGGAAAAATAGTATGTAATTTAATTTTGAAAATGCAACATAATTATGCTATAATTATGTTGCAGAAAGGAGTGAAAGCTTATGCCACTTATAATGCCTATTAAAGATTTAAGGAATACAAATGAAATATCAAATATAGCTCATAAAGAACAACAGCCAATTTTTATTACAAAGAATGGTTATAGTGATTTGGTTGTTATGAGTAGTGAGTTGTATGATAAGCTTGCCGGAATTAGCCGAGTAGATCAAGCGATTTATGAAGCAGAAAAGGAAGTGCAAGAGGGGGCTGCCCCGATTGCGCTTGATGAGGCATTTGAGCTTTTAAACAAAAAGTATTATGGATAAATATAAGATAAGCATATATCCTAAGGCTTTTAAAGAACTAGATGAGATCTTTAAGTACATTGCAATAGAAAAACAATCTCCGGAAAATGCAAAAGCTCAGACGGATAGAATCAGGCAGGCATTACAATTACTCGAAGTTTTTCCACAATCACATCAGGAAAGACTAGAGGGAAGGTATGCAAAAAGAGGTTACAGGCAATTATTGATTGACAATTATATCATTATTTACAAGATTGATGAAGTAAATAAAATGGTATACATTGTTACAATTCAATATGCTGGAAGAAATCTATAAAAAACAGCATAGTATAAGAAAAAGAAAGATTCATCCCAAAGACCATTTACAAAAAAGTAAGTGGTCTTTTTTGATACATTTTAAAGGGCTATTTCTATAAATAATTTTATTTAAAAATATCCGCTAAGCCGATCAGCTTAAAAATCCCGATGATACATGAAAATACCCATCCGATTATTTTAACAATTATGATGATTGGAAAGAACATTAAATATAACAAAACGCTTATCATAGACTACCTCCCTTGAAATGGTGGTTACGAAGCTGACAATTTGTATAGCAAACCTCAAATGTAGTAAAATCCTTAAAAAATATTTTACGCGCGTAGAAGAAGCTTGTCAATGAACGAAAAAGCTATTTCCCTCTGCCTTGACGAACGCCGGGAAAGGTGCTAAATATATGGATTATGGAAGGAGCGGCATTCACTGCCGATAAAGTTATGACGAGCAACAACGATTTCTCAAAGGGCAGCATATTGGCGCACATGGCGCGGATCGCACTGCCGATGACCTTGGCGCAGTTTGTCAATATTTTATACAACATTATCGACCGCGTATTTATCGGAAGAATACCGGAGCATGCGACGGATGCGCTGACGGGACTTGGCGTGGCATTCCCGGTGTGTACGCTTGCAATCGCTTTCGCCAATCTGGTCGGAATGGGCGGAGCACCGCTATTTTCCATAGAGCGGGGCAAAGGAAATACAGAAGAGGCAAAGGTAATCCTTGGAAGCTCTTTTTCACTGCTGGTGCTGATTGGCTTGATCTTCAGTGGAGTTATGTTTCTTGTGAAGCGTCCGATGCTGTATCTGCTTGGCGCAAGTGACCGGATCTATGCGTATGCTGACTCGTATCTGTCCATCTATCTGCTCGGTACATTGTTTGTGATGCTGAGCCTCGGAATGAATGCGTTCATCAACGCGCAGGGATTTGCCAATATCGGAATGATGACGGTCTCCATCGGTGCGGTATGCAATCTGATACTCGACCCGGTTTTTATTTTCAAAATGCACATGGGAGTGCAGGGCGCCGCGCTTGCAACAGTCATTTCACAGTTTGTTGCGGCAGGCTGGACGCTTCTTTTCCTGACAGGAAAGAGGGCTACGATACGGCTGGAATACCGGTATCTACGGCTTCGGGCTTCAAGGGTAAAGAAAATTCTTGTGCTTGGATTGTCCGGTTTTACGATGTCTGTGACGAACAGCCTTGTGCAGATGGTATGCAATATCAATCTTGCGCGGTACGGCGGTGACATGTATATCGCGGCAATGACGATCATCAATTCTGTCCGCGAGGTGATCCATATGCCGGTTTCCGGCGTTGGAAATGGTGCGCAGCCGGTCATGAGCTTTAACTATGGTGCGAGAAAATACAAGAGAGTAAAACAGACAATCTTGTATACGGCGATCATTCTGCTTGTGTATACGCTGTTTGCGTGGGGAATGACGATGGCGTTTCCGAATCAGTTTGTCATGATCTTTAACCGTGATGAGGAGCTGCTGCCTCTTACTGTACGCTGTATGCAGGTATATTTCTTTGGATTTTTCTTTATGGCATTCCAATTTACGGGACAGACAACGTTTCAGGCGCTTGGAAAGTCGAAGCAGGCCATCTTTTTCTCCCTGCTTCGCAAGGTTATCATTGTCGTTCCACTTACTTATCTGTTCCCGATGATTCCATCGGTCGGTGTCATGGGAGTGTTTTTGGCGGAGCCGGTGTCCAATCTGATTGGCGGATTGGCATGTTTTCTGACAATGCACTTTACGGTCTACCGGAGATTGGATGATAAACTCTGAATTGAACATATCTTGTTATAAACACAGCCTATAACTAATAATCAGCAATCTGTATAGTAGCGGGTATTTACAAAAATATCCGCTACTTTTATAATGTAAACAATTAAATACTACTAAAGCGATAGGAATACTAAAGATATGAGGCGGCAACAGATGTCTCTGTGGAGTAGGTTGTATGGAAAGTAAAGTGGATGTGCTGGTTATAGGCAGCGGTCCGGCAGGGTTGTCGGCTGCAATTTATGCAAAGCGGTCAAAGCTCTCGGTTGTTGTGGTGGAAAAGGAATATGAGGGAACCGGTCAGATCGCACAGAGTGAGAGGGTAGACAATTACCTTGGAATTCCGGGAATTGAAGGATATGAGCTCGGTGAGAGGTTTTTAGAGCATGCGCGTTCACTCGGTGTCGAGGTCAAAGAAGCAGATGTGATACATCTGGAGCAGACACCGGATGGAGAATGGAAAGTGGGATTTGAAGATGGCGGCTCTGTGGTGGCCCGCTCTGTAATCTATGCAGCAGGGGCGTCGCCGAGAAGACTGGAGGTTCCGGGAGAAGAGAGATTCCTTGGAAAGGGCGTATCGTTTTGCGCGGTATGTGACGGTGCCTTTTATAAAGATAAAACCGTTGCGGTGATTGGCGGCGGCGATGCCGCTTTGGACGATGCATTATATTTATCCAAGATCAGCAGGAAGGTATACCTCCTGCACCGGCGGGACCGGTTCCGCGGATCGGCGCAGACGGAAGGACTTGTAAGAGATACATCCAATATTGAGCTGGTGCTCAATGCTTCTGTCGCAGAAATATGCGGAGAGCAGAAGGTAAAGGAAATCGTATTGCAGGACGGAAAACGGATCCCGGTGGACGGCGTATTTCTTGCAATCGGGCAGGAGCCGCAGACGAAGCTGTTAGGGAAATTCACCCGGATGGATGCACACGGATATGTGATTGCGGCAGAGGATGGAAAAACAGACAGTTCGGGATTGTTTGTGGCCGGTGATGTCAGAGAAAAGCCGCTTCGCCAGGTGGTCACGGCAGTGTCGGACGGCGCGAACGCAGCATATTCCGCTTATAATTATCTTGTTGAGAAACCGAATTGTTAGAGGAGAGAGAATCAATGAAATTTAATACAAGCTTACTTCATGCAGGAGTGGAGCGCGGGGAACGCTATGGTTCAACACTTCCTCCGATATACCAGACAAGTGCTTTTGAGCAGGAGACAGCGCTTGATCTGGAGAAGATCTTTGAGAATAAAGCACCCGGATATTGTTACACACGTGTGTCAAATCCTACGGTTACAAGCTTTGAGAACAGGATTACAAAGCTTGAGGGAGGCATCGCAAGTGTTGCCTGCGCCTCGGGAATGGCAGCAATTTTTAACGCACTGACCAATATATTGCAAAGTGGGGATGAGATCATCTCAAGCGCCAGCCTTTATGGAGGATCGATCGATTTGTTTAAAGATCTGGAGGTTTTTGGAATCACGACAAAGTATGTGGAAAACAACAACTGGGAGGAAATCGAAGGTGCATTTTCCGGTCGGACGAGATTGGTTTTCGCGGAGACGATCGGAAATCCGGGGCTGGATGTTACGGATGTGGAGAGGCTTGGAGCACTTGCTCACGAGCACGGGGTTCCGCTTATCATTGATAACACGACCGCAACTTCCTATCTGTTCCGACCGCTGGAGCACGGAGCCGACATTGTGGTCAATTCCTCATCAAAGTATATCAACGGAAGCAGCAACTCGATCAGCGGAGTGTTGACGGACGGCGGGAAATTTAAGTGGGACAAGGAAAAATATCCGGGACTTGCGGAATATGTCAAATTTGGACCGATGGCGTACATAGCAAAGCTGCGGAACGGACTTTTCCGGAATACAGGTGCCTGTTTGTCGCCACAGAATCCTTCGTATTTTTACCTGCAGTTGGCAAGGAGAGTGTGTCTGCAATCAATAAGGTCCTGGATCAGTATAAGAACTGGGCATTTGTCCTGGCATTTACAAGCATTGGACTTGACACCAATTTCCGTGAGATCAAAGAGCAGTTCCAGGGTGGCAAACCATTGATCCTGTATGTGGTTGGTCAGCTTTTCAATATCGTGCTGACATTCCTCGCAGTATATATTCTGTTATCCGGTAAGTTCTTCCCGATCCCGGTATTGCAGTAAGAAAATTAAAGTCGGAGGCACTTGATATGAAGGAAAAAAAGCTTGGAAAATACATCAAAAAAGTACTTGATATAACGGCTATCATTGCAATCGCCGGTCTGGTGGTCTATATCATGTCCAACCATCTTGGCTTGATCGATGGACTGGATTTTGGGGCAGGAGCTTATTACTATGCAGATATCCCGCAGTTTTCAAAGTATGTTGATGTCGAGCATTATCATTCAGAGACTCCGATGTGGGTGCTGATTGTACTTTTCCTTATATGGGGATATGCAATGTACCGGCTGTGGAGCTGGCTGGATAAGAAATTATCTTAAAAACTCCTCAAGTGTGATTGTCCTGCAGAGTGATGTCATTCTGCAGGACTTTTTGCTTGTGAACCAAAATGAAGTAGGCTATAGTTATGTATAGACGTAAAAGCAGATGATAAGAAAGAGGAATGATTGTGAAACTAAAGACGAAAGAAATTATACTGTGTGGCATGTTTGCCGCCTTGATTGCGGTTGGTGCTTTTATAAAGATTGATATACCGCTTCCCTTATATACAATGCATTTTACATTGCAATGGTTTTTTGTATTAATGGCAGGCTTTCTGCTTGAGGAAAAGCTGGGGAGCATCAGCGTGATCGTGTATCTTCTGATCGGACTGCTTGGCGTTCCGGTTTTTGCAGCGGGCGGCGGCTTTACGTATATTTTCCGTCCCGGTTTTGGATTTTTACTCGGGTTTGTGCCAGCGGCTTTTCTTATCGGGCTTATAAGCCGAAAATTAAAAGCAAATTCCGTCTGGAAAATGCTCATTGCCGCAATCGTTGGTGAACTTGTATATTACGCTGTGGGAGCAGTGTATTTTTATCTGATCCGGAATCTCTATGTGGGAATACCGGTTCCGTGGTCTGTTGTGATTACCGAATACTGCCTGATCACCATGCTGCCGGATTTCCTGTTATGCGTATTTGCGGTGCTGTTCTGTATCAAGTTAAAGCCTTATTTTCAGAAAATGATGCGTGAGTAGCGGAAAGAGGACAAAAGATGGCATATTTTCCGATGTATGTAGATTTAAGCAGCAAAATGTGTCTGGTGGTAGGTGCCGGAGAGGTCGCGGTCCGGAAGGTGGAGGTACTTTTGGATTTTGATGCAAAGGTTCTTGTGGTCGCGGAGCAATTCGCTCCGGAAATGGAAGCGTATCAGAGAATGTATCCGGATCGTGTGACACTGCAAAAGAGGAGCTTTGAACCAAAGGACTGCGAGGGCAGATTCCTTGTGGTTGCGGCAACTAATCATCCGGGAAAGAACCATGAGATCGCTGTTTACTGCAAAGAACATGGAATTGCTGTGAATGCAGTTGACCAGAAAGAGGATTGCACATTTATTTTCCCATCCTATGTCAGACAGAAAGATCTGGTAGCTTCTTTTTCAAGCGCGGGGAAAAGTCCCCTGCTGACACAGATCCTTAAGGACGAGGAAAAGTCGGTGCTGACACCGTTTGTCGGTGAACTGAATGAGTGTCTGGGGGCTGTCCGGGACAAGGTTAAGGCAATTTATCAAACAGAGGGCGAACGCAAGGCCGCATACCGGAGAATCTATCAGTATGCAATGCAGCGTGGCGAGATACCCGATGAACAAAAAATACAGGAGCTGTTGAACGATTTATGAAGTATAAGGTTGGAACGCGTGGCTCGCTTTTGGCACTCGCGCAGACAAATCTGGTAATTGACCGATTGAAAAATGCATATCCTGACGATTCCTTTGAGACGGTTGTGATCCGGACAACAGGGGATAAGCGGCTGGATGTAAGTCTGGATGCAATTGGCGGAAAGGGCGTATTTGTTGATACGATTGAAGCTGCCCTGCAAAGCGGAGAAATCGATATGGCGGTTCACAGCATGAAGGATATGCCGGATCAGCCTACACAGGGACTTATCTTCGCAAGGACATGGGAGAGAGAAGATCCAAGGGACGTGCTGATAGCCCGAGAGGGACTGACGCTTGAGAAACTGCCTCTTCATGCAAAAATCGGCACAGGAAGCAGACGGCGCATGTACGAGCTTCGCAGCTTAAGACCGGATCTTACCATCGTGCCGATCCGCGGTAATATTGATACCAGGATCCGGAAGATGCATGAGGAGAAGTTAGATGGGATCGTGCTGGCGGCTGCAGGACTCAAAAGAATCCACAGAGAGAATGAAATCACGCAGTTTTTTGCGGTGGAGGATGTGATCCCCGCACCTGCACAGGGGGCGCTTGCCATAGAACTTCGGGAGAGGGATGCGGCTCTTTTGCAGAAGCTGGATGCCCTTTCGGATGAAACAACCGCACGTATCGTTGATGCCGAGCGGACATTTTTGCAGGAAATCGGTGGGGATTGTCATCTTCCTGCCGGGGCATACGCGAGGGTTGAGGCAGACGGAACACTGACTCTGTTGGCCTTATTTGGAGACAAGGATGGCAGCCGGCTGGCCCAAACGAGTGTGAACGGGAAAGATGCAAAAGCAGTCGCAAAGGTTGCAGCCGATAAGCTAAAGCGAGAGCTTGGAATGTAGGACATCTGGCAAAAGGATGGTGGAAAGTGTGAGTGCAGAGACAAAAAAGAGAGTGATTCTGGTGGGCGCGGGTCCTGGTGATCCGGGGCTTCTTACGGTAAAAGGAAGGGAAGCCTTATGCTCGGCAGATTGCATTATTTATGACAGGCTGGCATCTCCAAAGCTGCTTTCGCTTGCAAAGGAAGGGTGCGAGCTTATTTATGTTGGTAAAGAAAATCACCATCATGTATGCCCGCAGGATAAGATCAATACGCTTCTGGTGGAAAAGGCAAAGCAATATAATGTAGTTGTGAGACTAAAGGGCGGAGATGTGTATGTCTTTGGAAGAGGCGGAGAAGAAGCACTTTTTCTTAGGGAACACGGGATTGACTTTGAGGTTATTCCCGGTGTGACTTCTGCCATTGCAGGACTTGCCGCTGCCGGGATACCGATTACGCACCGCGGGATCGCGACAGGATTTCATGTGCTTACTGCGCATGGAAAGGAGGACAGACTTTCCAATATTGACTTCTCGAAGCTTACGGACGAGACCGAAACCTGTGTCTTTCTGATGGGACTTAGCCATGTGAGGGAAGTTGCACAGAAGCTGATCCTTGCGGGGCGGCGTGCGGATACGCCGGCGGCGGTGATTTCCTGCGCAACCACACAGATGCAGAGAAGCTGTATCGGAACACTTTCTGACATTGCAGACAAGGTGGAGCGTAAGCAGCTTATCTCGCCGGCAATCATTGTCGTTGGAAATGTTGTTTCACTTAGCGCGAAGCTCTGGAGTGGAGCTGAATACAGGGAAGCCGCACTTGAAGGAAAAATATATATTGTTCCTGTGATAAGAGGCTTGAGCAGTTCTAATCCAGATCTAGGCGCACTTTTAAGAGAACAGGGAGCTTTGGTGCATGAGATTACGGTGGGAAGCATAGAGACAGTTCCATTTTCCCCGGAGCGGGAAAGCGTACCAGATTGGATGATCTTTACCAGCAGGAATGCAGTTGAAAGCTTTTTTGCAGCACTCATGGAAGCAAAGCTGGATATGCGCTCTTTTGCAAAAACAAAAATTGCTGTTATCGGGGATAAAACGGCAAAAGAGCTGGAAGCCCATGGTGTTTATTGCGATTTCCTTCCAACCAGGCCAGATGGAAGAACGCTGGCAGAAGAGTTTGGGAAAGTCATCCAGCCAGAAGACAGTATATGGTATCTGAAAGGACTTGAGGGAAGCAAAGAACTTGCAGACGCATTTGCAGGGTACAAAGGCTACAAGGAAATTGTTGTCTATGAAAATCATGATGTTTCTTATGAAACAGAAATTTTAGATACGATGCGCATGAAAGCAGAACAGGCGGATGGAATTTTCTTTACTAGTGCATCAGCGGTAAGACGGATTCTCAAAATGCAGATACCATTTCCAAAAGAAATTTATTCCATTGGCCCGGCAACGACAGAACAGCTGACACAATGCGGCATCCATAACGCAAAGCAGGCGAAGAATCCATCGTATGAGGAACTTGTCCGGCTGAGCGTCATAGCAAACTGCACAGACAGGTAACAACATATTAGAACAGAAAAAGCGTAAGCCTTTGATGATAAGCATCCGGTAGTCCGGTACGTTATCAGGGCTTACGCTTTTTTTATTTAGCAACCGAATTTAATGAAATTGCAAAGATTGTTAAATAACTCGGAGCAGCTATTGATGAAAATATAACACACAGTATTGTCCTCCTTATTTTTATTTGTCTTAGCTAAGTACAAAAGAATTGTAACAATTCTGTAACATAATTGCAATAGGTAACAATTGGTAATTGAAATCAACCCGTCAAGGTGGTTGCTATTTTTTACCATGTTTGTTAGAATGGATAATTAAAAGGAATAATAGGTTTTATTGATTGGGTCATGTGTTGTTACTTAAGAAAAGGGGTTATCAAATGCCGGCATTGGAGCAAATTATTCAAAACTGTTACCTGGTGGTAAAAGTAAATCTTACGGATGATACGTTTATTATTCTAAATAGCGAAATGGAAAAACGTGGTGAGGGAGAGGTTGATCACAAGCTGCGCCATGGCTTTCAGAAAGTATGGGATTCCTATGCAAAGAGGGAATTTGTTTATAACGAAGATGTTCTGGATTTCATAGAGTATGTCAATATCCCGTTTATCCGCCGGTTCCTGAGCAAATATCAGGGGGCGGAGTCCTATGAGACACAATTCCGCTATAAGGTGCGCGATGGATATAAGCCGCTTCATCTCGAAATCATCCCGGCAGAGGATTATTCTGAGGAACAGCAGAATGTCTATATGTTTATTAAGAAGACAAGCAGCAAAATGATTCAGGATTATGTACATTTTGATACGCTGCTGCGTGGCTTAAGTGAAAATTATGGCGCAATCTATTATGTTGATTTTGATAAGAATGAGATACATCCGTTCCGTCTAAGCCCGGTAATTGAGAGAAATTTTGGAGAGTATTTCAGAACAAAGCCAACCTATGAGGATGCAATAGCTGCCTATATCAATGCGGTTGTCAAAGAAGAAGATAAGGAAGAGATGTTTGCGGTTACGCAGTACGACTTTTTGAAGGAGCAGCTGAAGGATGCGGTGGCATATTCGCATGAATACCGTGTCCTGCGTGGCGGAAGGGAACTGGTATTCCGCTTTAAGATGGCAAATCTTGGAGAGTTGGGAGATTTGCATCAGGCGGTTGCAGGATTTGCAGATGTAAGTGCGGAGAAAGCTACAGACTTTCATTTTAACCATATAGGCAAGAAGATTCTGATCGTTGAGGACGTTGATATTAACCGGCAGCTTCTTTGTGAGATCCTTTCTTCGCAGTATGAGGTGCTTCAGGCAGCGAATGGACAGGAAGCATTGAAGATTCTGGACGAATCCTATTCGGACATCGCGGTTGTGCTGACAGATCTTCAGATGCCTTGTATGGATGGGTATGAGCTGATCAAACAGATGAAGCGTATCCGTCAGTACAGCAACATTCCAATTATTGTGACAACGGGAACGAACATTGATGATCAGGCAAGTGCCAATGCGATAGAGGTCAACTGTTTTGACCTTGGAGCTTCGGATTTCCTTGTCAAACCGTACAATGCAGATATTGTTTTGAACCGTGTCAAGAGCATTATCCGCCTGCGTGAATCTACGACAATGCTTACGACATTGGAACGTGATTCCCTGACCGGATTATATGAGAAGGATTTCTTCTTCCGCAAGGTGGAACAGTATCTGAAAGATTTCCCGGATGAAGACTATGTTATGTGGGCATGTGACATTCAGGGACTTAAGGTTATCAATGAAAAATATGGCCTTGAGATGGGTGACGAGGTAATAAAATATCTTGCAAACGGAAAAAAGCCGTTTGAGGGAGTTATTTTCCAGGGAAGAATCGAGGGAGATAAATTCGCGGCACTTGTTCTTCAATCAGCATTGCCAACGATTTATGAAATCACGAAGAAGCCGGACATGGGAATGGATTTCCCGGTGCAGAATGTTGTTGTAAAGCATGGTTTGTATCATATACGAAGAAGAACCTCCTTAAGACCGCAGGGAATGTATGACAGGGCGTTACTTGCCATCCAGAAGATTAAGAACAATTACGAAGTATTTCTTGCGGAGTATGATGATGTGTTAAGAAAAGAACTGCTTGTACAGCGCCAGGTCGCAGAGAATGCGCAGCAGGCACTTCAGGAGCACCAGTTTGTTGTATATTATCAGCCGAAGTTTGATCTACATAGCAACCGGACCAATGGGGCAGAGGCTTTGATCCGCTGGATACATCCGGAGCTTGGATTTATGAACCCGGGCGTATTTATCCCACTGTTTGAGCAGAATGGCTTTATCTGTAAGCTGGATTACTATGTGTGGGAAGAAGTGTGTAAGACACTTAAGAACTGGAAGGAGCAGGGGCTGCGGATCGTTCCGGTGTCGGTCAATGTTTCACGAAGAGATTTTGAGGATGAATTTCTGGCAGAAAAAGTGATTGAGCTTCTGGATAAGTACGGGGTATCACATGAGAACTTCCATGTGGAGGTCACAGAGTCTGCTTATTCTGACAATCCACAGAGGATTAGTGAGACTATCCGCAAATTCCATGAGAATGGATTTATTGTAGAACTTGATGACTTCGGAACCGGGTATTCTTCCATGACAGCGTTAAGCGAGCTTGACCTGGATGTCATGAAGCTTGATATGAGCCTCATTCGAAATGATAATCCGCAGTCGGATAAGAGCGTTTTAGAGTTCTCTATGCAGCTGGCAAAGATGATGCAGCTTAAGACGGTTGCTGAAGGTGTAGAGACGGAGGCACAGGTGGAGCGGATCTCTTCACTTGGAGGAGATTACATTCAGGGTTATTATTATTCCAAGCCACTGACGGTTGAACAATTTGAAGAATATATCAAGAATGAAGAACAGAAATCGGGAGAAGAAAAGTGTTAACAACGGCAGCTATTTTCAGCGATCACATGGTATTGCAGCGCAATAAAAGGATTGCTGTATGGGGAAAAGGCGATGCTTCCACGGTAAGCGTATGCCTGCAAAAGAAAGAACAACAGATATGTGTGGAGCAGAAGATAAAGAGTGGAGCATGGTTTATCGAACTCCCTCCGCAGGAGGCGGGCGGACCGTACCGGCTGGTAGTTACCTCCGGGGATGAGAGCATCACATTTGAAGATGTCATGGTAGGCGAAGTATGGCTTGCCGGTGGACAGTCTAATATGGAATTTGAACTGCAGAACTGCAAGGACGGTGAGCAGATTGTAAAGAGTGCAGCTCCCGGTGGAGTGCGCTTTTACTATACTCCAAAGGTAGCATGGCTGGGGCAGGAGCTTGATGATGCAGAAAAGGCAAGCACATGGGAGCTTTTTACACCGGATGCGTGTGCAAAATGGTCCGCAGTAGGATATTTCTTTGCGGATCGTATTGCGAAGGAACTTGGAGTTACGGTAGGAATCATCGGCTGCAATTGGGGTGGCACGAGTGCCTCCTGCTGGATGGGAAGAAAAGCCCTGGAGGAATACAAGTCACTTTCTTCCTATCTGGAGGAGTATGATAAGGCAACCGACGGACAGGATGAGGAGGCTTACCTGAAGGCATATCAGGCTTATGTGGAGTATCAGGCCAGATTTGATAAGCAGGTGGGCGAGTATTATAAGACAAATCCGGATGCAAACTGGGATGAGGCGATCGCATTGTTTGGAGAGAACCAGTATCCGGGACCGATGGGACCGCGCAATTTTACGAGACCGTGCGGTCTGTATGAGACGATGCTGCAGAGAGTAACGCCGTATACATTGGAGGGCTTTCTCTATTATCAGGCAGAGGAGGACGATCACAAGCCACGTATCTACGATACACTTCTTACAGCCTTAATCCGGCAGTGGAGAGAGGATTGGAAGGACGATACGCTTCCATTTCTTATCGTGCAGCTTCCGGTGTTCCGCAACGAAGGAGAGGACGACTACCAGAATTGGGCGTTTTTGCGCGAGGCGCAGATGCGGGTATTCCAGACGGTAAAGAATACGGGAATCGCAGTTGCATTGGAGCTTGGTGAGGATCGCAACATTCATCCGCTTGACAAGAAGCCGGTCGGAGAACGTCTTGCCCTGCAGGCACTTTATAGTGTATATGGGAAAATCGCAGAGAAAGAGGCGTTTGGACCGATCTATCGCGACTATTATATCGAGGATGGTCAGCTTGTTGTCGGGTTTGACCACGCCGAGGACGGAATCGTGTTTGAGGGTGAGGGCGATCCGGGATTTGAGATTGCTGGAGCGGACAGACATTATTACCCGGCAAAGGCATGCGTGGATGGAAATAAGATCGTTCTTTCCGCAACAGAAGTGCCAAAGCCGGTATGCGCAAGATATTGCTGGACGAATTACCGGAAGGTGGACGTATTTGACAGAAATCATCTGCCAATGGCACCTTTCCGTACCGATAGAGAGGATGGCGCAGTCGCTTACGGAAGCAGACAGGGACGCATTTTTAATTAATTTTATGAGGTATTGAATGGATAAGATCATCAGAAGAATTTATATTCTTGTGCTTTTTCTGGGAATTGGATATATGGCGTATGCTCTGATGATCGGGCGGAATACCATAATCAGCCATGTGGAGGCGACAGTCACCAGACAGCTTGTCCCTTATGAGACACAGACAAAGCCGGATGGAACACACGAATTTTTATTACAGACGGATGAACTAGACGACTGCGTGAGCATGGCGCTGCAATTCCTAAGCAGCCATCAGTATGTCGAGGTGTACGACGGGGATTCGCTGATCTATTCGGTGACTGCTGAACCGTCGTTGTTTGGACATACAACAGGAACCGGGATCAACTTTGTGCTTCTTCCGGTGGATGCCCGGCTGATCCGTGTGTGCATCACGCCGGTATTTGCAGGAGGCAGCACTTCCGAACCCGTTTTTTATTATGGTGATGCACTCGCCATGTACCGCAGTGCGATCCGTTCTTCCATTCCGGATGCAGTTATGAGTCTGGTAATCATAATAGTAGGGGGATTCATGATCCTGTATTGGCTGATTACCAGAAAAAGAATAGAGCAGAGCCCGGCAGTACTATATTTCGGCATCTTTTCAGCGATGATCGGATTGTGGTCATTAAATGAGACGAACCTCATGATGGTGCTATGCGTCAACCGTATCGTCTGGTCGGTAGTGGGCTATATGATGTTGATGCTGCTTACCGTTCCATTTATCCAATTTGTGCGCTTTTTCCTCGAAATCAAAGATCCGCGCGTATGCAATATGCTTTGCCTGTCATACTGCATTCTGACAGTGGTACTTACCGTACTTCACATGACAGATGTATGGGAGTTTAAGAAAAGTGTATGGGTAATTCATCTGATGATGCTTCTTGGATTGAGCTACATGATTGTTGCGCTGGCTGCACATGTGCGCCGGGAAGGCTTTGACCATAAGGCACGGACGAACCTGATCGCTTTTGTTCTGCTGGCTGTGTCGATCGTGGCAGATTTTATTGCGTATTATTTGGGATTACAGCAGACGGATATCTTAGGAAAGATCGGCATTCTGGCATACATCCTTTTATTGGGAAGAGAGAGTGCTTCGGATGCTCTTGAAAAGGTAGATGAGGGACGCAAGGCAGAGGTCTACCGTACGCTTGCAATCACGGATGTGATGACGGGACTTTTGAACCGGAGTGCGTTTGAAGAGTGGGAGGCACAGTGCGAACCGGAAAAGAACATGGTACTTGTGACGTTCGATCTGAATAATCTCAAACATTGTAACGATACGTTTGGGCATGCTGCGGGGGATACCTATATCGTTGATGCAGCAAAAATGATCCGCCATGTCTTTGGGGCGGTCGGAAAGTGCTACCGGATTGGCGGGGATGAGTTCTGCGTTGTGATCACGGATGGGCGGCACCTGGACCTAAAGCGTTATCTGATGAAGCTTAGGCGTCAGCAGGAGGAATACAATCGGGAAAACAGCGAGGTAAAGATCCACATTGCTGTGGGATACGCAGCTTATGGGGAGGAACACACCAATATCGAGGATGTCAGAAGCCTCGCAGATACTTATATGTATCGCAATAAGAAGCGGATGAAGGAAGAAGAGGTATAGCCGAGATGGCAATGTCATATAAGGAATGGAGAGAATATGCCCTGACGAACTATGACGTGGTTAGTAAGAACTACAATTATAAGGTATATGAAGGACTCGTAAAAAATCCAAAGACACAGGAAACGGAATTGGTACAACTGACATTGCGGGAGGTTCTGACAAAATGTGAAGGTTCTGTTTTCGAGCGCCAGATCCGGCAGGCTGTTATGAGGTGTGTGTATACAGATGCACCGTTAAATAGGGAGATCCGGCCGGTAATGGATCTGTTTTACAGCTGAAATTTTTTACAAAATGCATGCGCAACTCGTTTGCTCAAAAGGGGTTTTGCACAAAAATCACAATTAAACGAAAAAGTTCGAAAAAGATTGTGGAAATTTGTTTGAAAACGTTTGCATAAACATTCATTTTTGTGTAATCTGACCAACAGAACATGACTTTAGTACCTGATCGCTTTTTTTGACACAAAAAAGAAAAAATGTCATAATCGCTTCAACTTGAAAACCTGATAGGTGCAGGCAATTGGACCACAAGAAGGAGTGTGATTGATATGCATGAAAAGGAGAAAGTTGTTATTTTTGATGAGATGCAGGATATACGGGATTTCGTAAATGCTGCAGAAGCATGTGATTTTGATATTGATGTATATGGGAACCGCGCGGTTGTTGATGCGAAATCCATCCTCGGTATGTTGGGCTTCGGCTTGAAAAAGAGCCTTCGCGTCCGCTATAATGGATGGAATGAGAACTTTGAGAATATTATTGCTAAATTTGCCACTGCATAATACAATAATATCAGGCTTGAGAGATGCCTTGCCCCTTATGGGGCAGGGCAATTTTTTTTACTTTATAAAAGCCCTTTTTGCATCGGAACAGGGACAAAACAAAGAGAAGAGGATGAGAATTGGACGGTACAAAGAAGCGGGAATTTCATACGTCGGTGCGTAACCTTGTAGAATTTATTTTCCGCGAGGGTGATATTGACAATCGGCACGGAAAGCTGCAGAGTGCGGAAGCAATGCAGGAGGGCAGCCGTATCCACCGCAAGATTCAATCCGAGCAGGGGGAAGACTACATGGCGGAGGTTCCGCTTTCCGTGACAATTGATGAGGCAGACTATTCACTTGTTGTAGAAGGAAGGGCAGACGGAATCTTTACAGAAGAGACAGAGGGCGCAGAGCAGACATTTGTTGACGAGATTAAGGGAATGTATGCAAATGTCAGTATGTTTGAGCAGCCAATCTATGTACATAAGGCACAGGCGATGTGCTATGCATATATTTTTGCCACGGAGAATCTGCTTGAAAGGATTGGAATACAGATGACATATTGCAATCTGGATGATGAGGAACGCAAAATTTTCCGTGAGGTTTTTTCTTATGATGAACTGAAACTCTGGTTTGATAATCTGATCCGTTCCTATAAGAAGTGGACGGATTTTGAATATGAGTGGAGAATTGTGCGTCAGGCATCTATAAAGGAGCTGCAGTTTCCGTATCCATATCGTCAGGGGCAGAAAAAGCTGGTCGGGGATGTTTACCGGACAATCGCCAGAAAGAAGAATCTGTTCATACAGGCACCCACTGGGGTAGGAAAGACAATCTCCACGGTTTTTCCTGCCGTTAAGGCGGTTGGGGAGGAATTGGCTGACCGCATCTTTTATCTGACTGCAAAGACAATCACGGCAACGGTCGCCAAGGAGACATTTCTGCTTTTAATGGAGCATGGCTACAAGGCAAAAATGATTCATCTCACTGCGAAAGAAAAACTGTGTATGTGCGAGGAAATGGATTGCAATCCGGTGCATTGCCCGTATGCAAAGGGGCATTATGACCGGGTAAACGATGCGGTTTATGACCTGCTGCAAAAGTCGGACTGCTTTACGAGAGAGGAAATCCTTGCCCAGGCAGAACTGTTTCAGGTGTGCCCGTTTGAGATGAGTCTTGATGTTGCAACATGGGCAGATGATATTATCTGTGATTACAATTATGTATTTGATCCGAATGTTTATCTGAAACGATTCTTCCAGGAGGGAATCCGTGGCGATTATATCTTTCTGATCGATGAAGCACACAACCTTGTAGAGCGAAGCCGCGAGATGTATAGTGCAAGGCTTTGCAAGGAGGATTTTTTACATGTTAAGAGATTGCTCACTCCATATAATAAGAAGCTCGTAAAGGGACTGGAGAAATGCAATAGGATACTCCTTGATATGAAGCGGGAATGTGACGAATATGAAATCTATGACGATATCGGGCCGCTGCTGTATGCACTCATGCGGCTGGCTTCAGATCTCGATGAGTTTTTGCAAAAGCCGGTTGATATTGCTGGAAGAGATGTCGTGCTGGATTTTTATTTTGAAGTGAGAAATTTTTTGAACATCTATGACCGGGTGGATGAACATTACGTAATCTACACAGAGATTGGCGGGGATGGAGGCTTCTATCTTAAGCTTTTTTGTGTAGATCCTTCAAAGAATCTGCAGGAATGTCTCGATAAGGCGAACGCTGCAATTTTCTTTTCTGCGACACTGCTTCCGATCAATTATTATAAGAGTCTTCTTTCAGAGCGGGAGGATAACTATGCAATCTATGCGGAGAGTACATTTGAACAGAGCCAGCGGCTTCTGTTGTTCGGCAGGGACGTAAGCACGAAGTATACGCGCAGAAGTGCCGGTGAGTTTGAAAGGATCGCACAGTATATTTACCGGACCATCCGGTGCAGGAAGGGAAATTATATGGTATTCTTTCCGTCCTATAAGCTGATGGAACAGGTGCAGGACGCACTTACCGGGATTTTGCAGGGGGAACAGGCAGAAAGCATCCGTCTGATCGCCCAGAAAAACGGAATGCGGGAGCAGGAGAGGGAAGCCTTTCTGGAGGAGTTCGCCGCAGAAAGTACCGATACGCTGGTGGCGTTCTGTGTGATGGGCGGAATCTTCGGGGAAGGCATCGACCTGAAAAAGGATCAGCTGATCGGCGCGATCGTTGTCGGCACGGGACTGCCGCAGGTCAGCAATGAGCGTGACATCCTAAAGAATTATTATGATGAGAGAAACGGCAACGGCTTTGACTATGCATTCCGATATCCGGGCATGAATAAGGTATTGCAGGCTGCGGGGCGCGTCATCCGGACCTCGGAGGATCGCGGCGTGATCTTACTTTTGGACGAGCGTTTTTTACAGCGGGATTACGATCTGCTCTATCCGAGGGAATGGTCTGATCGTAAGATCTGCTCGGCGCAGAACATAGAGGAGCTGGTACTTCATTTTTGGGACAAGCAAACATTGTAATTTGCAGGTAAAACCATTATACTGAGAACGAAATAAGTTTTATGGAGTAATGTATGAGCAGCAGTCAGAACTGGAATGAAATGGGAAATGAGATCCGGCAGGCGGTGGAGGAATCCATCCGTAGCTGTGATTTTTCAAATTTAGGAAAAGTATTCTCCGACACGATTAACAGTGTGGTGGACGAGGCGAAGTTTCAGGCAAAGCAGGTCAGGGACTCTGTGAATACGCAGAGCACACGGCAGCAGTACACGACCAAAAGCACGACGTTCCAGAGAAACGGAAGGACTGTCACCTTTGAGCAGAGGCAGCAGAATGCCAACCCCCGTCCGTACCGCTTCGAGGCTCCGCGTGTCCTCTTTCGCAGAAAAGGGGATATTTCGTCCGTGCTGTTTACCGTATTCGGCGGGATTGGGACAGGTCTTACCGCGCTTGGACTTTTGATCTTTGTGATCATTGCGGTCGCAGTATTATCGCCGCTTGCCGGTCTTATCGGCAGTGTCATTATCGCGATCCTAATGGGCGGCAGCATCGGGATGCTTGCCAAGGGAGCATCCAACCGCAAGCGCTTAGCGAGGGCGGAGCGCTATCTTGCGATCGCACACGGACATGATTATGTAAATATCGCAGAGCTTGCCTTACAGACCGGCAAAAGTGATACCTACGTCCGCAAGGACGTCAAGAATATGCTTTCCATCGGAATGTTCCCGCAGGGACACTTAGACCGGATGGAGAGCTGCCTGATGCTTTCGGATCAGATGTACCGCGAGTATCTGGACGTGGAGCACAGGCGCGCCGCGCTTGGCACAGAGGCGAAAGCGGCATCTGCCACGGAAAAGCAGGGCAATACCAATGGGGCATCTGGAACATCCGCATTTACGGCACAGGCGGATGAAAAAGTGGATAGTACGTCGACGCAGGAGCAGCTTGTCTGGAGACAGTTAAGCGGAATCGATGATCCGGTCGAGGAGCTGGAGAAGGAAAATCCGGCGCTTGCTGCGATGATCCGTCAGGGGCAGGAGTGTACCGGACACATCCGGCAGATGAACGACCGGATTCCGGGGGAGATCATATCGAAAAAACTCTCTGCTCTCGAACAGGTGTTAAAGGAGATTTTTCAGCGTGTGCGCGAGCATCCGAAGCAGATGGAGAAGATGCAGAAGTTCATGGACTATTATCTGCCGACCACGCTTAAGCTGGTGGAGGCTTACGAGGAGTTTGACAGCATCCCGACACCGAATGAGGAGATCTTGCAGGCAAAGAACGAGCTGGAAAAGACGATTGATACGATCAACGAATCTTTTGCGCAGCTTCTGAACCAGATGTATCAGGAATCGGTACTCGATGCGACAACGGATGCGAAGGTTTTGCAGACCATGCTTGCCAAGGATGGCCTGTCGGGTGACCACGCATTTGATAAAATACAGAGATAGTAAAAGTAAAGGGGAAGGATATGAGCCAGAATTTAGATGAGTTATTGAAGGAAGCACCAACACTTACCTTTGATGTGACACCGGAGGAGGAAAAAAGTGTACCGGAGGTTGTTGCCGAGGAGAAAAAGCCGGAGGTCGCAGAGATACATCTGACACCGGAAGAACAGAAGCAGGTAGATGATTTTGCGGCACAGATCGATCTGACCAACACCCAGCTTGTGCTGCAGTACGGCGCAGGCTGTCAGAAAAAGATCGCTGATTTTTCAGAGGCGGCGATGGAGAATGTGCGGACAAAGGATCTCGGGGAAGTCGGGGAGATGCTTACCGGGGTGGTCGCAGAGCTTCGCTCATTCAACGAGGAGGAGAAGAAAGGGCTTTTAGGTCTCTTTAAAAAGAGCTCCAACAAGCTTGCCGATATGAAAGCAAAGTACGACAAGGCGGAGGTCAATGTCAACAAGATCAGCCAGGTGCTGGAGCAGCACCAGATCACGCTGCTTAAGGATGTGGCAACACTCGACAAGATGTACGAGCTGAACTTAAATTACTTTAAGGAATTGTCCATGTACATTCTTGCAGGCAAACAGAAGATCGCACACGCGAAGGACGTTGAGCTGCCGGAATTGTTAAAGAAGGCAGATGAGAGCGGACTTCCGGAGGATACACAGGCTGCAAAGGACTTTGCAGGCATGATCAACCGCTTTGAGAAGAAGATCTACGATCTGGAACTGACCAGAAATATTTCACTCCAGATGGCACCGCAGATCCGTCTGATCCAGAGCAATGACACCGAGATGTCGGACAAGATCCAGTCTACGCTGACCAACACGATTCCGCTGTGGAAGAGCCAGATGGTCATCGCGATCGGGCTGAACCACTCGACGGAGGCAGCGCGCGCACAGCGCGAGGTTTCGGATATGACGAATGAACTGTTAAAGAAAAATGCCGAGACACTCAAGGTCGCATCTATTGAGACGGCGAAGGAGTCCGAGCGAGGCATCGTGGATATCGAGACATTACAGAACACGAACCAGACACTGATCAGCACGCTTGATGAGGTGCTTAAGATCCAGCAGGACGGCAGAGCCAAGCGGGCGGATGCGGAGGAGAAGCTGCAGGCGATCGAGGACGAGATGCGTCAGAAGCTGCTGGAGGCATCCAGACGGTCTGATTCCTAAGAGCAGAAAAAGCCGGCTGTTTATGCAGCCGGTTTTTTATATGCTCCGCTGGGATACGACTCTTTGTCCTTATATCTCCGGAAGCAGATCAAGAAAGGCTTCGGTGGAGGCGGAAATCGGGAACATGGTATTAGCAGAGGCGACAAGCTGCCGGTATGGCAGCTTGTCTTTTATTTTAAGCTTAAACAATCCTCTCGAATCTCTTGCGAGGCAGTAGTCCGGGATAAAGGCGATCCCCAGTCCGATGCGTGCAAGGTCGATGAGCAGGTCGTTGCTGCTAAGCTCAATCTCCGGAATCAGATCCAGCTGATGCTGTAAGAAGAGATTATGCAAAAACTCGCTGGTGGTGCTGTTGCGGTCGAGTGTCATCAATGGATACTTCTGCAGGTCGCGCAGGGAAAATTCCTGATCGATGAACGGGTAAGCGTCCGGGCTTGCGATGAAGGCATCCGTAAAGCGAAGTACCGGCTTCTGGATATAGTCATGGTTTAAATAGGCATTCGGATAATTGGTCACGATCAGGTCTACCTTTCGCTGATCCAGAAGCTCGACGCAGTGGATCGAGGTTGCATTTGTGACTTTGATCGGAACGTTCGGAAATTTGCGGTGGAATTCCTCTAAGTAGGGCACCAGAAAATAGCGGCAGATCGTGTCGCTCGCACCGATGTGAAGTTGACCGAAGCCGAGTGTGCTTGCATCGAGAAGCTGGCTCTCCCCGCGCGCAAGAAGATTCATCGCAGGCTCCACATGTTTAAGGAGCGTAAGCCCTGCCGGTGTGAGCTGCACTTTCTTTGTGCTTCGGATAAAGAGCGGTTGTCCGAGCTTTTTTTCGAGTGTCTTTATTGACTGGCTGACCGCAGACTGGGAGATGAAGAGCTTTTTGCTCGCATCGGAAAAGCTTAACGAGGTTGCAACATAATAAAATACCTTGTAGAGTTCGTAATTGATGTCCATATCTGGCCTCACAGTTCTTTCGTGTTTTTCGATAATTCTATTATAAGTTTTACTAATCAATGCGTCAATAAAATTTAATTATGCTTATTTATCTGGCAATGGTATACTAGCATATAGGAAACACATCAACCGATTCCAAGTCGAAGTAACGGAGGAAAACGAAATGAGCAATGTACGTCGTGTATACGTGGAAAAGAAGCCGGACTTTGCAGTAAAGGCAAAGGAATTAAAGCATGAGATCAAGCATTATCTCGGCATTGACACCATCGAGGCTGTCCGTGTCCTGATCCGCTATGATGTTGAGAATATTACGGAGGAGACTTACAAGAAGGCGCTCCTTACCGTTTTTTCCGAGCCACCGGTAGACTATATATATGAAGAAAACTTTGAGGCTGATGGCGCAAGAGTATTTACCGTAGAGTTCCTGCCGGGACAGTTCGACCAGAGAGCAGATTCCGCAGAGCAGTGCGTAAAGCTGCTGGATGAGAACGAGGAGCCGATCATCCGCAGTGCCACAACCTATGTGATCGAGGGCAATATCAGCGATGCGCAGTTCGCGGCGATCAAGAAACACTGCATCAACCCGGTTGATTCCCGTGAGATCGGTCTTGAGAAGCCGGAGACTTTAGTACAGGAGTTTGATGATCCGAAAGATGTTGTGATCTTTGACGGCACCGACGGGCAGACTGCATTTATCGAGATGCCGGAGCAGGAGTTAAAGGCATTTTACGATTCCCTGAATCTTGCAATGACATTTAAGGACTTTTTACATATCCAGAACTACTTTAAGAACGAGGAGAAGCGCAACCCGTCCATGACGGAGATCCGTGTGCTTGATACCTATTGGTCTGACCATTGCCGTCACACCACCTTCTCGACAGAGCTGAAAAACGTCTCCTTTGACGAGGGCTACTACAAGGCACCGATGATGGATTCTTACAACGATTATCTGGATTCCTTCAAGAACCTGTATGAGGGAAGAAGCGACAAGTTTGTGTGCCTGATGGATCTTGCACTTGTCGGCATGAAGCGCTTAAAGAAAGAGGGTAAGCTTGCCGATCAGGAGGAGTCTGATGAGATCAATGCCTGCTCGATTGTTGTTCCGGTTGAAGTGGACGGACAGGTTGAAGAGTGGCTTGTGAACTTTAAAAATGAGACACATAACCATCCGACCGAGATCGAGCCGTTTGGTGGCGCTGCCACCTGTCTTGGCGGTGCGATCCGTGACCCGCTTTCCGGACGTACTTATGTATATCAGGCAATGCGTGTTACCGGTGCGGCAGATCCGACTGTTCCGGTCGCAGAGACAATCGAGGGCAAGCTTCCACAGAAGAAGCTGGTGCGTGAGGCTGCTCACGGTTACAGCTCTTACGGCAACCAGATCGGACTTGCAACCGGCTATGTAAAGGAAGTATATCATCCGAATTATGTCGCAAAGCGTATGGAGATCGGCGCTGTCATGGGTGCAGCTCCAAGGCGCGCGGTACAGCGTTTAAATTCTGATCCGGGCGACAAGATCATCCTTCTCGGAGGACGCACCGGACGTGACGGAATCGGTGGTGCAACCGGTTCTTCCAAGGCACACAATACGAAGTCTACCTCCGTGTGCGGTGCCGAGGTACAAAAGGGTAACGCACCGACTGAGCGTAAATTACAGAGACTGTTCCGCCGTGAGGAGGTTTCCCACATCATCAAGAAGTGTAACGACTTTGGTGCAGGCGGTGTATCCGTAGCAATCGGTGAGCTTGCTGCAGGACTTGTCGTACAGCTTGACAAGGTTCCGAAGAAGTACGCAGGACTTGACGGAACGGAGATCGCGATCTCCGAGTCTCAGGAGCGTATGGCGGTTGTTGTAGCGCCGGAGGATGTCGCACAGTTTATGGCGTATGCAAAGGAAGAGAACTTAGAGGCAACCGAGGTTGCAGTCGTAACCGAGGAGCCAAGACTTGTACTTGTATGGAGAGGCAAGGAGATCGTCAATATCTCTCGTGCATTTTTAGATACCAACGGCGCACATCAGGAGACCGATGTTGTTGTCGAGATGCCGGATGAAAAGGCAAACTATCTGACCGGAATCCACACACCGGATGTCGCAAAGTATGTGGAGCAGGGCGATATGAAGGGCGCATGGCTCGCAGAGCTTTCTGATCTTAATGTATGTTCCCAGAAGGGACTTGTTGAGATGTTTGACGGTTCCATTGGAGCAGGCAGCGTATACATGCCTTACGGTGGTAAGTATCAGCTTACCGAGACACAGAGCATGGTTGCAAAGCTTCCTGTATTAAAGGGCAAATGCGATACCGTAACAATGATGGCTTATGGTTTCGATCCGTATCTTTCAAGCTGGAGCCCATATCATGGTTCCATCTATGCGGTACTTGAGTCACTGTCCCGCATCGTAACTGCCGGTGGAGATTTTAAGAAGGTTCGTTTTACCTTCCAGGAATATTTCCGCAGAATGAGCGAGAACCCAAGACGCTGGAGTCAGCCATTTGCAGCTCTCCTTGGTGCTTATGATGCACAGATCGGATTCGGGCTTCCATCCATCGGAGGAAAGGACTCCATGTCCGGAACCTTCAATGAGATCGATGTTCCGCCGACATTGGTTTCCTTTGCGGTTGATGTGGCAAAAGAAAAGGATATTATCACGCCAGAGTTCAAGAAGGCTGGAGATCAGCTGATTTTATTTGAGATTGAGAAGAATGAGTATGACCTTCCTGTCTATGCACAGGTTATGAAGCTCTATGATGCCATCCATGAGATGATTCAGAAGGGCGCGATCGTTTCCGCATACGCGCTGGATGGAAAAGGACTTGCAGCAGCAGTTTCCAAGATGGCGTTCGGAAATAAGCTTGGCGTAACCATCGAGGAGGAGGTCACCAGCAATACGTTATTTGCACCGGGCTTTGGAAATATCGTTGCGGAGATCCCGGCAGATAAGCTTGCTGTTGTAAGAGAGATCCTTGATGCCGCAGGATTGAGCGGTGTGGAGAGCGTTGTCGGATATGTAAACGATACGCAGAGCATCGAGTGTGACAATATGGTGCTTCCAATCGATGAGGCAATCGCCGCATGGACAAAGAAGCTGGAGGGTGTATTCCATACAAGATCCCATGAGGATACCTCCGATGTCAAGACGGATGTATTTGACGCAAAGAGCGTTTATGTCTGCAAGAATAAGATCGCGAAGCCGACTGTATTCATTCCGGTATTCCCGGGAACCAACTGCGAGTATGACAGCGCAAAGGCTTTTGAACTTGCCGGTGCTGACACAATCGTAAAGGTATTTAAGAACTTGAGCGCAGAGGATATCCGCGATTCCGTTGATGAATTTGTAAAGGCAATCGATCAGTCACAGATGATCATGTTCCCGGGTGGATTCTCTGCAGGTGATGAACCGGAAGGTTCTGCAAAGTTCTTCGCTACCGCATTCCGCAATGCGAAGATGACCGAGGCGGTCAACCGATTACTGAATGAACGCGATGGTCTTGCACTTGGTATCTGCAACGGATTCCAGGCACTCATCAAGCTCGGTCTTGTTCCTTATGGCGAGATCCGCATGCAGGATGAGACTTCACCGACACTGACCTATAACACCATCAACCGCCATATCAGCAAGATGGTATACACCAAGGTTGTCACCAACAAGAGTCCGTGGCTTGCAGGCGCAGAGCTTGGAAAGACCTATTGCAATCCTGCATCACACGGCGAGGGACGCTTCGTTGCTCCGAAGGAATGGCTCGATAAGCTGTTTGCAAACGGACAGGTTGCCACCCAGTATGTCAACGAGGCAGGACAGCCGACGATGGATGAGGAGTGGAACATCAACGGTTCCTACATGGCAATCGAGGGTATCACCAGCCCGGATGGCCGTGTGCTCGGCAAGATGGCGCACTCTGAGCGCCGCGGCGAGAGCGTTGCGATCAACATCTATGGAGAGCAGGATATGAAGCTATTCGAGAGCGGTGTTGCATACTTCAAATAATAAGCTATAATAGATAAGTACAAAAAAGGTCTGGAGCCGTGATGGTTCCAGACCAATTTTTTGAAAATATATGGGGAAAATCGACGATTTAAGCTGGACATTCCTAGCCTCTTAGATAGAAGAAAATCCCTTGCCAAAAACTTCACTGGTGCTGGACATGGAGATAAAAGCCGTCAGGTGGTTCTCATGGATAAAAGAGCGCACGGCGGCAGCCTGTTTTCTGGTAAGTGTTGTAAAAATCAAATATTTGTCTTCGTTTGTATAAGCGCCCTTCGCATTGACGATAGTGGCGCTTTTATTTAATTCTTCTGTGATGAAACGGCAGATGGCGTCCTTGTCATCACAGGTGATCATGACAGACTTGCGCAGCATGATATTCTCAATGATTGCATCGATCAAAAAGGACTTCAGCGTCAGACCGACAAAGGAATACAGTGCGGTCTTGATGTCAAAGACAAAGCAGGCGATGATAATCATGATCAGGTCGGTAATGAAAAGTGCGATTCCGATATCTTGGACATGTGTGTATTTTTTTACAATCATTGCAATGACATCGGTTCCGCCGCTGGATGCTCCCTCGTAGAAGAGCAGTGCGGAGGCAATCGCAGGGAGTGCGATTGCAAAGACAAGCTCAAGCATCGGCTCGTTGGAGAGCGGATGTGTCAGCGGATGGAGCTTTTCTAAGATAAGAAGGAGCGCGGATAAAAGAACTGTCGCATAGGTCGTGCGGAGCGCAAATTCTTTTCCGAGAAAGGCAAAGCCGAGCACTAAAAGTGCCATGTTTACGATAAAGGAAAAACTACTCGCAGATATCGGGAGAAGCTTTGCAAATACGACTGCCGCACCTGTAACGCCGCCAAAACAGAAGTTGTTCGGAAACTTAAAATAGTAGACGCCGATCGCCATGATGACAACGCTGATCGTAATGATGGAAAAACTCTTTATCTTCTGAAGCATAATGAAAATCTCCTTATATAAAATGCGCTTAAGCAATACAAATTGGTGGTTATCTGCTAATAATGTAAATCGGTGGAAAGAGAAAGTCAACCTGTTGTTATCGGAATAAGGGATTAGGAAACAGCGACGATCGCATTGCCTGGATTACTATAATTTAGCTACTATTATTGATTAAAATGTACGAAGCGAGTATAATAATAGTACGAAAAAGGAGGCGGTACTATGTCAATTACGGCAACAGAATTAAAAAATAACCTTGGAAAATATTTGTTATTATCAGCAAGTGAAGATATTTTTATAACAAAGAACGGAAGGATCGTGGCAAAGCTAACAAACCCACATCAGGACAGGGTAGAGGTGGCAAAGTCTTTGTTTGGCATTTTGCCAAAGGATGCAGATATTGAAGCTGCAAAAGAGGAAAGGCTTGGTGCAAAGTAATGAGGATTCTTGCTGATACAAATGTGATAATGGATGCTCTGACCGCAAGGGAACCTTGGAACGAAAGCGCGGAGAAAATATTCCTCATGGCGGCGAATCATACGATTGATATGTATATCACGGCAAGTTCGGCGACGGATATATATTATCTGATAAGAAAGCATCTGCATAGCTCCGAAACGGCAAGGACGGTAATGGAGAAGCTGTATTCTTTAACCGGGATACTGGATGTGACAGCGAATGACTGCATTGATGCACTGGCATCGCCGATCGGGGACTATGAGGATGCGATAATCGAAAAGGTTGCTTCAAGAACAGAAATGGATTATATAGTCACAAGGAATATAAAGGATTATCTGGCAGGAAGCACGAAGATAATCTTACCGGATGAATTCGTAAAAAAGATAGAACGGGAATAGCCCGTTTTGGTTGGAATCAGGCGGAGCAGTAGTTTCTTGAAAAACCACGCATTCCATAGTATAATCGCTTAGAACAACCAAAGAGAGGTATCGGAACAAAAATGAAAAGCATTACGATCGAAGAATTGGAACAGATAAATAAGGACACCTGCTGCGTGGTCGATATCCGCCCGCAGGAACAATATGAGCGTGGAACATTTCCGGGCGCAATCAGTATTCCGATGGATGTGTTTGAAGAAAGTATGGATCGCATTCCAAAGGATAAGACCATCTATCTGATGTGCCACACCGGCGAGCGCAGCCGCGGTTATACAGAGGATTTGGAGGAAGCGGGCTATGATGCGGTTAACGTGGACGGAGGATACCGTGCATATTTAAAGCTGACGCTCAACCGGTATATGGAGAGTGAGTCCGAGGAGGCACGCAAGGAAAAGACGGCAGAGATCGAGCGCAGCATCATCAAGAAGTTTAAAAAGACCGTGTGGCGCCCGTTTACCCGCGCACTGAATGAATATAAGCTGATCAACGAGGGCGACAAGGTTGCAGTGTGCATATCCGGTGGTAAGGATTCAATGCTTTTGGCAAAGCTGATCCAGGAGCTGCAGCGCCACGGCAAGGTGCCGTTTGAGGCAGTTTTTCTGGTGATGAATCCGGGATACAATGCGGATAACTGGAAGATCATAGAGGACAATGCAAAGCTCCTTGGTATTCCGCTTACGGTATTCAACAGCGATATTTTTGACACGGTGGCGACGATCGACCATAACCCATGCTATCTGTGCGCACGCATGAGAAGAGGTTACCTCTATGCGAAGGCAAAAGAACTTGGCTGCAATAAGATCGCGCTTGGACATCACTTTGACGACGTGATCGAGACGATCCTGATGGGAATGTTATACAGCGGCAAGGTGGAGACGATGATGCCGAAGCTGCACAGCCAGCATTTTGAGGGAATGGAGCTGATCCGCCCGATGTATCTGGTCAAGGAAGAAGCGATAAAGGCATGGCGTGATTACAACGGGCTGCATTTTATACAGTGTGCCTGCCGTTTTACCGAGAATTGCGCGACCTGCGGTGGCGGCAGAGGCTCAAAGCGTGATGAGATGAAGGAGCTGATCGCACAGTTCCGCAAGGTTAGTGATGTGATCGACATCAATATTTTCAACAGCGTAAAGAACATCAATCTGAAAACGGTCATCGGCTATCACAAGGATGATATGACGTATCAGTTTTTGGATGATTACGACAGCAGAACCAATTAAGACGAAAAAGGGCGGAATGGGCTATGACACTGACACAGTTGCGATATATCATTACGGTAGCAGAATCCAAATCCATGAATAAGGCCGCAAAAAAGCTGTTTATCTCCCAGCCAAGCCTCTCCTCGGCGATCAAGGAGCTGGAGGAGGAGATCGGCATTGAGGTATTCATCCGTAACAATAAGGGCGTATTTACCACGACCGAGGGCGAGGAGTTTATCGGCTATGCGCGGCAGGTCGTAGAACAATATGGACTGATCGAGACAAAGTACATCGATAAAGGCAGCATCAAGAAGAAATTCGGTGTGTCAACACAGCACTATACCTTTGCGGTAAAGGCGTTTGTGGAGATGGTCAAGCAGTTTGGAATTGATGAGTACGAGTTTGCTATTTATGAGACAAAAACCTATGAGGTTATCGAAAATGTCAAGAACTTCAAGAGCGAGATCGGCATCCTCTATCTCAACGAATTTAATCAGAAGGTGTTAAACAAGCTGTTTGCGGAAAACGGGCTGGTGTTCCACCCGATCCTTGACTGCCATATCTACGTCTACATGTGGAAAGGGCATCCGCTTGCAGGACGTGAGGAGATCACGCTGGAGGAGCTGGAGGAGTACCCGTGTCTGGCATTCGACCAGGGCAGGAACAATTCCTTCTATTTTGCGGAGGAGGTACTCAGCACTTATCATTATAAGCAGCTGATCCGCGCCAGCGACCGTGCCACCCTGCTAAATCTCATGGTAGGTTTAAATGGTTACACGCTCTGTTCCGGTATCATCTGCGAAGAATTAAACGGTTCGGATTACTGTGCGGTGCGCCTGCACTCGGACGAGACCATGACGATCGGATATCTTTCCCGCAAGGGTGTCATGATAAGCTCCCTTGGAAAGAAGTACATCGAGGAGCTATCCAAATACGAAGATAAGGCATTAAAATAAAAAAACTGTCAGTCACATGATGTGGCTGGCAGCTTTTTGCGTTATAGGAATATGCTATAACTAGCTATAAAGTTTAAGAATTTTACAATAGTTGCCCGGATACATATAATGAGAGAAAAATAAAACCTACCGATGCGGTAGGAAAATGGGAGATTCGATCAACCGGAAAGGAAGCGACGAGATGGATACGCAGTTTATAGCTGAATACGCACCGCTATACGTCAAGGCGGCGGGGCTGACACTTAGCATTGGGCTGATCGGAATCGCACTTTCACTGGTGGTAGGACTTCTGATCGCCTGTATCCAGTATTTTAAAGTACCGGTGCTAAAAACGATCGCAGCCATATACATCGAGCTATCCCGCAACACACCGCTTCTGGTACAACTGTTTTTGTTATACTTCGGATTGCCGAAAGCAGGCATCAGCATCAGCTCAAAGGGCTGTGCGATCATCGGGCTTTGCTTCCTGGGAGGCAGCTACATGGCAGAAGCGTTCCGGAGCGGAATCGAAGCAGTGGACAAAGGGCAGGAGGAATCGGCGCTGGCGCTCGGAATGCGAAGAAGCCAGATCGTAAGATATGTGGTTCTTCCGCAGGCATTGTCCGTATCGGTCCCGGCACTGTGTGCAAACATGGTGTTCCTGATAAAAGAGACATCCGTATTCAGCGTTGTGGCGCTGGCAGATCTGATGTATGTGGCAAAGGATCTCATCGGACTCTACTACAAGACAGATGAAGCACTGCTCATGCTGGTGGTTGCATATCTGATCATACTGTTACCGATTACGATACTGGCAACGGTACTGGAGAGGAGGCTACGGTATGCAGGATTTGGGAATTAGAGTTCTATTCATGGGAAACAACTTCGCAAGACTTCTATACGGACTATGGATCACGATCCGGATCTCACTGATCGCAGTTGCACTGTCGATCGTGTTCGGCATCCTGCTTGGAATGCTGATGACCGTCAAGAATCCGGTCACAAAGGCACTGACAAAGATCTATCTGGAATTTGTCCGGATCATGCCGCAGCTTGTGTTACTGTTTTTGGTATTTTTCGGGCTGGCAAGATCGTTCCAACTGAACTTATCCGGAGAACTGAGCGCGGTGATCGTGTTCACCCTCTGGGGAACCGCAGAGATGGGAGATCTGGTGCGTGGCGCACTTATCTCCATCCCAAAGCATCAATATGAGAGTGGTGCAGCAGTCGGGCTTACGCCAAAGCAGGTATACAGATACGTCATTATCCCACAGATCGTGACGAGACTGATTCCGCTGGCAATCAACCTGACAACACGAATGATAAAAACAACTTCGCTGGTCGCACTGATCGGAGTGGTCGAGGTGCTAAAGGTTGCACAGCAGATCATCGAGGCGAACCGGTACACGGTTCCGGATGCGGCACTGTGGATATACGGAGCGATTTTCTTCCTATACTTTTTCACCTGCTGGCCGATCTCACTGGCGGCAAAGCATCTGGAGAAAAAATGGAAAACAGCGTAGGCTGCAAATTACAGACAATAACGACTTCCAAGAAAATGAGGTGAGGATATGGCAGAACAGCCGGTTGTACTGGAAGCAAAACATATCAGTAAAAATTATGGCGAGGGAGAAGTGCTAAGCGATGTTTCACTTTCCTTACATAAGGGAGAGGTGATCGTTGTAATCGGACCCTCCGGATGTGGAAAAAGCACCTTCCTTCGATGTATGAACGGGCTGGAGCAGATTCAGTCCGGACAGATTCTCTTAGATGGGGAAGTGATCACACAAGGCAAGACAAACTGGCCGAAGGTCAGACAGAAGATCGGAATGGTTTTCCAGAATTACGAATTGTTTCCACACATGAGTGTGCTTGACAATATTATTCTAGGCCCCGTTAAGGTGCAGGGCAGGCAAAAGAAAGAAGCAATCGAGGAAGCAGAAAAGTTACTTGACCGTGTCGGGCTTCTGGACAAAAAGGATGCATATCCAAGACAGTTGTCCGGTGGGCAGAAGCAGCGTGTCGCGATCGTGCGGGCACTCATCTTAAAGCCGGAAATTCTTCTTATGGATGAGATCACGGCAGCACTCGATCCGGAGATGGTCAGAGAGGTTTTGGACGTTGTCGTAGAACTCGCGGCAGAGGGCTACACGATGCTTATTGTGACACATGAGATGCAATTCGCGAGAGCGGTTGCAGACAAGATCGTTTTCCTGGACGGCGGAAAAATCGTAGAAGCGGCTCCGCCGGAAGAATTTTTCACACAGCCAGAAACCGATCGTGCAAGACGGTTTTTGAATACATTCATTTATGCAAGAGGAGGAGAAAAAGCATGAAAAAGATTCTGACATTATTACTGGCACTTGTTTTAGCATTGGGAGCTTTTGTGGGTTGTGGCAGCTCAGATAAGACTTCCGATTCAGGCGATGGAAATGTTGTTTACCGTACCCTTGACGAGATCAAGGAGAGCGGAACGATCAAGATCGGCGTTTTCAGCGACAAAAATCCATTCGGTTATGTAGATGAGAATGGAAACTATCAGGGATACGATATTTATTTTGGAGACAGATTGGCAAAGGATCTGGGCGTGGAAGTAGAGTATGTATCTACGGACGCAGCAAACCGCGTTGAGTATTTAAAATCCGGCAAGGTAGATGTGATTCTTGCAAACTTTACCGTAACCGCAGAGAGAGCGGAATCCGTTGATTTTGCACTTCCTTACATGAAGGTAGCACTTGGTGTTGTGTCACCGGACAGCGCACTGATCACATCCGCAGATGAGTTAAACGGCAAGAAACTGATCGTTACAAAGGGAACCACAGCAGAGACTTATTTCTCAGAAAATTATCCGGACATCGAGCTGGTTAAGTTTGACCAGTACACCGAAGCGTACAATGCTCTGTTAGACGGAAGAGGAGATGCGTTCTCCACCGACAATACCGAGGTGCTTGCATGGGCATTACAGAATGAAGGATTCAGCGTAGGAATCGAATCAATTGGTAACTTAGACACTATTGCACCGGCAGTATCCAAAGGAAATGAAACTTTATTAACATGGATTAATGATGAGATTAAGGCACTTGCAGACGAGCAGTTCTTCCATGCAGATTACAAGGCAACTCTTGAGCCGGTATACGGAAGCTCAGTTGACATTGACAGCCTTGTAGTAGAGGGCGGCGTAGTAGAAGGAACGGCAGATGATGCAGCGGCAGACGATACAACGGATGATGCACAGCAGGTAGAGGAGAAAGGAACCATCAAGGTTGCAGCAAGCGCAACTCCACATGCCGAAATACTTGAGCAGGCAAAGCCGCTTCTCGCAGCAAAGGGCTGGAACCTGGAAGTGACTGTATTTGATGATTATGTACAGCCGAACCTTGTAGTAGAAAGCGGAGATTTTGACGCGAACTACTTCCAGCACATTCCGTATCTTGATAACTTCAATGAGGAGAACGGAACACACTTAGTAAATGCAGGCGGTATTCACTATGAACCATTTGGAATCTACCCGGGAACCAAGAGCTCACTTGACGAACTTGCAGACGGAGATACCATCGCAGTTCCAAATGATACCACAAACGAGGCAAGAGCACTTCTTCTGTTACAGGATAACGGAATTATTACATTAAAGGATGGCGCAGGACTTAACGCAACCGTAAAGGATATCGAGGACAATCCAAAGAACATCAAGATCCAGGAGCTTGAGGCGGCACAGGTAGCCAGAGTAAAGGATGAGGTTGCATTTGTTGTATTAAATGGTAACTATGCACTTCAGGCAGGATTTTCCGTAGCAAAGGATTCCATCGCTTATGAGAAATCCGATTCCGAGGCAGCAAAGACTTATGTAAATGTTATTGCAGTAAAGGAAGGCAATGAGAACAGCGAAGCAATCCAGGCATTGATCGAGACCTTAAAGTCTGATGAAATTACAAACTATATCAATGACACCTATGATGGTGCAGTAATTCCATTCAACTAGTTCATCCATACGGAAGGTAAAAGTGTGCGCCGGGCGCACACTTTTGCGCGTTGTAAAAACGTTGCATGGGTGGAGAGATTTTGCAAAAACGAAATTTGTACAATGGGATTTTGAGTACTTAGAAAGAGAGAGGACGCATGGAAGAAATTATACGCGCTGTAAATATCAGCAAGACATTTCAAACAAGCGAAGGCACGGTGGATGCAGTAAAGAATGTCAGCTTTTCCATTGAGAAAGGAGACATTTTCGGAATCATCGGACTTTCCGGAGCAGGCAAAAGTACGTTGGTGCGTTGTCTGAACCTGCTCGAAAAGCCGAACGAAGGTGAGATCTTCATTGATGGCAAGGACATTATGAAGCTTAAAGCGTGGGAACTGCGAAAGAAGCGGCAGGAGATCGGAATGATTTTCCAGCATTTCAATCTGCTTATGCAAAGAAGCGTGTTAGATAATGTATGCTTTCCGATGGAGATTGCAGGCATACACAAAAAGGAAGCGAAGAAGCGTGCAATGCAGTATCTTGAGACGGTAGGATTGAGTGACAAGGCAAAGGCATATCCGGCGCAGCTGTCCGGAGGCCAGAAGCAGCGGGTGGCAATTGCGAGGGTTCTTGCAAGTGATCCAAAGATTCTGCTCTGCGACGAGGCAACAAGTGCGCTTGATCCGCAGACAACAAAGTCCATTCTGGCTCTGCTTAAGGAAATTAATCAGAAATACGGAATCACAATCGTTGTCATCACGCATGAAATGGCTGTTATTCAGGAAATCTGCACAAAGGTTGCAGTGCTTGACCATGGAAGCATTGCGGAGATCGGTTCTGTGGAGGAGCTGTTCCGTGCACCAAAGACGGAGGCAGCCAGGAAGCTGATATTTAATGATTTTTCCTATGTGCCACAGATGAACGGAAAGCGCATGATCCGTGTTACCTTTGATGGCAAGACGGCCTTCGAGCCATTGATTGGCAATGTGATCCTGGAATATCATACCCCGCTTAATATTCTCTATGCCAACACGCGCACAATAAATGGAAATGCCGAGGGAGAGATGATTCTGCAATTGCCGGAATCAGAGAAAATTGCGGATGGCATGATTGCATATTTTAAGGAAAAGAATCTTGGAGTAGAGGAGGTGGATTCCATTGCTGGATGAAACAATTAGAAACATGCTGCTGGAGGGAACGGTAGCAACATTGTACATGACATTGCTGTCAACCTTTTTTGGATATCTGATCGGCCTGCCGATGGGAATTGTCCTTGCGGTCACGGATAAGGAGGGAATCCGTCCGAATGCTGTTATATACCGGATATTGGATTTCATTGTCAATCTTACACGAAGCATTCCGTTTTTGATCCTTCTTATTCTGGTTATGCCGCTTACGAAGCTGATTGTTGGACAAAGCTACGGTGCAGTTGCAACCATTGTACCGCTTACGATTGCTGCGGCGCCTTTTATCGGCCGTATGGTGGAATCGTCCTTAAAGGAAGTGGACAAAGGTGTGATTGAAGCTGCACAGAGTATGGGTGCCGGGACATTCACAATCATATGGAAAGTCCTTCTTGCCGAAGCAAGAACCTCCCTTCTGGTTGGAGTAACCATTGCTATTGGTACAATCCTTGGATATTCCGCAATGGCGGGCGTGGTCGGCGGTGGCGGACTTGGTGACATCGCAATCCGTTACGGTTATTACCGTTACGAGACAGACATCATGATCGTGACGATTGTCATTTTGGTAGTCCTTGTCCAAATTCTTCAAGGCCTTGGCATGATGTTATCCAAGAAACTTGACCGAAGACATACCTAATGCATATAAAATGCGAACCACCTTTTGTAGAACATGTATATCTTCTC